>JAIRQX010000065.1 GCA_031256375.1 Deferribacteraceae bacterium
TTTTTAAACGTTACATTTACGATTTTTTAAAAAGTCTCTTTTATCCACATAGTTATATAAAACTCAATGTATTCAATATCTTACGGATATAGCCAATAAAAAATTGGGGGTACGCGAGACATTTTATATTGACAAATATCTTTAAGTATGTGCAAATAATGAGCATTCGGGAGGTCACACAATGAATAAACGGAAACTTATTGACAAGATAGCAAAAAAAGCAGAGGTATCAAAGAAAAATGCACAAACCGTGATTGACACAACAATAGAAGCTATTATGGAGGTAGTAAAAAAAGGCGATAAAGTGGTTCTTGTTGGTTTTGGTTCGTTTTCATCCGTTAAACGTGCCGCCCGTAACGGTCGTAATCCGCAAACAGGAAAAACCATTAAAATTCCTGCCCGCAAAGCTCCAAAGTTTTCTGCTGGCAAAAGTTTCAAAGATAAAGTCAAGTAGTTGTACAACTCAACCTCTCTGCTTTGCCGGAGAGATATATTTCTGATTATAAAATTTAAGGAGAGATACCATGAAAAAAGTATTTTGGAACTGTTTGATTATTGCTGCAATAACGCTGACATCGGTGGCATTGACCTCTTGCAAGAGCAAAATAAGCGATGCTGAAAGGGCGGCGCAAGCACAAGCGCAAGCTGCTGCTGAGGCGGCTGAAGCAGCGCTACAAGCCTCCTATGCAGCGCTAGAAGCCGAAGCTGTGTTACAAGCAGCTCAGCAAGAGGCTGAGCGCAAAAACAACGATAGTAGTGGCGTAAAGCTCTTAAGAAGCATAGTATCCGGTGACGGTGTTACTGAGTTTGGGTACGATAACCAAAACCGTATCGTAAAAGTAACATTTTACCAAGGGGAAGAAGCAATGTACACGCATATATTTTCTTATCCTGACGGTGATGGGATTGAATTCGCCACCCCTATGGAGGTAATGACAACTTTTGAATTAAGCGGAAATACAACAATAAACATTAATCACACGTACGCCGATAACGTACTTAACATTATGACCATGAACAAAGACGGGTATCTCACCAGATATGAAATGCAAAGCGGAGAAGGGCCTGAAAGTATGTTTCGCACTTATCAATACAAAGACGGTAATATGGTATTGCAAAGATATGGAGATGAGATGGGCGAAAGCGTTATGGAATTAAAATACGATGATAAAAAATCTCCGTTTTATAACTGCGCCTCCCCAAAATGGTTATGGCAGTGGTATTTTAATGGTTTTATGGAATATTTTGGGCTTAATAATAACGTTACTGAAGTATCCAACGCCATTTTTGAATTCGGTATGGTTACAAAGAAAAATGTTTACGAATATGACAGCGACGGATTTCCAATCACGAGAACACAAACTGAAGAACTGGACGGCCTTGAAGGAACCCGGCAGACTTCGACAACTGTTTTCATGTACAGAGGTTCACTCAGTAATTAAGGGCTTTTCTATTTTATTATAACCATGTGGTTTCAATAATGAATATCCAGAACACTGCATTAATAAATAGTCGATTGTCCCGAGCATTCCCGCCCCAAGTTCCTTTGTGTCCAAGTAAATGAGGTTTTATAACTTCCCAAAGTCTATCTGAGATATCGTGACATCGATGTGCTAATTCCATTGCATACCCCCATAATATATGCATAGGGTTTACACTATATTACAACATTATGCAATACTATTGACGACACGCCCTAATGTGAGGAGCAAGTTGGCAAAGGCTACGATAATTAAACAATCCAAAAATATTTTTGTTTATTTCACAATTTCTGTTTTCACCAACAATCCATTTGCAATATAATTGTCGCTTTCGGAAAGTTCTATTGTGTATGTAGTTTGTTTTATGTCAATAAATTCTATATCATCAATTTCCAAGAAGACATTTTTCTCCGGTATAAAAACTTTGCCGCCAATTTGCAGTTTTTCTACTTTTGTTTTTTGGATATAATGTTTATTTGCCTTTTCTGCATCATCAGCAGCCCAAACATTATTTTCAGTCCAAAACGGATGGTCTCTAGTTGTAATTATCTCATTGCCGACAAATTTTAATTTCAAAAGATTGGAATGTGTTGAGGAGATTAGTTTTGTAACTTTTGAATTTATCAATTTTTTATTTTTAAAATCGTAACTTTTTATCAACTCCCCTTCTTGAATTGATTCGATATTTTTCAGCGAGTTGTCCGACATCAAAATTTTTGTTCCCGCTCCTAAACAAAGTACATCAAGTCCGTCAAAATAAATTTCAGATATTGCCGTATCGTCATATTTATCACCTTTATAAACTTCGAGAATTTCAAATTTTAATGTCCAATTCGGCAATTTATTCAATTCTTCCAAGTTAGTATCTGATTGTTTTCTTCCAAACGGTTCAAATTTAAAAATCTGTTCACGCCGAACATCTTTTAAATTTAAAATAGCAAAAGGCTTGCCATCAATATACATTTTAAGTTTTTTCACCCGCGAGTTTTCACGATACGCTTTTTCCGATTTCACATAACCGTTTGCAATGATAATTGTTGTAACTCTTGGCGATGATTGTTTGAAAGAATAGGTAACAGACTCCCCTATGCCATAACCTTTTGCCCCTTTTTCACCCGGAACCCACGCGGTTTGAAAATTCAAATCGTGGATATTTTCCGGCAAATAAGTGATCGTTTTGCTATTTGACTTTAGATATGAAGAGGCGGAAACGCTTTCAGGTCCTCCGGCATTATACCAACCGTCCCCTCCGCCAAGTACATCCCAATAACTGCCCGAAGTTTCCCAAATACTATATTTTTCAGCAAACTCTTTTTGTTTTGCGGTTAATTTATCGTATTCCCATCCGGCTTTTACCAAAACATCCATAACTGTTTGATATTCAGTAGCGTCTTTATCATTAAAATCCAACTCTTTTCCGAGTGTTGGGTTCATTTCCTTTAAATCTGATGCGACAGACGCAGAAACACAAAATAATGCAGACATAAATGCAAGTCCCAAACAAATGCAAAACTTATTAATCATTTTACTCACCTTATTTTTAAGTTTACCGAAAGGATACGAAAATGTCAATTAGGCGCATAGCCTCATGATAGGAAGTTTTAAGCGGCGATAGAGCTTGACACAAGCGGCAGTTTAAATGCCTTTAAAAAGGGGCGGAATTTTTAGTAACTGTTTCGAAGTCTGAACTAAGAAAGCTGTTTTATTATCTTATGTGGAGATTTAAGAATATTTCAGAGGTTTTTATTTTACATTGGCTTAATTGGCGAAGGCAACATCAATCTATTGCAAAACAATTTCATTACTTGAGAAAAAAGCTCGAAATGGCAAATGGGCAGATAAAGAGTGGGATATAAGGAAATCAGACCCTTATTACTCTATTCCAGTTTTTATAGACTAATACAAACTTTATAGCTGTTCCACTTTACATTGACGGTTATTGCCGCGCCTTCGGCGCGGCAATACAGATTGTTTTATTCTTATGGATTGCTTCGTCACTGTGTTTCTCGTAAAGACGAAATTTGAAAATACTGTATTGATTGCAAGTCGGTATTATTTATTGATTATCCTAAGTCTTAAACTTACCTACAATAGCTCTGAGGTTTTCGGCAAGCCCGCGCAGCGCGGTAGCTGTGCCTGTGAGGTCTGCCAAGGCATGGTTGCCCTCTTCCAAATCTATTGCTAATTTTTGCATATTCTGGTTTACATCCTGCAAATCCCGCGCCTGCTTGTCCACTGTGGAACTTACGTTGTCAGTTAGATTTTCGATAGTGTTAATTCCTTCCACAACATTACCGAAAGTCGCCGCTGTGGACGATATAACATTAACCCCCTCGCCTACTCTCACCCCCGCCTCATTCATATCTTGGGTAGCAATTGTAGTGGAATTATTAAGCTGTTTAATGATCTTTGATATCTCTCCCACCGAATTCTGAGTGCGTTCAGCAAGTTTGCGCACCTCGTCCGCAACAACGGCAAACCCTTTTCCGGCGTCACCTGCCCTCGCCGCCTCTATCGCCGCGTTTAAAGCAAGCAGATTGGTTTGATCGGCAATATCGTTTATAACCCGCAGGATTTCACCTATCTGACCGGATGACTCAGATAATAAAGATATTGTTACAGCCAATTTTTCCGTATGTTCTTTTATGGCGTATATCTTATCTTTGGTATCAGCCAGTTTCTGATTGCCTTCACCGGTTTGTTCGCTTGCTTTTTGCATAACCGCGCTGTTATTCTGAATATTGCCGACTACGGAGAGAGATGCGTCCGTCACATTTGAAAGCATAACGGCAAATGTATTTATCTCAGTATTTTGCCGGCGAATCCTGTCACTGACGCTTTTAAGCGTAATGTCAAGTTTTTGCTCCTGCGTTGATATGTCAGACGCCGTTTTATTCAACTCTTTGATAATGTTTTGAACGTTTTCGGTAAACCGGTTAAAATATTCAGCCAACGTGCCGATTTCATCCATGCTTTTGACCGGCAGCCGTTTTGTGAGATCCCCGTCTCCGGAGGTAAAACCTTTGACAGTTATTATGAATTCTTTCAGTTTATCTGCAACTGTGAATTTGGTAATGGTTATTGTAATGGCAAATAACAGCAATATAATAAAACCGCTGATTATTATTATGGCTTTCAGTTTATTATGTTTTTTGCTAATTTCAGCCATCTGATTGTCTACACCATACTGTACGTTGATTATTATGGAATCTATTGTGTTTTGTGATTCTTTAAGGGCAAAACCCACAAGATCATTAACACTTAAAAGAATTGTGTATTCCGCATGATCATTGATTGCGGGAATTAATTGATCTTCAACAACAGGGCGGACAAACTCAATTATATTAAACACCTTATCTACATCTTCCATCATTTTCTTATCAAGTCGCTCTTTAAGATAAGTTTTGACAGTTTCCGCCTCCCCGAATATCCCGTCCAGCGTGTTGATATCCTGCTCGGAAAGTCCGCTAAAGCTGTGAATAGCTAAATTGCCGATACTTTCTATTAATTTCTGACTTATGTATTGAACTTCCCTCAATTCTATCAGGATGTCAGTATTTTTCTTCTCTTTGCTCATTTCGCTACTAAGATTTGAAATGCTTACGGACATAAAAACTATAAGCGCTACTACAAATAGGGCAGGTAAAAGCAAACTCAGTAAAACTCTGTTTTGTATTGACATAGCATCATATCTCCCGACGTCTGATCAGAACTTGGCATTACATCTCTTTTTCCCAATCTGTTCCTTTAAACCAATAGTCATACAGTTTTTTATAGACGCCGTCTGCCTTAAGCGCGTTAATTTCGTCATTTAAACGGTTTACAAGCGAGCCATCCCCCTTTTTGACAGCAATGCCAAACGGTTCGTAAGTGAACGGGGTCGACAGGAAAACGGCGCTCTCTTTATGAATTTGCGCTGCAATCGCTAGGTACGGGAAATCATACACAAAAACATCAGCTTCGCCAGCTATCAGCGCGGCAACAATATCATCTTCCGGTTTATTCATCAAAATTATCTGCGCTTTTGAAAAAAAGTTTCTTACCAAATTATCAGCCACAGTTTCCTGTTTGGTGACAATCCGTATTCCGGGTTTGTTCATATCCCTAAAACTTTTAATCTGATCCGCTTTTTGTTTGTTTACCAATAATGTCTGACCGCCGATAAAATATGGTGTTGAGAAATCAACGATAGATTTGCGTTCCGAAGTGATAGTCATTCCTGACATAACAATATCGTACTTCCCATTGACCAGGTCTTTAAGGATGTTGTCCCAAGGCGTATCTATAAGTTCAAGTTTAACGCCGAGACGTTTGGATATCTCCTCCGCTATAGAAACATCAAAACCGACGAATTTTCCCTCTTTATTTGTCATTTCAAAGGGGGCGTAACCAATTTCCATGCCAACCCTCAGAACACCCGCTTGCTGTACTGACTGAAGAGCATTTTGCGCAAAAGCCAACTGAACAGTAAGAAATACAAAAAGTATTATTAAACGTTTCATAAACTGCCTATCATATTTAGGAAGATTATAAACAGGCTGTGAAAAAATACAATAATTATTATGGTAGTTTCCTTATATTGACCGTCTTCGCGAGCCAAGCGAAGCAATCCAGGAATGATAAAAAGTCATTTGTGATGAAGATGTGATATACTGCCTTAGATATAAGGCAACCCAAGGCTATAGTTCGCATTTTATACTGGTTTTTGAGACCGTAATCCAGAATGAAGAGCCGTAGCCGTAGCATCCGATGACCAAAGAGGTCGTATAGGAGAATGGAATCACATCCGCAAAGCAGTTTGCCTTATATGTGTTTAGGCGGCATAAATGATTAATATTGGCGTGAATCTTCAAAAAACTCAGTTTACTACATGGGCAAAAACAGGGTATATTAAAGAAATATTGTTATAAATTACGCTAAAAAATTGTTTGTTTCACAAAAAAACAATATAAAAATGACACATTATGGAAAATGCGTTGCAGGATAGAACTTTTTTAGGGTTATTGGAGGTTGCCTTTATTGTAGCTCGTTCCAGTCCAAACGATTGTTTGATAAATTTATAAGATTCTTCCACATTTTGCGGAATTGCTCTCAAAAATTTTTGGGGTACGCAAGTTATAAAAAACAGTTGTAACTTATTAAATTTCTGATAAACTTTGAAATAAAATCATATGTTTGCCTAGGGCAAGCAAATTTTGATTAATCAGGAGGGTAACCAATGAGTAAAAACATTCTTATTGTTGACGATGAACCGGATATCCGTATGCTTTTTTCCGATGAACTAAAAGAAGTGGGTTATATCATTCACGAGGCTGCTAACAGCAAGGAGTGTTATAAGGTATTGGATGCCGAAAAAATTGACATATGTCTTCTTGATATTAAACTCAAGGATGAAAGCGGTATTGATATACTGCAAACGATTACCAGTAATTATCCCGGTGTGCGTACCATTATGTGTACAGCATATAGCGCGTACCAAGACGATTTTGCCACATGGCAGGCGGATGGGTACTGGGTAAAATCACAGGATATTGACTCACTTAAAGATGAGATATCCAAAGTTTTAAATAAAAAGTAACGGCATTGCTTAAAAGTTTTATTTGTTACCGTTTATTTATGCTGCCTGTTTTCTGACCTATTTCAGGCATATATATTGGTAATTTTTATTGTCGGAGGTTTTTATGAAAGCTGTAGTGATGGCAGGGGGGTTTGGAACAAGGATACAGCCGCTGACGGCAAGGATGCCGAAACCGATGATCCCGGTGTTTAACCGCCCAATGATGGAGTATATCATACGCTCGCTGAAGGATCTTGGCGTGTATGATATTATTGTTCTTCTATATTTTAAGCCTGATGTGATAACATCATATTTCGGCGATGGCTCCCATCTTGGTGTGCGTATGCATTATGTCACGCCGGATGATGATTTCGGCACCGCAGGGGCTGTTAAAAAGGCGCAACGTTTTTTGGACGAACGTTTTATTGTAGTTTCCGGCGATCTGATCACAGATATAAAACTCCCTGAAATAGTGAGGTTTCATGAAGTAAAAAAATCCACTGCAACCATTACCCTTACAAGCGTTAGTGATCCGCTCCAGTTCGGAGTGGTTATGGCGGATAAAGAGGGGAGAATCCTGCGTTTTCTTGAAAAACCGGGATGGGGTGAGGTGTTTAGCGACACTATTAATACGGGAATATATGTATTGGAGCCGGAAGTTCTGAATTATATCCCTGAAAACCGCAATTTTGATTTTTCAAAAGACCTTTTCCCCGCCCTTATGTCTAAAGGGATTACGTTATTTGGTTTTAACGCCAAAGGATACTGGCGCGATGTGGGCAACCCCGACTCTTACCGCAGTTGTATGAATGATATTACCGAAGGAAAGGTTACGCTCAGCATTCCCGGTAATCTTAATCAGGTTGACAACGCCGTCTGCTATACGGGGGATAACGTTCATATCGGCAATAATGTGGTCTTCAAGGGGGTTGTGGCAATCGGAAACAACTGTACTCTGCATGACGATATTGTTTTGGACGGTGTGGCGCTGGGAGATGGATGTACTGTAGGCAGAGGAAGCCAAATCAGCAAATCTGTAATCTGGGATTGTGTAAAAGTTGGCGAAGAGTGTAAACTAACAAACTCCGTTCTCTGCTATAACGTTGTTTTGGGCAAAAATGTGGAAAGTTTTCAGGGAGTAATAATAGCGGACAACACCGAAGTAGGGGACAGGGTGTTGTTTGATAAAGACGTCACCGTATGGCCGGACAAACAGATAGAAAGCGGGTCAATAGTTTCCAGCAGTCTTATCTGGGGAGATAAGTGGAAAAGTTCTATCTTTGAAGGGGGAAAGGTCGGCGCGCGCACTAATATGGAGTTGTCTCCCGAGATGTCGGCTAAATTGGGCGCGGCATTTGGCTCCATCCTGCCGAGAGGTGTAAAAGTACTGGTGGGGCGGGATTACCACCGCGCGTCAAGAATGTTGAAACGCGCTTTCTTGGGCGGTTTAATCTCCACGGGGGTAAACGCTGTTGATCTTAAGATGGAAGCTGTTCCTGTCATGCGTTATAAACTTTCCTCTTTCGGAGAGATGGGCGGGGTTTACTTCCGTCAGCACCATATAGATCCTACCCAGACAGAGATACTATTTTTTGATGAACACGGAAACGCTTTGGATTCCGGGATTGAAAAAAATATAGAGAGGATATTTTTCCGGGATAATTTTCGCCGCACCCCTCACGATGAGGTGGGTGAAATAGTTGAACATCCGATGGTGCGTGAATTTTACCGTGAAGGAATGCTCAAAATGCTTGATTTGCCTGTTCTGAATGCGGCGCGCCTGAAAGTTGTGGTAAATCTTATGAACGGAAACACCGCATTACTTCTTCCGGATATTCTTAACAAGATCGGCGCCGAGGCGATTATTCTAAACGCCTATCAGGATGAGGCGCGCCTATCGCGCACCTTTTCACAAAAACTTGAAGTTGAACGGCAGACATCCGAGATAACGCGAACGCTGAAAGCCGATGCGGGCATAGTTGTTTACCCTTCAGGGGAACGTTTTGTACTGCTTACAGATACAGGCGAGGTTGTAAAAGAAGACCGTCTCCTTTTGCTGATGCTTCTGCTTCTTGACCGCTCCGCCAAGCCGATGAGCCGTGTGTATCTTCCTGTTTATGTTCCGACAGTGATGGACAGCAGTTTCCGCAATATAGAGATAGTGCGCGGCAAATTTACCGGCATAAAAGCGCACTTTTTACGGGACTTTGCTTTCAGCGGAACGATAAACAACCTGTTTTCTTTTACCGGTCACATGGCTCACTATGATGCAATGTTTGCGTCTATCAAACTTCTTGAAATGGCGGCGCGGATAAATGTACCGCTTTCTGAACTTTATAGCCAACTGCCCGATTATAAATATTACCATTCGGTAATAAGCTGTCCGCTGGATCTTAAAGGCTACCTGATGCGTAAGATGAGCGAAGAGGCTATGGACAAAGATGCGTCATTTGTTGACGGGGTTAAAATAACTTATAAACATGACGCGTGGGTGCATATGCTTCCGGATCAGTACTCTCCTAACGTACATCTTTATGTGGAAGGGCTGACGGCGGAGTCGGCGGATAAATTGCACAGTGAATATGTAACTTTGATTAACCGTTGGATGGGCGGGTACGATAAAAGAAATGCGGAGTTGACATGAAATTGTTAAGATTAAGTATATTATGGCATATGCATCAGCCATATTATAAAGATGATGCTGACGGTTTGTACTATATGCCTTGGGTATATCTGCACGCTATTAAAGATTACCATGAAATGGCAGCCCATGTGGAAAAAGCTTCGGCTTCAGGTAAGGTAAAGGTTACTTTTAACTATGTCCCTTCGCTTTTAATGCAGATGAAAGATTATGAGTCTGTGAATGTAAGCGATCTTTTTATGTTCTTTCTGCGCAAAGATACGTCAACTTTGAGCGACACGGAAAAACAGGCGCTTGTGCGGCAGCTTGTTATGATCCGGCAGGAGACAATGGCTTCGGAATTTAAACATTTTGAAAATCTTCTGATTAAAGCCAAAAAAGACCACCGCTTAACGGAGCAGGAATTGAGGGATATGTCTGTCCTCTACCTTTTGGCGTGGACAGGAACATATATCAGACAGGAAGAACTTCCGGCAACGCTTATCCGTAAAGGGCAAGGTTTTACGGAGGCGGAAAAATTTGATCTTTTAAATTTTTTAGCAAGTAAAATAGCTTCTATAGTGCCTTTGCACAAAAAACTTGTCTCAAGCGGCGCGGCCGAGATATCTGCGACCCCCGCTTTTCATCCCATACTGCCGTTGCTGGCGGATTTTACAAGCGCCCGCGAAGCAATGCCCGATGCCCCTATGCCTAATCTCAGCGGCAGTTTTGGCGATGACTGGAAATGGCATTTGGACGAAGCTATATCTACGCATACTGAGACTTTTGGCGCGCCGCCCGCGGGAATGTGGCCGGCGGAAGGTTCGGTGAGCGAAAAAACTGCTGATTATTATATGGAACGCGGAATAAAATGGATCGCCACCGATGAAGATATATTGGCGCGCAGCATCGGCGCAAATATTAAAATGTACCCTCAGAGGACGTTTTTGTACCGCCAGCACTACCATTTCAAGAAAGATAAAAAACTGTCAGTTTTTTTCAGAGACAAACATTTAAGCGATCTGATAGGTTTTACTTATGCAAATTGGGACGCTGTGAAGGCGGTGGACAATTTCTTTGAGCATTTGAGAACAATTTACGATTCATGTGATTTCTCCCCTCATGTTTCAGTGATCCTTGACGGGGAAAATGCTTGGGAATATTATCCGCACAACGCCTCTTATTTCTTTGAGGAGCTTTATAAAAGATTGGCGCAGACAGATTGGATCACTATGCAGACTATGTCGGAGGCGCATGATGATATAGGTAGTAATACCCCAAAAATCCTGCTTCCCCGTATAGCAAGCGGGTCGTGGATATACGGAAACTTTGCTATCTGGTGCGGTCATCATGAAAAAAACAGAGCATGGGAGCTATTGTCAGCCACCCGCAATAAAATGGTTGACAAACTGGCGCAGCATATATATGAAAAGGATGTACTTGACAGTTTGTACAGAGAACTCCACGCTGCCGAAGGGAGCGACTGGTTTTGGTGGTATGGGGATGATCATTTTACCACTCAGGCGGATTTGTTTGACAGGCTGTTCAGAGGACATCTTATAAACATTTACAGAAAATTGGGCGAATATGTGCCCAGAGAACTGTTTGAGCCTATTAAAAGCACGGCTAAGACAGGGCTTTTGCGAAAACCATCCCTGCCTATATATCCAATATTGGACGGGGAGGCGTCTAACTTTTATGAATGGCTTGGAGCAGGTGAATTTGATCTTTCCTTTGATGAAGGTTCCATGCACGGCGGCAGCCATATGAAAAAGTTATATTTCGGATACAACGAAGAGAATGTATGTCTCAGGATTAATTGCGGTTCGTCTGACGGTTTTCCGAACGAATGCACCCTTGAGATAGAGATTGAAGAGTTGGGTTGTACGGCGCTAAAGCTGAGCCGCGGTAAACTTGTTGTAAATGATGGCATTATATGCTGTATGAATAGTGTTATAGAGATAACAATTCCTCTAAGGAAGTTTTTTTCCGGTGCAAACAGCAGAGGGGTTGTTTTTTATATGAATACGGAAGCGGGAAGCGCACAGGCGATACAGGAACGGGCGCCCAGATATAATATGGTCAAACTGGAATTGCCGAGCAAAAGCGATGTTGATTGGATAGTATAATACAGAACTCCCTTTATGCTGACTGAATTGCGAAGCGGCGTACTGCAGTAAAAGCTGCGCCTTTTACGATAGCGGAGCCGAGTGGGAGAAGTGAACGCATGATATGCTGACGAAAAAAATAAATCAGGGGGTGAAAGATGTCTTTCCCGTTAATAATAGGTCTTCATTGCCATCAGCCGGTGAATAACTTCAGCAATGTAGTGGATGAAGCTATAGCCAAAGGATATATGCCGTTTCTGAAAGAGGCTGAAAATTATCCGTCTTTCCGTTTTTCCATACATTACAGCGGCTGGCTTTTGGAGTATATACGCGTAAATCACGACCAAACCTTTAAATTGCTGAAAAAATTATCAGACAGGGGGCAGGTTGAGTTTTTCAGCGGCGGGTATTACGAACCGGTACTTTCGGCAATCCCTCCCGCTGACAGGCGCGGGCAGATAGATATGCTTTCATCTGCGATTAAAAAATATTTCGGTACGCGCCCGACCGGCGTGTGGCTGACGGAGCGCGTCTGGGATCCGTCTATTCTGCCTGATCTTGCGGCGTGCGGTATTGAAGACCTGATTGTTGATGATTATCATTTTTATGCCGCCGGTTTTTCAGAAACTTCGCTGACAGGGTATTTCCGCACTGAACATGACGGCAGCGCGATAAATATATTCCCGATAGATCAAACGTTGCGTTACAAAATACCCTTTTCCCTTATGCCTGAACTTGTGAGCTATGTAAAAAAAATGAGAGACAGCGGACGGAATATGCTGGTTTGTTTTGATGACGGGGAAAAATTCGGTCTCTGGCCTGAAACTTATGAATGGGTATATGAAAAAGGCTGGCTCACAAACTTTATGAATGAAGTAACCTCCAACAGTGAGATAAAAACAAGCCATTTCTCCGATCTGAAAAAAACGCTGAAACCGTTGGGTATGGCGTATCTGCCTATTACTTCATATCAGGAGATGGGAGAGTGGTCACTATTTTCCAATCTGCAACAGAATTTCACAGATATGGAAAAATTCCTCAAAAATACAAAATACGAACCTTTTGTAAAAAATTTCGTGCGGGGCAGTATCTGGAAAAATTTCTTTGTAAAATACCCTGAGGCGAACCGCATACATAAGCGCACAGTCAACCTGTCAAAACGGGGAAACAGAAAAGACAAAGTTTTCCTTGACTGGCTTTATCGCGCGCAATGCAACGATTGTCTTTGGCATGGGGTATTCGGCGGTCTGTATTTGCCTAATCTGAGAAACAAT
Organism: Deferribacteraceae bacterium; assembly: GCA_031256375.1. Taxonomy (GTDB): domain Bacteria; phylum Chrysiogenota; class Deferribacteres; order Deferribacterales; family JAISNW01; genus JAIRQX01. The sequence goes on from JAIRQX010000065.1 coordinate 13,041, forward strand.
GCGTGGAGCGCGGCGATAGAAGCGGAAAAATGTTACGAACTTTTTAAAGGGGATAAATTTCCTTTGTGGGAAGTAGCTGATACCGATTTGGACGGATATGACGAGGTGTATCTGCGTACAGAGCGGTATAATATGCAATTTGTCAGCCGCGATGGAGGGCAGCTTTCTACTTTTGAATGTAAAGAACCGGCGTTTAACCTTATGAACACGCTTTCCCGCAGACCTGAAGGCTATCACAGTATGTTTTTTGAAGAACCTGAGGATAAGAAAGAGGAAAATATCGAAGGGGTCGCTACAATTCACGAACGAAAACTGGTAATACCTCCCGGGCTTAAAGAAAAGATCGGATATGACTGGTACAACCGTAATTCATTTATAGATCATTTTGTTGACAGCTACGATACTGCGGGATTTGTGCAGGGAACTTTTACGGAGCGGGGTGATTTTGTAAACCAGCCATTCAGTACTGAAGTAACGGACGGCGGGGCAGAGTTTAAGCGTCATGGCGGCGTTTACCATGAAAATGAAAAAATTTCCTGTGTACTGACAAAAAAATATTCTGTCACCCCAAAGGGGATAAATTGTATAACCAAAGCTAACGGCGGTGATTTTGGTTGGTATGTGCAGGAGCATAACTTTAGTTTTGCCGACCCGGAAGCGGTAACTATAAATGGAAACCCTTATAAAGACGGCATGAATTTTTACGGAAAGGAGATGTCGGTTTTTGACCCTTATACAGGATGTAAGTTACACTGGAAATGGGATAAAGAAATGTCTATATTTATATTCAGTGTGAACACTGTCTCGCAGTCAGTGGAGTGTATGGAGCTGACTGTGCAGGGAGTTTGTTTTCTTGCTGCTTTTAAGCGGGAGGGTTCGTTTACGCTGAATACGCAGCTGGATGTATTGTGGAGGTAACCAATGTCTGAACTGCGCAAAGATCCTTTGACAAATTGTTGGACTGTTATGGCGCCGGAACGTAAAGGGCATCCCGGTGATTTTGTCGAACACATGGATATTCCTCAAACACATAATGTTTGCCCTTTTTGTCCCGGCAATGAAGCGCTGACCCCGCGCGAACTACTCAGCGCTGTGGAATACAACCGGTGGCAGCTTAGAGTCTTCCCGAACAAATATCCTATTTTTCGTGTTGAAGGGGAATTAATAAAACGGGGCAAAGGTTTTTACGATACCATAAACGGGATCGGCGCCCATGAAATTATTGTTTACACAGAAAAACATACCAGACTTATGCATGAGCATGATATGATGCTCTTCGCCCGTTATTTCGGCGCGGTGAAAGCGCGTATGAACGATCTTTGTAAAGATATCCGTTTTGCCTATTTGCAGTTTTTTCAAAACCATGGTTATCATAGCGGGGCTACCCTTGTGCATCCTCACGGTCAGCTTTTGGCGCTGCCTGTAATTCCTGACGCTTCCGTTCAGGTATTTGAAAATACCCGCGCTTATTATAAACGTCACAAAAGATGCCTTATTTGTGATATTATTGATGGAGAGCGGGCGGATAAAAACCGTATTGTTTTTGAAAACAGCGATTTTGTGGCTATCTGTCCTTATGCCGCGTCTTCCCCGTTTGATATATGTGTGTATCCTAAGGTACACAACCATGATTTTATGGGAATATCAGACACCTTGTTGTTACGTTTGGGAGATATAATGGCAGAATGCTTTATGCGTCTGAGCAAAATATTAAACGAACCGGATTTTCAGCTTTTTATCCATACATCTCCTACTCCGTCAGTTATAGCGTCTGAGCCTGTCTATTCCCGTATAGCTTTATATTATCACTGGCGGATCATGATAACTCCTAAAATTTCCCGTCTGGCGGGCACAGAAAGAGGTTTAGGTTTTTTTGTTAATACAGTTTTACCTGAAGAATCAGCTGAGCTTCTGCGAGAGGTTAGCTTATGAAGATTGCTCAGATTACACCCGAAATATATCCGTTCAGTGCGCTTGACAGACGTGGATATAACCAGCTTCGGTCAAATATTCTGTTGCTTTCTCAGAATTTGGCGTTGCATGGTCATGAAGTTTTTGTATTTACGCCGCTTTATGGTTCCATTGACAAGCAGGAGCACGGACTGAATATTACAGATCATAAAACATGGGTGAGTGTGAGCGGTAAGATTGTAGAGTTTGAAATATACGAAAAAGAAATGGATGGCATATACTTCTATTTTTTCAGCAACAGCGGATTATTTGACCGCAATGGCGTCTATGGTTACGGCAATATTGATTTCACAGATAACGAAATACGTTTCGGGGCATTTTGTCAGGCGTGTTTAAATTTTATAAACACAAACATTCCTGATATGCATATAATGCATTCCCACAACTGGCCGGCAGCCCTAATTCCCACTTATAAAAGCTACCGTTATCCTAAGATGAAATGTAAAACAGTGCTGACTATACACGATCTGGCAGTGCAGGGGATTTTTAACAGATTCAGTATGGAAACGCTTAGTTTACCGTGGGATATGTACACTATGGAATGTCTTGAATATTATGATAATATTAATATTCTTAAAGGAGGGATAGTATACGCTAACGCTGTAATAGCTCTGAACGTTCTGCAGGCGGAGTCTTTTCTTATGCATGATACAGGTTTTGGACTGGACGGGGTTTTTCGCCGGCATCAGAATAAACTTGTAACTATAGCTAACGGTATAGACAGCAAAAGCTGGGATCCTCTTACTGATGCCTATTTGGATGAGCGGTATAACTGGAGTTCATTAGGAAAGCGTAAGATCAATAAGGTAAAGTTTTGCGAAAGGTTCTCTTTAGATAATGAAAAACCGCTCTTTTGTGTCATAAACCGTTATGTATCAAAGGAAGGGATAGATATTGTTTTAAAAACTCTGCCATCCATAATGAAAAACGATATGCGCCTTTTTCTTTATGGTCGCGGTGAAGAACCGTATGTTGACAAGCTTTTTGAACAGCAGCGGGTGTATGAAAATATCCGGGTTGTAAAGGACAATGATCCGGCAATTTTTCACAACATACTGGCTTCGGCAGACTTTATAGTGATCACAAGCGGAACTCCCTCAATGGAGAAAGAGCGCAGACTTGCTATGCGATATGGGGCAATCCCGATTATCAGAGGTTATGTAGATATATGTGATACAACAAGAACTGCAAAAAATGAAGTAATAGGGTTTAAAAACCTTGATGATTTTGAATTGGCTTTACAAAAAGCCATAAGCTTTTATTATGATAAAGAAAATAAAGACAGGCATATATCAGAAATCATGCAATGTGATAATTCATGGGATTTTACAGCAAAGGAGCATGAGGAGCTTTATTATGGCCTGATAAATTCGCGTAAGCAGAATAATTTATGGGGGTACAGCAAATGAAACTTGAAAGTATGACAAAAAAAGAATTGAATGATTTAGCCAAAAAACATGATATTAAACGGCGTTCAGTTATGACTAAACCGGAACTCATAAAGGCAATCAATGATGTTATGAAAAAATCGGGAGTACAGAAACTAAAACAGAAAACTCCTGCGGTAGGGTACGAGGCGGCTACAAAGCCGTTGCCGGTATTAAAGGCAAAAACCCCTGAACCGATTCCCAGTTATTATGTAGCGCCTTATTACCATCAGGATATTATTTTCTTCCTTCCTGTTTCTCCCGGCTCGGAATATGTTTACTGGGAGGTATCGCCTGATACGGATAACAGACTGAAAAATAACCTTGAATTGGAAAAATGCCAATATGAACTCAGAATACACTGTAAAGACAAAACAGGGCAGCAAATGCTTGCGCACTGTTCAGTTTCTTCCAGAGGAGATTATTATTTCGGGTTATGGGCTCCGCTGAAGACACTATGGGCAGAGCTTGGCGTATGGGATAAACATGGACGTTTTCATTCAGTTATGAATTCCGCTTATATCATAATGCCGTCTGATGTGGTATCCAACAATGTAGATACAGAATGGATGATGATAACGGATAGTTGGGAAAATGTTTACAAATTGTCGGGAGTGGATGAGACAAAATACAGCGGGGGAGCGTCAATGCCAGATCATATAGTACGCAGAATAAGGGAGTTTACGGAATCATCTTTCCAGGGAGATAAGCGCTAATGAACGGTTTTTGGGCGCTCGTACTGCACTCTCATCTGCCGTATATACATCATCCCAGCTATGAATATTTCCTTGAAGAACACTGGCTATTCGAGGCGATATCAGAGACGTATATACCGCTGCTTATAACATTAAGAGAGCTTGAGCAGGAAAATGTTTACACACGCATTACCGTATCTGTGACTCCCCCTCTTGCGGAAATGCTGGATAATAAAAATCTGAACCGGAAATACCTGAATTATCTCGACAAACTTATAGAGTTAGCTGAGAAAGAGAAGGTGCGTACAAAAGACGACCCGTATTTTTCACCGCTGGCAAATATGTATTACGAACGGTTCCACAAGCTGAAAGCGTTTTTGCAAAACGATCTGCATGGACGGGTTTTAAACGGCTACAGAGAGTTTCAGGAAAAAGGGATGTTATGTATAATAACTTGCGGGGCAACTCACGGTTTTCTCCCTTTTATGACAGAAATTGCCGCGCGTGCGCAGATTGAAATCGCTTGCAGGGTACACCAGAAGCATTTCGGCAGACGACCTGAAGGGATCTGGCTTCCAGAATGCGCCTACAGCGCCGGTATTGATAAACTGCTTTCCGATGCGGGAATAAAATTTTTCTTTGTGGATTCCCACGGTATTCTGTATGCCGATCCGCGACCCAGATACGGCACCTATTCGCCGGTGTTTACCTCTAACGGCGTAGCCGCTTTCGCAAGAGATTATTATTCATCCAAGCAAGTCTGGAGTTCTAAAGAGGGCTATCCCGGAGATCAATGTTACCGTGATTTTTACCGTGATATAGGTTACGATTTGGATATGGAATACATCGCTCCGTATATCAGTCCTAACGGTGAAAGGGTTTTTACAGGGATAAAGTACCATAAAATCACAGGGGAATCCAGTTATAAAGAGGCGTATCATCATGACGCGGCTATGGCGCGCACTAAAGATCACGCCGCGCATTTTGCGCACGAACGCGAGAAGCAGACAGACGATGTTGCGCCTTATTTTGACAGACCGCCTCTGATAGTTTCCCCTTACGACGCTGAATTATTCGGTCATTGGTGGTTTGAAGGTCCGGAGTTTATAGGGAACATTTTTCGGGAGATGCAGCAGCGCGGGCATAAAGTGCGTCCGGTGAATCCTCTTGAATATTTGCATCAATTTCCTATGAATCAGGTGGTACAGGTAAATCCTTCGTCGTGGGGAGACAACGGTTTTTACAGCGTATGGCTGAATGCGGGTAATGACTGGATTTATAGGCATTTAAGGTTTATGGCGGAACATATTACAACATTGGCGCGTAAATACAGAGATACAGGTAATGGAGATATAATACGCGGTCTTAATCAGATGGCGCGGGAACTTCTGTTGGCACAGGCGAGCGATTGGGCGTTTTTGATTACCACCGGCACTGCTACCAGTTACTCTGTCCAGCGCACAAAGGAACATATATCAAACTTTATGAAGATTTATGGGATGGTGGAGGATGGCAGATTTGACTGGGAGTTTTTCACAACAACGGAGATGAAGAACGATTTTTACCCTGAGATGGATTTTCGTGTGTTTGCTGGATAAAGCATTTTAAATGGTATTAGTTAATGAGTAAAAAATCTGTAATAATGTTACTGGTTTTTATTGTTCTGGCAGCTGTTGGGATATTTTTAGCGAATGAAGCAAAACGGCTGTCTTTAATGGATGTATTGGCGAATTTGTTTCATAAAGGGAAAAGTATTCAGAAGATCGGAGGGCTGGATGATCTTTTTAAAGGTTCCGCGTCCGATTTTAGGGGCGTCTCTGATCCTGCGCAAGATCCTCTTTTTGTAGCCGCGCGGTCAGGTACAGCTTCCGAAGTACTCGCCGCCTTGGGAAAAGGTTCGCCGGACGTGCAGGATTGGACAGGGTTGACGCCTCTGATGTATGCGGCGCGCAGAAATAAAATGGATACCGCGAAAATACTTGTTGACAACGGCGCCGGACTTAATATTCAGGATGTGAAAGGTTATTCCGCTTTAATGTATAGCGCCGAGTCCGCTGCAGATGAGGTAAGCAGTTATCTTCTGAAAAGCGGGGCAAACCCGAATATTCACGCTTCCAGCGGCGATACGGCGCTTTCAATAGCTGCTTTTACGGGAAGGACTGCACAGCTCAGCGATCTTTTGAACAGAAACGCTGATGTTAATAGTAAAAATTCATCCGGTGTAACCCCTCTTATGTTTGCCGCGATGAACGGCAACCCTGAAGCTGTAAACATATTGATCCGCCGGAATGCGCAGGTAAACGCGGCGGATCACAATGGTTTTACCCCTCTGCTGTATGCGGCTGAATATGGAAATGCCGAAGCGGTCAGACTGCTTATAACGGCAGGGGCTGATATTACTGCCCGCGACAGAATGGGGATGACAGCTATTTATCACGCCAGACGTAATAACCACCGCAATGTAGTAGATTTTTTAACAGATTCCGGCGCTCCGGAATAACCGGAGGTTATCTAAGCGGAACTGATATAAAAGTAAAAAATTTGGTTGACAATATATACATCATAAACTATATTTTTTATCCTGTTTGATTTACAGGCTGCTGATGGTGTTCAGAAACAGTATATTTAGGTTATAATTTGCGGGTGTAGCTCAGATGGCTAGAGCATCAGCCTTCCAAGCTGAGGGTCGCGGGTTCAAATCCCGTCGCCCGCTTGAGAAGCGCGCAAGCGCGATGCCCTTCCGGCATAATAATGAGCGAAGCGAAGTTACAATGTGCGAACTGAGAAAAATTTATACTATGGCGGTTCCACTTGTCATTGCGAGGAATGCAGCGCCGAAGCGATCCATTTAGAGCATTTGCCTGCATGGATTGCCGCGCCTCATAAAAAGCATTCCGCTCGCAAAGACGGTCAATGTGATGTGGAACTGCTGTAACAACGCCCACATGGCTCAGTCGGTTAGAGCGCGTCCTTGGTAAGGACGAGGTCCCCGGTTCAATTCCGGGTGTGGGCTTTTGCAAAAAAATATGAGCCGAAAGGCGAACTTTACGAGAGGAAAATCAATATGGCAAAACAGAAGTATGAGCGTAAAAAACCCCATGTGAATGTGGGGACAATAGGTCACGTGGACCACGGCAAAACGACGCTGACGGCAGCGATAACGAACGTATTATCTAAAAAGAATCTAGCATCGTTTGTAGATTATGCGAACATAGATAAGGCTCCTGAAGAGCGTGAACGCGGCATAACGATAGCGACTGCGCACGTGGAGTATGAGAGTCTGAAACGTCACTATGCGCATGTTGACTGCCCGGGTCACGCGGATTATGTAAAGAATATGATAACCGGCGCAGCGCAGATGGACGGAGCAATTCTTGTGGTATCCGCCGCCGACGGTCCTATGCCCCAGACGCGGGAGCATATTCTCCTTGCGCGTCAGGTAGGCGTGCCGTATATAGTGGTATATATGAATAAATGCGACATGGTTGATGATCCTGAGATACTGGAGCTTGTAGAGCTTGAGATACGGGATCTTTTGTCTGCGTATGATTTTCCGGGGGATGATACTCCGATAATCAAGGGCAGTGCGCTGAAAGCGTTGGAGAATCCTGAGAATCCTGAATTAACGAAGAATATATGGGATTTAATGGATGCGTTGGACAGTTATATTCCTGAGCCAGTTCGCGCCATAGATAAGCCATATTTAATGCCGATAGAGGATGTATTTTCAATTTCCGGTCGCGGGACAGTTGTAACCGGTCGTGTAGAGCGCGGTAAGGTAAAGGTAGGTGAAGAGGTAGAGATAGTAGGTATCCGTAACACTCAAAAGACGACGGTGACAGGGGTGGAGATGTTTCGTAAGCTGTTGGATGAGGGAGTGGCTGGAGATAATATAGGAGTGCTTTTACGCGGCACCAAGAAAGATGATGTGGAGCGTGGTCAGGTATTGGCGAAGCCGGGAACAATAACGCCGCATAAGAAGTTTAAGGCGGAGGCGTATATACTGACGCAGGCGGAAGGCGGTCGTCACACTCCGTTTTTCGGAGGATACCGTCCGCAGTTTTATTTCAGGACAACGGATGTGACGGGCATAATGACGCTTTCCGAGGGAGTGGAGATGGTAATGCCCGGAGACAATATAAGCTGTGAGGTAGCGTTAATAAACCCGATAGCTATGGAACAGGGTCTTCGTTTTGCGATCCGTGAGGGCGGCAGGACGGTCGGCGCCGGCGTTGTAGCCGAAGTTATTGAATAAAATATATTGGTTTCCGAGAGGATAACAAAAGATGAGAGAGATTATTACATTGGCGTGTACGGAGTGTAAAAACCGCAACTACACGACTACAAAAAACAAGAAGACTATGACCGGCAAACTTGAACTGAAAAAGTACTGCCGTTTTGACAGAAAACATACATTGCACAGGGAAACAAAATAGATTTTTTGAATTGCGTAAATTCCGGGCGGCATAAATTTTTTGCAGTCCCGGAATGATTTGTTTTCGGCGGAAGAACTGTGTAATTATGAAATTAGGCCAATAGCTCAACTGGTAGAGTTCCGGTCTCCAAAACCGGCGGTTGGGGGTTCGAGCCCCTCTTGGCCTGTAATTGAGGGAAATTTAAGATGGAAAAAAATAAATTCAAACTATCGGTGTTTTACTCGGAAGTGAAAGAAGAACTGAAAAAGGTGAACTGGCCTTCAAAGGAACAAACAATAGGCACAACGCTGGTTGTTGTTGCGGTTGTGGTTATAGTAACCATTTATCTTGGGATTATTGATATGGGGTTTTCCGAAATGATCACACGTATGTTGGGTTAATCATGCCTAAACAGTGGTATGTTGTTCACACTTATTCCGGGTTTGAAAAGCGTGTAAAATTGCTTTTAGAGAAAAAGGCTGCGGATCTTGCTCTTCAGAACGATATTTGCGAAGTGCTGATTCCTACTGAAGACGTAGTTGAGCTGCGTAAAGGGAAGAAATATGTTAGCAAGAAAAAGACATTTCCGGGATATATTCTTGTCAATATGGAAATGAACACGAATAATTGGCATATTGTTAAATCTATTCCTAAAGTAACCGGTTTTGTGGGCGGTAACTCCCCTGTTCCTATCGCCGAAACGGATGTAAACACCATGCTTAACCTTGCCAAGGAACAGGGACCGCGCCTTGCCGCAAAATATGTCAAAGGGGATTTAGTGGAAGTTGTTGACGGACCTTTCCAGACATTTACAGGCATTGTTGATGAAGTAAACCCTGAAAAAGAGAAAGTGCGCGTTATTGTTACTATATTTGGACGTCAGACGCCGATAGAGCTTGATTATCTTCAAATAAAAAGGGAGAAAGGGGGGAAACCGCATGGCTAAATTTTGTCAAAGTTGCTATATGCCCCTTAAAATGGAGAAAAAATTAATAGGAGTCAGAAAATATGGCTAAAAAAGTTATGGGGCAGATTAAGTTGCAAATTCCCGCAGGTAAAGCGAATCCTTCGCCGCCTATAGGTCCTGCGTTGGGACAGCGCGGTGTGAATATTATGGAGTTTTGCAAAGCCTTTAACGCGCAGACTCAAACTTTGGGTGATTCCATAGTTCCTGTTATAATAACTGTTTTTGAGGACAGAAGTTTTACTTTTATTACAAAGACGCCTCCCGTATCCCAGTTGATAAAGAAGGAACTTAAAGTGGAAAAAGGTTCCGCCGTTCCTAACAAAGTTAAGGTAGGGAAGCTGGCTAAAGAACAGATAAGAAGAATTGCGGAGGCAAAGTTACCGGATCTTAACACAAAAGATGTCAGCCGGGCTATGAAGTCTGTGGTGGGAGCGGCAAGAAGTATGGGTGTTGAGGTAGAAGAATAAGGAGCAGTGTATGGCAAGAACAGGCAAAAAGTATGCCGCCGGTTTCAGTGAAGTGGACCGCAACAAGTTTTATGCGCCGCTTGAAGCCTTGGAACTGGCAAAAAAAGTTGCATTTGCCAAGTTTGACGAGACAGTTGATGTTGCTGTCAAACTTGGAGTTGATCCGCGTCACGCAGATCAAATGGTTCGCGGCAGTGTAGTGCTGCCTAACGGTACAGGAAAAACGGTAAGAGTGCTTGCTTTTGCTAAGGGCGAGAAAGCGAAAGAAGCGGAAACTGCCGGAGCTGACGTTGTTGGCGATGATGAGCTGGTTGCGAAGGTGGAAGGCGGCTGGCTGGAATTTGACAAAGTGGTGTCAACGCCGGATATGATGCCAAAAGTCGGTAAATTGGGGCGTTTGCTTGGTCCCCGCGGATTGATGCCAACACCAAAAATCGGGACAGTGACAAATGACGTCGCCGGAATTGTAAAACAGCTTAAATCCGGTATGGTAGAGTTTCGTGTTGAAAAGGCCGGTATAGTTCATTGTATTATCGGCAAGAAGAGCTTTGATTCGGCAAAGTTGTATGCGAACCTGAAAGCTCTAATGGACACTATAGTTAAAGTAAAACCTGCGGCCAGTAAGGGCGTATATGTGCGTTCCGTGGCAATTTCAACAACTATGGGACCCGGAGTCAAACTGGATACCGCACAGCTTTTGGCTGAACTGTAAAAATGCGCAAAAGTGCAAATTAATTAAAAAAATTGCAGGTTGAAGAAAGCAGGGGCTTTCCGCTTTTTTTTAGACGGATAAATAAAAGGGGAAACTTAAAAATTCCTGCCGAAACGTGAATAAATATATTCAACCGGCTCTTGAGAGGTGTTTTCTTGAGAATGAAAAAAGAGCAGAAAGTAGAGTTGGCAAAGGGAGTGGCTGACGAGATTACCGGCGCGGAAGGGATAATTATCACAAGTTTTAAAGGGTTAACCTTCCCTCAGATGGATAATATACGCCGCGCCGTCAAAAGCGGCGGCAACGATTTCCGCGTTATCAAAAACTCACTCCTGAAAAAGGCGCTTAATAGCCGTAACATAGATATTTTAGACCGGTTTCTGACGGAATCCACCGCGTTGGTTCTGGTTCGCAAAGAATTTGCCGCAGTGGCAAAGGATATTAAAAAGTACGCTAAAGATTATTCACAGTTTACTGTAAAAGCGGGCTACCTTGAAAACAAATTACTCACAAAAGAGGAAGTTATCGCTATTGCGGATCTGCCTTCCCGTGACCAGCTTCTTGCCCAGCTGTTCGCCACTATGAACGCACCCGCGCAAAACTTTGTGTCTCTTCTTGCTAATATCCCGCGTAGCCTGCTTAATGTGCTGAACGCGGTGAAAGAGAATAAGGAAAAATAATCAGGAGATTAAACATGGCTGTTACTAAGGAACAAGTAGTAGATTTTATTAAAAATATGTCTGTATTGGAGCTTTCTGAATTTGTTAAAGAGCTGGAGGAGATTTTTGGCGTCTCCGCCGCCGCGCCTGCCGCTGCTGTGGCTGTTGCCGGCGTAGCTGCGGCAGCTCCGGTTGTTGAAGAAAAAACCGAGTTTGATGTTATGCTGACAGAAGTCGGCTCTGAAAAAGTAAAAGTGATTAAGGTTGTCCGCGAAGTTACCGGTCTTGGTCTGAAAGAAGCCAAAGCTGTTGTAGATGAAGCTCCCAAACCGGTAAAAACAGGAGTCAGTAAAGAGGAAGCGGAAAAAATTAAAAAGGCTATTGAGGATGCCGGCGGGAAAGCGGAAATTAAATAGTTTCGCTGTCTCAAATGGTTTTATTACGGAAGCGGATTTTATATTCTGTACGCACCGGTAGTACAATCCGGCGCGTACAGATTTTAGCTATTTTAATTGCAACTTGGCATTACAATATATTTTTGTTTTCCGTAAAAAAATCGTTCAGAGGAAGAACGTTTTTTTTATGAGTGATCTATTATATCAGTACAGGTGACCGGATGAAAATAAAAAATAATTTTATAGAACGTGTTAATTTTTCAAAAATTAAAAAGATAATCAGTCTTCCCGATCTTATCGAAGTTCAGAAAGATTCGTTTACATATTTTTTGCAGCACGATGTGGCGGAGCAAAAAAGAAAAGTTCAGGGACTTGAGGAAGTTTTCAGGGAGATATTTCCCATATCTGATTTCAATGAGATGGCGAAACTTGAGTATATCAGTTACAATATAGAACCGCCTAAATATTCGCCGAGGGAATCAATAGACCGTAATACAACGTATGCCGCCCCGCTTAAAATCCGTGTACGCCTTGTAACCTACAGTACGGAAGAGGGCATGGAAAAACCTGCGGTTAAGGCAGGTAAAGAGTCTGAAGTGTATCTATGTGATATACCGATGATGACTGACAATGGTACATTTGTAATAAACGGTGTAGAAAGGGTTATTGTCAGTCAGCTTCATCGCTCCCCGGGGATATTTTTTGAAGATTCCAGCGCGGGCAAAAGCGTTATTGAAAAACATCTGTACAGTTCCAGAATTATTCCATACCGTGGTTCATGGATAGATTTTGAGTTTGATTCCAAAAATATTTTGTATGTACGTATTGATAAAAAACGAAAAATCCCCGTTACAGTGCTTTTAAAAGCGCTTGGCATGACGGATAAAGATATTTTGTTCACATACTATAAAACTGAAACGATATCTATTCTGGAAAATGGTTTTTCAAAACCGTTGGATCATGAAAAGATAATAAATCAACGCTTTTCACAGGATATTTATGCCGCAGGCGGCGGTGAAGCAATAATCAAGGCAAACCATATTGTCACCAAAGCGTCACGCAAACGCCTTATAAAGGCGGGAATTGATAGTATCCCTCTGAAAATGGATGATTTGATAGGGTTGTATTTCGCTGACGATATAATTGCGGACAAAGGCGAGGTACTAATTGAAGCGAATACTGAAGTAACAGAGGAGAAGATTGATCTTCTTAATGTCAGTAAAATAAAGAGTTTTGAAGTCCTGCTGATGGAGAAAAATTCCGCTGACAGTGTTATCAGGGATATCCTCGCGATGGATAAGATAAAAAATGAAGAAGAGGCGCTGATTGAGATCTACAAAAGGATCAGACCGGGAGAGCCAGCTACTGAGGAGGCTGCGCGCACCCTATTTCAAAACCTTTTCTTTAATGAAAAACGTTATGACCTTTCACCCGTTGGTCGCATGAAGATCAACAAACGATTAAGACTGGATGATTCAATTAAAACAACTACGCTTACTAAGGCGGACATAGTTGAAACTGTCCGTGTACTTGAAAACATACGTACAGGGAAGGACCACATTGATGATATAGATCATTTGGGACACAGGCGTGTGCGCGCGGCGGGTGAGCAGTTGCAGAATCATATCCGTATAGGTCTTGCCCGTATGGAAAAGACAGTAAAAGAGCGTATGAGCATCCACGACGTAGAGGGGCTTACCCCGCAGGATCTTTTAAACGCAAAACCTTTATCGGCTTCCATAAAAGAGTTTTTTGGCGGTTATCAGCTTTCACAGTTTATGGACCAAACAAACCCTCTTTCAGAGGTAACTCACAAGCGCCGTTTGTCGGCGTTGGGTCCCGGCGGGCTCAACCGCGACCGCGCCGGTTTTGAGGTGCGGGACGTTCATACCTCCCACTACGGCAGAATATGTCCTATTGAAACTCCGGAAGGTCCGAATATCGGTCTTATAACCTCCCTGACTACTTATGCGAAGATAAACGACTACGGTTTTATTGAAACGCCTTACCGGAAAGTTGAAAACGGCAAAGTTACTGACGATGCGATCTATATGTCGCCCATAGAAGAGCAGGATTATTACATCGCTCAGGCAAATACCCCCGTGGATAAATCCGGCGGGATTATTGACAACCTTGTTGCGGCGCGTCACGGAGGTGAGTCTATAACTACTGATAAATCCAAAATAGAGTATATGGACGTTGCGCCGATGCAGATAGTATCTATATCCACAGCGCTGATCCCTTTCCTTGAGCATGATGACGCTAACCGAGCCCTTATGGGATCTAATATGCAGCGTCAGGCGGTTCCTCTGATCCGGACTGAAGCGCCGGTTGTCGGAACCGGTCTTGAGCGTAAAGTGGCTATTGACGCAGGCTCCGCTTTGGTAGCGGAAAACGATGGCGTGGTGGATTATGCCGATGCTGATAAAATTATCGTAAGATACTCTTCAAAAAACGGTTTTGATATTGCAGTGTACGATCTTATAAAATACAGAAGATCAAATCAGGATACCTGTATAAATTTTTGCCCTGTGGCGCTGCCGGGACAATCTCTGAAGAAGGGGGATACCCTTGCGGACGGCACGGCGACAGCAAACGGAGAGCTTGCTCTCGGCCATAATACAGTGGTCGCTTTTATGCCTTGGATGGGATACAATTACGAAGATTCCATTCTTATATCGTCCAAACTTGTGAAAGAAGATGCCTTTACCTCGATTCATATAGAGGCGTTTGAAATGGAAGCGCGTGATACTAAACTGGGACAGGAAGAGATCACAAGAGATATCCCAAACGTCAGTGAAGAGATACTTAAAGACCTTGATGAGAGCGGTATTATCCGTATAGGAGCAAAAGTCGCCGAAGGCGATATACTTGTGGGCAAGGTAACGCCAAAGGGTGAAACTCAGGCTACGCCTGAAGAAAAACTTCTCAGGGCTATTTTTGGAGATAAGGCGGGGGATGTAAAAGACGCTTCTTTGCGTGTTCCTCCCGGCATATCCGGCACAGTAGTAAATGTGCAGGTAATGACCCGCAGGGGGGTAGGAAAATGCGCGCGCACTGAAACCATTGAGGAGACGGAAACTCAGCATATAAAGAGGGATTACGAGTTGGAGATGGCGGCTATTAACAATGCCCGTAACGAAAGTTTGCGTTGCTGGCTGAATGGCAAAACCACGACTACAATCAAAAAAAAGGGCAAAAGCGCCGATCAAAACATAGATCAGAAACTTATTGAGGAAGAAAATAAAAGCCCCGATATAATCGCGGACCAGAAACTTACTGCGGAAATACTTGAAACAATGGATTATACACAGCTCTCTACGCTGACGTTAGCTGATAAAACAGGCTATACAAAATTTTTAACCCTGCTTAACGAAATTTTCAGAGAAAAGGTAAAAAAAGCTGAAGATAAAATGAAAGATCACCGTAAAAAGATTGAGAAAGGCGATGAACTGCCAGCCGGAGTGCTTAAAGCTGTACGGGTATATATAGCGATAAAACGTAAGCTCTCAGTCGGTGATAAGATGGCGGGCAGACACGGCAATAAAGGGGTTGTTTCAAGAGTTTTGCCGGAAGAGGATATGCCTTATCTGCCTGACGGCACTCCTGTGGAGATAATGCTGAACCCGCTGGCTATCCCTTCGCGTATGAATGTAGGACAGGTACTTGAGATGCATCTTGGCTGGGCAGCCAAAGCGCTCGGGCTTTATATTTCAACGGAAGTGTTTGACGGGGCAAAAGAGAGTGACATAAAATCTATGTTAAAAAAGGCGGGACTTCAGGAAGATGGTCAGACAACGCTTTACGACGGACGTTCAGGAGAACCGTTTGATCAGGAAGTTACGGTGGGGGTAATGTATATGCTGAAGCTGCACCACCTTGTTGATACCAAGATACATGCCCGTTCTACCGGACCATATTCACTTGTTACGCAGCAGCCGTTGGGCGGTAAGGCGCAGTTCGGAGGTCAGCGTCTCGGAGAGATGGAAGTATGGGCGTTGGAGGCTTACGGCGCGGCAAATGTACTACAGGAAATGCTTACAGTGAAGTCTGATGATGTGGATGGACGAACGGATGTTTACCGTGCGATTGTAAACGGCAATTACAGTTTTAAACCGAGTATGCCGGAATCATTTAACGTTTTAATCAAAGAGTTGCAGGGGCTTGCGCTGGATGTTGAACTTATTAAGAATGAAGAAGATGCTGAAACCGCTATAAGTAGCGCTGAGTCAGATACGCCGGAGGTTGAATAGATGATAAGCGTAAAAAACCCTTTCCAGAAGAGGGAGAAACAACCTATTTTTTTTGATGCAATCCGTATAAAAGTAGCGTCTCCGGATAAAATCAGGATGTGGTCATCCGGTGAGGTCACAAAACCGGAAACCATTAATTACCGTACATTTAAGCCGGAGAAAGACGGACTTTTCTGCGCCAAAATCTTTGGTCCGGTAAAAGACTGGGAATGCCTGTGCGGTAAGTATAAAAGGATGAAACACAGAGGTATTGTCTGTGAGAAATGCGGCGTGGAGGTTATTGAGTCTAAAGTGCGCCGTGAACGTATGGGACATATTGATCTTGCTTCTCCTGTCTGTCATATATGGTTTTTTAAAGGATCCCCTTCACGTATAGGTTCTATTCTTGACCTTTCTGTAAAAGATATAGAGCGTGTGGTTTATATTGAATCGTATATTGTGACCGACCCCAAAAATACCCCTCTGAAAGAACGGGAGATACTGACTGAAGAGCGTTACAGAAAACTTCAGGAAGAGTACGGTCATAATGGTTTTAGCGCTAAAATAGGCGCTGAAGCCATTAAAGAGCTTCTAAAACGTGTGGATATAGATTTGCTTTTAATTGAACTTAAACGTGAGCTTCAGGAAACAAACAGCGTTCAGAAAAAGCTAAAACTGGCAAAACGTCTCCGTGTGGTGGAAGCTTTTCGTAAGAGCGGAAACCGTCCTGAATGGATGGTATTGGATGTTATCCCTGTGATTCCGCCGGAACTGCGACCTCTTGTGCCGCTTGACGGGGGCAGATTTGCCACCAGCGATTTAAACGATCTTTACCGCCGCGTTATTAACCGTAACAACCGGCTGAAAAAACTGATAGAGCTTTCCGCTCCCGAAATTATTGTGCGAAACGAGAAACGTATGCTTCAGGAAGCGGTGGACGCGCTTTTTGATAACGGTCGCCGCGGCAGGGTTATCAAATCCAGCAATAAACACCCGCTTAAATCTCTTTCGGATATTATAAAAGGGAAACAGGGGCGTTTCCGCCAGAATCTTTTGGGTAAAAGGGTTGACTACTCCGGTCGTTCGGTTATTGTTGCCGGACCGCATCTTAAGATGCATCAGTGCGGGTTGCCGAAAATGATGGCGCTGGAGCTGTTTAAGCCGTTTCTTTACTATAAACTTGAAAAGGAGCGTGAATTGGCGCCCACAATAAAATCGGCAAAAAAGATGGTTGAAGAGAGAAAGCCGGAAGTATGGGATGTTTTGGAAGAGGTTATACGCGAACACCCAGTTATGCTGAACCGTGCGCCTACTCTCCACCGGTTGGGGATACAGGCTTTTGAACCTCTTCTTATTGAAGGGAAGGCAATTCAGCTTCACCCGCTGGTATGTCCCGCGTTTAATGCTGATTTCGACGGAGATCAGATGGCTGTCCATGTGCCGCTTTCATTTGAAGCGCAGCTTGAAGCGCGTACACTTATGATGTCTTCATATAACATTCTTTCTCCCGCTAACGGCAAACCTCTGGCAGTACCCACACAGGATATGGTTCTTGGGATTTATTACCTCACCCGCCCTATGCGAAATGCTAAAGGGTGCGGCAAAACATATGGTTCACCGAGAGAAGTTATTGTTGCCTATGATCAGAATAAACTTTCCCTTCATGCGGAGATAAATGTCCGCCTTGGCGATAAAATAGTATCTACAACTACGGGACGTATTATCATTAATAACATCCTTCCGGAAGGGATTAGTTTTGATGAGATAAACCGTGTGCTTGGGAAAAAAGAGCTCACCAAACTTGTGGACACTATTTCAAAGAAACTAGGCAACTGGCATTGTGTGCAATTTCTTGATAATCTTAAAGACCTTGGTTTCCGTTACTCTACCAAAGCCGGTTTTTCTATATGCGTGGATGATCTGTTGGTGCCTGAGGAGAAACCGCGCCTTGTGGAAGAAGCTATGTCAATGGTGCAGAAGATTAACGATCACTACCATCAGGGGGCGCTGACCGCCGGTGAGCGTTATAATCAGATTATTGACGTTTGGTCAGCCGCTAACGATAAAACTACTGAATATCTGATGAAAGCGATTCAGAATGTCGGAGGAGACGCCTCTAAGACAAAGAAGCGTGAACGCCACTATAATAATATCTTTGTATTTGCGCATTCAGGAGCGAGAAGCTCCAGAACGCAGATTGCGCAGCTTTCCGGTATGCGGGGTCTGATGGCAAAACCGTCCGGCGAAATTATTGAGACGCCGATTGTGGCAAACTTCCGCGAAGGTCTGACAGTGCTTCAGTTTTTTGATTCCACACACGGCGCGCGGAAAGGTCTTGCGGATACCGCTTTAAAAACAGCGAACTCCGGTTATCTTACACGGCGTCTTGTTGATGTGGCGCAGGATGTTATTGTCAGTGAAAATGATTGCGGCACTATTAAAGGGATGGAGATTACCGCCCTTATGGAAGGCAGCGAAGTTGTTGAACCTCTTGGAGAGCGCATTGCCGGAAGATTTACACTGGAAGATATTTACGATCCTATAACCGATGAACTTCTTATTTCTGCCAACACTATGATTTTGGAAGATGAAATTGCCGTGATAGAGAAAGCGGGGATAGACCGTGTAAAAGTCCGGTCAGTATTGACCTGTGATGCGGATTTTGGTATTTGTCAGACGTGTTATGGACTTGATCTCGCCACCCGCAGATTAGTGGAGATCGGTGAAGCGACAGGTACTATAGCCGCTCAATCAATCGGCGAACCCGGCACACAGCTTACAATGAGAACATTCCACATAGGCGGCGCCGCATCTGCAAGTGGCGAAGCGTCCAGTTTGAACGCCAAATTCGGTGGCAAGGTAAAATTAGAAGATATTAGCGTTGTGAAAAAGCTCAACGGACAGCTTGTGGTACTGAACCGTAACGGATATTTAACCCTTGTGGACAATGACGGCAGAACTATTGAGAAATATACGATTGTTTACGGCACGCGCCTTATGGCGGAAGACGGTCAGATGGTAAAGCAGGGAGATTTGCTTGCCGAATGGGATCCGTATGCGGCGGTAATTATGACTGAAACGGAAGGTATAGTTGTCTATCAGGATCTGACGGCAGGCGAAACGCTTAAAGAGGAGATCGACCAGATCACCGGTATATCCCAGAAAGTTGTTGTTTCAAATACGCGTGAAAAGCGTCAGCCGCGCATAATTATCAAAGATGCCGCGGGCAAACAGGTTCAGCAATATATTTTACCAATAGGCGCTATTATCACAGCGGATGAAGGGACAGGAGTATTCCCAGGTGATGTGGTAGCAAAGATGCCGCGCGAAACACAAAAAACAAAAGATATTACTGTGGGTCTGCCGCGAATAGCTGAGTTATTTGAGGCGCGTAAACCTAAAGACCCTGCGGTTATCGCCGAAATTGACGGTATAGTGCATATAGAAAACACTGTCCGCGGGCTTCGCAGACTGACTATTGAAAATGAGGAGACTGGCGATAAAAAGAGTTATAGTATCTCAACTCAGCGTTATTTGAATGTCAGGGACGGCGACCGCGTAAAAGCCGGAGAGGCGTTGATTGACGGACTTATAAACCCTCACGACATATTGGCAATCCTTGGTGAGAATGCGCTGGAGAAATATCTGGTGGATGAGATTCAGGAAGTTTACCGCAAGCAGGGCGTTACCATTAACGACAAACATATAGAGGTGATCGTGCGCCAGATGTTAAAAAAGGTACAGGTGGAAGATCCCGGAGATTCCGATTTTATGCCGAACGAAGAGGTTTATAAAACAGATTTTAACAAAGTTCAGAATGAGATGATTCAGGATGGTAAACAACCGCCGAGAGGACGCGCAATAATGCAGGGAATTACCAAAGCGGCAATAAATACGGAAAGTTTTATATCTGCCGCGTCATTTCAGGAAACGACAAAGGTTCTCACAGATGCGGCATGTTCCGGCAAGACAGACCGTCTGCGCGGATTAAAAGAAAATGTGATAATGGGTAAATTAATCCCCGCAGGTACGGGTTCCAAGTATATTATAAACAGGAAGCTGCATTTTGACAAAAAAGCGGAGTAATTCACATATGGGGGTACGCAAAATATTGACATTGAATTAATGAAGACGTACGGTGCATTTACAGAGTTTGGCTGTACGCGATAATACGCTTTCGGTATTTTTTATTTGTGAATGGTGGTACTAAAGTTTTTTAGTAAATGGCCGATATCATTTATAGTGTTGGAGGTTGTGTTGGTGAATATTTCAAGCAACTTGAATTTCTTATACTCTACAAATCAATCCAAAACGATTTATTTTTCTGGCTTGACTGAACCATTAAGGAAATGTCTATATATTAAATTGACAAATTAATATGCATTTTGACATATAGTATAATTCCATTCACCATGAAAATTATCATTTTTTTTCGTATCAAATCAAAATCTTCATCCGCTACTTTAATGCCTTTTTCGTATGTTGCTTCGTCCAATACACACCTGATTGAAAGCCCTTTTTCCGTTTTTGTTGAACCTATCAAATTAACAATAACTGAAATGCCGACAAGTGGAATACCCTGCCAGTTTTTACTAATAAATGAGAACATACGACGTTTAATTTTGTTCCATTTGCTTGTCCCAGGCAGGTAATGCAACACCTGAACACGGAAATCAATTTTAAGAAAGTAATATTTTTCACGCTGTTTTGATTTTCGTAGTATGTAATAAATCTGTTGCTTATATTTTCAACATCCTCAATAACAATACTACATATGGAGGTGAATTTATAGGCAAAGCAATGCGGATCGTTGAATATTTTTCAGAACTGGATACTACAAGAGAATACTAAGTCTATTTTTGTACTGTTTGCGAAGCTCTGACGATAGTGATTTTGGGTACATTCTGTGGACTTCGCAATGTCAGTCAAATACATCAATGGGCATCAAATGATGGGAGTGTTTCTGGATTTTTGTCGGAATATTTTAATATACATAATATTCCGTGTTATTATTGGTTGCTTTGTTTGTTGAAACTAATAGATCCTAAATCGTTAAACAGGTGTTTTATCAATTGAGTACAGTCCATTTTGCTTGATAAATCAGATAAATTGACGCTTAGTTTTGATGGTAAAACAATCCGGTCAACGGGTAAAAT
>JAIRQX010000066.1 GCA_031256375.1 Deferribacteraceae bacterium
CATTAACCGTCTTTGCGAGCGGAATGTTTTTTATGAAGCGCGGCAATCCATGCAGGTAAAAGCTCCAACTGGATTGCTTCGTCACTGCGTTCCTCGCAATGACGAGTGGAACTGCTATATTTTTTAAATTTGCATATTTATGATTTTTAACGTACAAACTTATTTGGACAAAACGAACTAAAAAATTTTATGGAGTGTCACTGTGTGCAGTCTAAAAGTTTTAATAATTTTGTTTGCATTAACATTTACGGCAAACGCCAATGACTTTTATAGGGATCCTAATACCAAATGCCAAAGCCATTTTACAATTGGCTCGTCAAAACAACTGGTTATTGCTATTCACGGAATACCCGTGGTATTTGACAAGTATTATATTATGTACGATTACGGCAGTGTTTACTTTGATATATCGGAAAGGGTTGCAGGCTACAATAATTTTGGCAAAAAATTATGTATTAAGACAGAAGAGTGATTTAAGGAACTTCTACAATTATCGCATGTCAATCTTTACGGAATCAGCGGGGCATTTGTCTTTGCATTCAAAACAAATTATGCACTCTTCCATCGCGTTTTTCTCACTGGTGAGCATAATCCCCGCCGGACATACCCGTTCACAGTTCTGGCAATGACGGTTGTTAAAATAAAGACAGGTATCTTTGTTTAATGTAAACTGTATACTTCCGTGTACCGGAATTTTCCGGATCAGTGTAAACAAAGCCGACAAAGGGCATACGCTTGAACACCACCGCCGGAAAAGTACAACCTCCAAAAAAAGAATAAACGGAAATATTATAAGGTTCCAGCTTGGCTCGTAAAGGGTGAACAACCGGAATACCGCATATATAATACCGAAAAATAGTCCAATCGGGCATATAAGGCAAAAAACAGGAAACTGCACAATAAATGATGCAACCAAGGTGATTCCCAGAAGTATATGTGGGATACGGGCGGTTTTGCCGCCTCCTGCATAATGTTCGTCACAACCGGACGGTTTATCGTTACGGAACGTTTTTTTTACAAGCATCGTCGGACAAAACCAGCCGCAGAAAAATTTACCCCAAAACAGTATCAGTAGTATTACAGCTAATACGCCGGGCAACATATTTACAGGAAAGCCGCGTGAAGCGGCGCTGATCTGTAAAAAACCCAAAGGACAGACTGTACAGTATGTACCTATTCCGAAATTTGCCGCTGTCGCCGTTATTATAACGGCAACTCCTCCAAGCGCCGCCCAAATGCGCGCGCGGGAAATCTTAACGCGGCTCATATTCCGTACCCGCGGGATAAATCAATATCCCTCTGCCCCGTACATTGGAACGGAGGGACTGAGATGGGCAGAGTTGCTCGCATATACCGCAACCGTCGCACTTCTGCGTATCCACAATAGGGCGTTTTGCGGCGTCAAGCTCAATCGCCTTTAACGGGCATTTATCCATACATACGGTACATCCAGTCCAATTCCACGCTACACAATCCTCTTTGATTATCACGGCATCCCCTATCTTCATCGCATCTTTGCCGGTAGGGATCAGCGCGCCCGCCGGACAGATATGCGTACACTTCATACAGGAGTTGCAGTAACTTCTATTAAATATTACCTCCGGCGTGTTTGCGGTCAGAAAATCCGCTGTTAGTTTGACAGGAAATATGACATTTGTTGGGCAAATCTGCACACAACGCTGACACCGGTTGCATTTTGCCAAAAATTCCGCTTCAGGGACAGCCCCGGGCGGACGCAAAACAGGTCGTTTTGTCATCGCATTTGCAGGTTTTGCCCCTGCAAAACTCATAACCGCCGACAAAATAAGAAAGCGGCGTCTTGAAACTCCTATCCACCCGGGTTTCATTAAAACATCTCCGTTTATATCAATTTTACAGCGGTTCCGCTTAAAAGGAACGCAGGGACGTTGCAATCCATTTTGAGCGTTTACCTTAAATGTTGGAATGCTTATCAATACATAGTTTTTACAATATTTTCAGTGATGTTAAAGAGATATATAACGCCTGCGCCCGCAACAAAACAACAACTGAGAGCCAAAAAGTGAAAAAGTTTTTCAGCTCTTTTTATCATCAGGTAATCCGATATCAGCGCAATCGCAAAAGCCGCAATTATAATACAAAAAATACCCGAAACAGCGCCGGAGAAAAGACTCTGAATTTGCAGTAACTTATCCGCATTGCCAAGATAACCTATACGGATAACAAATACACTGAAGCAGATGGCAAAAAGAGACATTAAAAACAATTTTAACAGTTTACAGCGTTTGTCCTGACAAAAACTGATATGAGACGCCGTAGCGCAGATAAATATTAAGATAAGCAAAACGACAATATAATGATTTAGCGCCGGGCGCGTAAAAATCATGTAAAACCTGCCCGCAGCCAGCGCATAAAATAAGCCGCCCAATAAACACAATAACGCAAGAACTTTTTGGTTAAACCTATTTTTAGCCATAAACACAGATAGTAAACATAAAATCGTAACGATTGCCTGAGACAGAACCATAAGACTGAACGGAGCGGTAATATGGCTTAGTAAAAATAATATTCTGGACGGCTGACCAAGATTTAACGCAATAAAGACCAGTCCCGCAGGCGACAGCAAAAAACCTGTCAAAATTAATAACAGCTTATTTCCCTCCGCGCCGCGGCAAAAACCTTTCACTCCCGCATTGATCAACATCGCCGCGCTCGCACAGGCGCATATACTTGACAACAACAACAACCATTTAATAGACATAAAAACCTTTTTGAAAAAAACCCCCGGGGGACCGGGGGGTAAAATTTATTCTCAGCCCTGCCATTTTGATCTGCGTAATATATAGGCGCCCACAGGCTTATTTCCTGAATCCTTCAGTTTATAAACATTCTTGTTTGCGCTTTTTATCGCCTTTGCAGCTTCTGAATTGGCATCATCTATATCGCCAACAATTCTTGCTTTGCCCGGGCAGTTGCGGACACAGTTCGGCTGCTCGTTCTTATCAATAAGATGGGCGCAGAGCGTACATTTTTTGGCAGTTTTTGTGCGTGAATCCATACATCTTGCGCCGTAAGGACACGCATCAATACAGGATTCGCAGCCAATACACTTCTCGGCGTCCACCACAACCACGCCGTCGGGGCGTTTATATGTGGCGTTTGCGGGACATATTGTAATACATTCAGGGGTATCACACTGCTGGCACGTATAAGGCATAAAATACATCTCAGTTTTCGGAAATTCCCCTGTCGGTCCCACACGCTTTACCCATGTCCAATATGTGCCAATTTCCCCGTCATTCTCCACTTTGCATGCCACAACGCACGCAAGACATCCGACACATCTCTCAATATCAATTACCATTGCTTTGCGCGCCATATTACACCTCCTTTACGGGCAGCCATTTTTGAAGCCGCGGATCATTTGCGGACGTAATTATCCCAGCCGGCGCGCCCGGCGCTTTGTATATCTTCACCGGTATGCCGCGCAGTCCTGTACTGCCGGTAACCGGGTCCTGAGCATATTCATCCACCAGACAGTTAAGGTTGGATAAGTGGCAGCCATGATCCGGCGCAGGCAATTCCGGATACCACCACTGATGGTCAGCCGCGATAACATCCTCCGCTGTTCCGGCAAAAATCTCTACACATTGGGTAATTCTGCCTTTCTGGTTTTCAATATAGATCCAGTCCCCTTCCTTAAGACCATACTTATTGGCAGTCTTGGGGTTTAACTTAACGCGCGGCACAGGATATAGCTCCCGTGTGAAAGGCAGATTACGGTGTTCGTTATGGAAATAAACCGGTACCCTCTGCGGATTTATCATAGTAAGTGGGTACAATTTACGCAGTTCTTTACCGGCGGGCGTCATATCACCCTGCGGCGGTTCTGCATAAAAGGCAAACTGTTCGCCGTTTGGCCGGTAGCTTTCAATGATAGTTGACATAATTTCCGCCTTGCATGTGGGGGTGGGGAACCCTTTTTTGCCGTCATTGCGTAAAGCTCCGGTTTCATAACCGCGGTAGGCGCCGAAAGTTTTGGGGCTGATCTTTTTAAGGTCTTGCCAGCCTTCACTCTGAAACTTTTTATTAAACTCCTCAATACTCTTGTACCCCATAGGCATAACGCTGCGGTTAAGAATCTGGTCTAATGTAGGCCACTGGTTTCCGTTAGAGAAAACAGCCGCTTCTTCCTTTGAGATATAAGGGACATTAAGCGTCTGCGCCAACTGAATACCAATCTCGGTATCGTTACGGGCTTCACCTCTTGGTTTTACAGGACCGGGCTGATAACCGGTTCCGCCGTGAGCGCCTTGGCTCATCCGTATAGCCTTAGTTTCAAGCCAGTGGGTTGCGGGTACAATAATGTCAAACATTTCCGCTGTCGGGCTGAACCATAGTTCGGAACCCCAGCTAAAATCAAGGGCTTTTTGAGCTTCCCAATTCTTAAGGGCGTTGGCGGAATGGAAGTGGCTGCCGGTCATCGCTACCTGTCCGCGCACAGGATATGGTTTGCCTGTGAGTATCATGTCTGTAACAGATGTCATATCATGGTTCATTGCGGCTCCCCCGTTGGTGATTATCCATGGCAGAAGGGGAAATCTATGCGCGCCGGCAACATTATCGTAAAATGAAGGAGGCGCGTCCGGTACGCCGGTGACTACGAATGGCGGTAAGATATAATCCCTGATCTGACGGGCTTCACCGCCGCGCATCCCTCCCGGAGTGTCAATATTACCTGTAATAATGGCAATAGAAAAGATATCGCGGATGTTGTGGGTGGCATTGGCGTAGTGCTCTATAGCAAGCGCCATATTAATTCCGCCGCCGCCGCCTTTGCAGAGGCGACCGTATGTGCGGGCGGCATTTTCAATAAGTTTAGGATCAACGCGGCATATTGCGCCCACCTTAGCAGGGGTATAATCTTTTACAGACGCCCAAAAGTAGTCCCATACAGGCTGAGCGGTTATTTTTTTGCCGTCCGCCGTAGTAAGGTTATACTTACCTGATAGGGAAACGTTGATTTGATTATAAGGTTTGTCCCATTCCCCTGTCTCTGCGTTAAAATAGCCAACTGCTTTGGTTTTGGCATCGTAATAAGCGAACTTTCTGGTTGAACCGCCCTTAACCAGATCGCTCTCTTTAACTAATCTTGTTTTAATATCCAGAGGGTACATACCAACAAGCTGCCTATACTCCCACTTAAAACCGGAAGGGTTAATATCATAGGAATACAGGAACGGGGCATTAGTCCACTGTTTGACAAAATCTTCGTCAAAAAGTTTTTCCTTGATGATTACATTAAGCCAGCCCATAGCCATAGCGCCGTCTGTGCCGGGTTTTAGAGCAAGCCACATATCTGCGGTAGCGCCCAGATTCTGTTGTGAAGGTCCTACAACGATGTAAGAACTTGCTTTCCACCTTCTGTCTATACAGACAGCGGCGGAATCATCGTAGTTGGAAGTCTCATTTGCGCCGCCCCATTGTACATAACATTTAACGCCGTCAACCGTAGCCATCCAGTGAGCGCCGGCAAATGCCACCATGCCTGTAACAGCTACGCGCGGACCTTTACATACCTGTCCAGCCGTATCTCCGTGGTTAGCGCTGCCCCACGCTTTCAGTGTCATCATGGTACTGTATGTGTAGCAGCGGCTGGTGCCGTGGAGCTGTTTCACAGCGTGCGGTCCGTACTTATCCCTGATCTTCTTCAGCTCTCTGCCTGCGGTATCAAAGGCTTCTTTCCACGTAATCCGCACCCACCCGGGATTTTCACCCTTAGGTTTTGTTCTTTTCATTGGGTACAATACTCTGTCAGGGTGATAACACGCCTGAAGGGAGGCTTGTGATTTGGAACAGCAGTTCCCCTCACTTGCAAAGCTGGTGTGATCGCCTTCAATTTTAATTGCGCGACCGTTTCTCATGCTGACCCACACTCCGCATTCCATCTTACCGCAAGCGCGGCAGGCGGAGCGTATCTTTGTTACCTGATCTTTTCCGACTGTCTGAGCAAGCGCAACATTCCGGACAAGACCGCTTGCCCCGCCCAATGTGGCGGCTGCAGCCCCGGACGCTGCAAATGCTTTCAAAAATGTTCGCCTTGAAAGTTTTGACATTTAAAACCTCCTTATATAAGTTTTTAGTATATTCATTTGCAATAAATGAAAATACAACCCTATTTTTAGGGATATTTTTAAAATATTTGTGTTATACTGTAAAAATACTGGTATTTTAAATTTCAGCTTATATTTTAAAGTTAGGAGGTTTGTATGGAAAGTCTTTTTAGAGACAGGGCTAAACTCTATTCATTTCTGGCGCGAATTTACCGGGCGGAACCTGATCAGAAATTTCTGAATGAAATAAAGGCTCTTGATCTGAGCGGGGTTGAAGATGAAGCGCCTGAAAGGGAAGGATACCAGCTTATTTATGACTACGCAAAGAATGCGTACAGAGGCTTGCTTGAACTTGCGCGGGATTATGCGCGTTGTTTCATTGGAGCCGGTATGCCGCGCCATGAAGTGGCATTCCCTTACGAATCTGTGTTCACCAGTGAAAAAGGGCTGATGCAGCAGGAAGCTTACGATGAGGTGATGATTATTTATGCTGGCGAGTCTCTGGTCAAGGATGGTAAACTCTCGGAACCGGACGATCATATCTCTTTTGAGTTTGAGTTCATGGCATTTCTGTCTGAAAGAACAGCGGATAATTTTATTGAAGAAAACAACGGGGAGGCGCTGAGGTATTGCGGCAAACAACTTGATTTTCTGAATATACATTTGTTAAAATGGATACCGATGTTTTGCAAAAAGCTGTCCGGCGTGGCTAATACCGATTTTTACAAAGGAGCCGCAAAGCTCACGGAAGCATTTCTTACAAATGATAAAAAGATACTGCTTGAGGTTCTGGAAGAACTGAAAGCGTCAAAAGGTTAGTATAATGAGTAAAGAAAAAATTGACAAACTAATATTCGGCGCAAGCCGTTTCCGTTCGGTATTTCACAAAATTCTTGTATATTGTGAAACCCCTAAAACATTAAATATGCTGGAAGATGCCGTTAAACTGGATCAGAATGAGCTTTTTGGCATTCAGGTATTGCTTGAATGGCTTGAGGAAGCGGGAGCAATATCGTTTGAACTGAACAGGGATTCCGGTGACGAAGCGGGGAAAGATTCCGGTCAGGCAGCTTGGACAACGACTGAAAGCGGACTTGAATATGTCCGTGAGCATAATCCTGACAACAGAATATTAAAATTGTTTGATGAAGAAAATGAATCCGCCGTACTGATGAAACAGTTGCTTGGATTTTGTATAGTTCCGCGGAAGCTCAGTGAACTGGAGGATGAATTTAATAAACACGCAAAAGAAAAGGGTCTGACTGTGAATTATTACCTTTCCGCTCTGGAATCAGCGGGGGTTATAAAGTGGGATAATGGCTGGAAAACTGAAAAGGAAGGTGAAAAATACGCGGTAAACGGATAACCCATAAGTATTATAGTTGAAAAATCTTTGCAGTTATAAATATTTGGAGAATAATATGAAAATGTCAGTAATGCCGTTTAAAAAAGATTTATCCGAATCAGAAAAATACGGTACAATATCTGAAATTATTGACTTTCATACCGCGCTGCCATATTTTAATCCGGTAATACCCGATAATTTAAGAACCATTATCAGCAATTCAGGGAAGATGCAGGATGTAAAAAAGGGTTCTGTTTTATTTTATGAGAACGAATTTATTGATTGTTTGCTTTTGATTCATAGCGGATTAATATCTGTTTCACTTTCAAATTTTAACTCCAATAAGCCGGCGATAATAGGGGTTTTACTTCCTGACAATACAGTGGCGGGCGTTGCGACTTATATTAACCGTAAGCATGTTCCGGCAATATTAACAGCTCATAAACGTTCACAAATAATTTCCATTAAGTGTCATGATTTAAACAGGTTGCTTACCCCTCTTCTTAAAGAAGATATGCTGCGCTACAGCGCGCAGTGTATCAAAGCATTGGCGGAAAGTTTATTTATTAACAATACGGCGACGTCAAAAGAACGTTTAATGTTTTTTTACGCCGCTATGGTAATGTATTACGATCTGGCGGATGAAGGGGACGGGTATGTAACCATTCCCAATAAGTATCCCCGGCACGTTATAAGAGATTCAATATATGTGTGCGATGCAATGATGGATCGGCTTATGTCTGATATGATTAAAAAAAAGGCGCTTGTGCGGGAAGAAAAAAAACTCAGACTGAAGATTGATTACGTTCAGAACGCAATGGACTGGCTAAGGAACCGGTATGTCCAGAAATCTGAAAATCTCTAAATAAAATTATCTCCGGCTTTAGATATATAAACTGAATTAATAAGTCCCAGCATTGATATAAAAGTCAGAAGCGACGAACCTCCCGCGCTTACAAATGGCAGAGGAACCCCCACTACAGGGGCAAGACCTATGGTCATGCCCACATTTACAAAGAACTGAAAAAAAATAAAACTGGCAATAGACACACACAGCATCTTCCCGTGCGCATCTTTGAGTTGCGCTGCAATATAGATAATCCGCGATATAAGCACAAAAAAGATCCCTATAACCGTAATCCCGCCCGCAAATCCAAACTCTTCGTTTATAACAGCGAAAATAAAATCTGTGTGTCTTTCCGGCATAAACCGCAGATGTGACTGCGTTCCCTTAAGATAACCTTTGCCTGTCAGCCCTCCGGAACCTATGGCTATGCGCGCTTGTATAGCCTGATAACCCTCTTTCCCTGCGTATTTGTCCGGCGCAATGAATGTTATTACGCGCATTTTTTGGTAATCTTTCAGATGCCCCCACGCTACAGGGGCGGATACAAAAAGAACTATCAGCATAAGACCGATTATTGAACGTTTTACACCTAAAAAAAGTACCACAAGCCCCCAAGTCATAAGATATGTAGCGGCGGTACCCAAATCAGGCTGAAAAAATACCAATAGAAAAGGGGGAATCAGCCATATAAACTTCCTCATAATTTTAAGCAGCCCCATACTCTCCGACTGCAAGTCGTTGAATACCCATGCCAGCATTACTACCCATACCCATTTGAACAGTTCGGACGGCTGTATGCTTAAGCTTCCGATAAGAAGCCATCTTTGCGCCCCCATACCGGAAAACCCTTTAAATTTTACTACCACCAGAAAAATACACCCCAAAATGTACAACGGTATGGCATATTTAACTATCCTGCGGTACCCTACAAACGATATCGTAGCGTAACTCAAAAGTCCAAAGGCGAAAACTCTTATCTGCTTATACGGATGATTTTGCACCTCTCCTGTTGACGGATCGTAAACCGCGCTGTAGATAGCGGAAAAACTTATAACTGCCAGTATGACCATCAGAAGGAGCATAAAGTAATCCGATTTCCTCAAAGTATCTTTAATTGTTTCCAACATAGCCCAAATCCAGCATTTTATTAACTATAGCTCCGGCAAGGGGGGCGCTGATTCTGCCCCCTGAACCTCCGTGCTCAATCATTACAACTATTGTGTAGCGTGGTTTTTCCGCCGGGTATATCCCTGTAAACCAACTGTGGTCACGCCAATGTTCAGGGATATCCGCCTCCCTCATATTTTCAGTCCGCTTAAGGCTTACAACCTGGGCAGTGCCTGTTTTGCCGCCAAGACGAACCCCGCTTGATCTGGCGCGCCATGATGTGCCTCCGCCGCCTTCCACTGCCATAACAATCCCTCTCATAACAATATCCCTGATATGTTTAGGTACCGTAACGGTAACTGAAATCTCCGGCGGTATAACGGTTCTGCTTTCGGTAAACGGGTCTTCTATCGCATCCACAATTCGCGGGCGGTAAACATTACCCCCGTTAAATATTGATGAAACCATAACAGCAATCTGGAGCGGAGTTACAGTAGTATATCCCTGCCCGATTGATATATTTACGGTTTCCCCGGGATACCACGGCTCTTTAAGAGCCCTCAGTTTCCACTCCTTTGACGGGAATATCCCTGACTTTTCATTCGGAAGAGATATTCCGGTCAGCCGCCCGAGAGAAAATTTATTTGAATATTCATGCAGTTTATCTATCCCTAAAGTATAACCCAAATTATAAAAATAAACGTCACATGACTCCGAAAGCCCCCTAAGTAGAGCAACTTCCCCGTGCCCTGTTTTCTTCCAGCAACTGTGGACAATATTGGAACGCGGGGATACGCGGAACGACCCGTTGCAAAAAAATCTTGTTTCAGGCGTAACCGTGTTTTCCATAAGACCTGCCACTGCCGCCAATATTTTAAACACCGAACCCGGCGGATAAGCTCCCTCTATAGGTCTGTTTAGAAGAGGTTTTTTGGGGTTGTTAAGCAATTTTTGCCAGTTTTCACTGGTTATAAACGGATTAAACATATTAAGATCATAAGTGGGAGCTGAATATAACGCCAATACGGAATTGTCCGTGCCGTCCAGCACAACCACTGAACCTTGCCGTTCCTCCATTATCGTGTCTATGAACTGCTGAAGCCGGTAATCAATTGTTAAAATCACATTATTTCCCGGCACTGAGGCGGTTTCGCTGAGGATTTCCGTGACTCTGCCTACACTGTCCACCTCCACCCACCGTGAACCGTCTTTACCGCGCAGAACTTCTTCAAACTGCTTTTCAATGCCGCTGCGCCCTATGATGTCGCCCGCCTGATAATCGGAAAGTTCCTCTACCTCCTTTTCGTTTACCTCCTGCATATAACCGATTATATGAGAAAATATACTGCCGTCCAGATAGCTGCGCATGGGGTCAACAACAAACTGCACCCCGGGATATTGGGCTGAATGCTCCATAAGATATGATATCTGTTCAAAATTTAATCCCCGTGTGACTTTAACCGGTTCATAAAGATAAGAGCGCTTTAATCTGCGCATAACTTTACTTTTATCCATTGTTATTATGGAGGAAAGGTTATCCAGTAACAATCCTACGTTTTTAATGTCCTCTTTTATAATTTCCAGTTCGTAACCCGGGCTGTTTTTAACCAGCAGTACTCCGTTACGCTCTTTTATTACCCCTCTGTCAGCCCGCACCCGCATAACGCGTATCCGGTTTTTCTCGGAAAGGGCGTATAGTTCCTCATATCTAAAAATCTGAAAGTACAAAAGTTTGCACAAAAGCAGACAACAGAGCAAAAATACAACTAAAACGGAATATTTACCCCGGTTTTTGAAATAGTTCATTACATCATCTTTAAGGCTGCTAAACAACATATTTTCCTCCCTTAAAGATTGAAATAACAGCTATAGCTGATATATTTACCAGAAAAAAATAAGCAAAACTTTGCCAGTATGTAAATGAAGGATAACCGCAAAATTTTAGCGTCAAAAGCAGATAAATACTTACCCCGACCATAACAAATAATATTCTGGAGTATAATTTTGACATATTTATCATGAGATAGGTATATATCTTTATTACATTGAGCATTTGAAAAATAAGTATCCCCATACCTATGAATATCTGGTAGTTAAGATCATAGAAAATACCAAAAAGCACAGCATATTGCAGGGCGGTATCTTCATTTATATTCTTCAGGCAAAGGATATAAAATAAAATAACGTAATCAAATCTGTTCAGCGGATTGCCGGCGGCGTTGGAGAATATATAACATAAGGCGAGTATAATGGAAAGCCGCACGTAAATATTATACCATGCGACGCTTATGATTCTTTTAATCATTCATCTCCCTTACATCATGTTTCACCACCAGGACCTGTTCAAGTTTATAAAAATCCACAGAACTATCTACAAATAATTTTTGAAAAAGACCTGTGGGCGGGGCGATAATTTTACTTACGCTCCCGGTTCTTATCCCTTTCGGAAAAAGCTGTCCCATCCCTGATGTGATAATAATATCGCCCTTCTGTACATTATCCATTCTGTCATAGTAATCTATATAAAGACCTCCGTGCCCGTCCCCTTTAAGTATTCCTGTTGTGCGGGTACGGCTGTTAAACACGCTGACGCTTGAGTCATGGTGGTAAAGCAGCTCAACCCTGCTGGTGCCCATATACACGTCGCTGACCCTTCCGACCAACCCTGATGCGGAAACCACCGGATCATTAATATTTATTTTATCTTCTGAACCTCTGTCAATGATTATATATTTCATATAACCGTCAAGATTACGTCCTATAACGTTGGCGGCAGTGGTCGTGAATGCGTAGGTATCGCGAAAATTGAGCAGCCGGTTAAAATTTTCAAGTTGAATAAGTTTCTCGGATAGAATGGAATTTTCAAGGGTAAGAGCTTCTAGTTTGTTTTGTAATATAAGATTTTCTTCGCCAACCCCTCGCAGCCAAACATAGTTTTCCCACAATTTGTTGACAAAAATGCCGGTACGGTTCACAACATATACAAAAGGATTGAGCAGATTACCCATGATCCCTTTGTACGGACCGGTTATTTCAGGATTACGGAACTGTATCATTACAAGAAGAACTAAAAACCCCGCGACTATAAAATAACGTCTCCAATGTTTCATTATTCCACAGTTACTTTTTTAAGCAAATCAGCGTTTTCCAAAACCTTTCCGAGCCCTATCACTACGGCTGTCAAAGGGTTATCGCTGACAATTATCGGAAGCCCCGTTTCTTCGTTAAGCCGTTTATCCAGGTTTTTTAGCAACGCGCCTCCGCCTGTCAGCACCAGACCTCTGTCCACAATGTCCGCCGCGTGCTCCGGCGTAATCGTTTCAAGGGCAATCTTGACCGCGTCAACAATCTTCACCACAGATTCTTCCAACGCGTTACGTATCTCCAGATCAGTGATTTCTTTTATTGTCGGCATCCCCATGACTATATCGTTCCCTTTTATCTCCATGCTGACACCTTCTTCAAGCGGATATGCGGTGCCTATATGCATTTTTATCTGCTCGGCGAAAGAACCGCCTATTTTGAGATTGTATTTATGTTTTACATAATTGACAATATTTTCGTCCATTTTATTGCCAGCTATCCGTACAGATTTTGAGTAAACAATTCCGTACAATGATATGACCGCGACCTCTGTTGTGCCTCCGCCTATATCAATTACCATATTGCCGGAGGGTTCATGTATAGGAAGTCCCGCGCCTATAGCCGCCGCCATGGGTTCTTCCACCACATAGACTTCACGTGCGCCCGCCTGTATTGCGGACTCACGTACTGCGCGTTTTTCAACCTGCGTTACACATGAAGGGATACAGATTACCATTCTTGGACGTATGAGCGGACGCCTTGAGTAGACTTTCATAATAAAATAACGCAGCATCTTTTCTGTAATATCAAAGTTAGATATAACGCCATCCTGTAATGGGCATATTGCGTCAATTTTGCCATGAGTTCTCCCGAGCATACTTTTAGCTTCAGAACCCACTGCCAGAATTTCTGACGTGTCATTATTTATAGCTACAACAGACGGTTCATTGCAAACAATCCCTCTGCCTCTCACATAAACCAGCGTGTTCGCGGTTCCCAAATCTATTGCAATGTCTGTAGAAAACATCCGTTGTAAAAAAGAATACGCCATTACATCCTCCTCAATTAAAATATCCTTAGCAGATAAAATTGTAAAGTTCAAACAATATCTTAGACTTTAATATCTATATTTTGCCCTATGTAGGGATAACCTTGCGAATCCACGGTGGAAGGGACATACCCCTTCGCAGGGTAGGTATAGTTATCCTTTATGCGGTCAACATTATTCATAGCGTGAATAAGAGAATATTCAAGAGCCCTGCGGGGATAGATATAGCTTGATACAAGCCTTGCTTTCCCGTTTGCTTCCAATACTGAGTTATTCTGACGCACTTCATATGAATTATTTACCGCAGCCTGAGAAGTCATCTCCCTGCGGTAAGCGGAATAGTTTACAAAACTACGGCTTATTCTGTCTATCATATATTTTTTCCTCTCGTATATAGCAGTTCCACTTGTCTTTGCGAGGAACGTATTGACGAAGCAATCCAGAATAAACAATCTGGATTGCCGCGCCTAAGGTGCGGCAATAATGGTCAATATAAAGTGGAACAGCTATAACTTCCATGCTTTCGCGGGGTTGTACCCGCGCGTAACGCTTCATCGCACACGAGTGAATCCGGCTTAATTACACTTCCCGAGTTTCCTCTTCACCTACTCTTCAATACCTCTTCTTGCGCCAACCCCTTTCATAAAATAATGCTTAACCTCCTTCATCTCCGTAACAAGATCAGCGATATTTATAATCTCCTCAGGGGCTCCTCTTCCTGTAATAATTACTTCAGTCTGCGCGGGTTTAAGGCGGAGCGTTTCAACAACCTCCTCCACCGGCAAAAGCCCGAATTTTAACGCTGTGTTAAGTTCATCCAGCGCCACAAGATCGTATAGACCGGACTGCAAAGCATTTTTACAATGCCCCCAGCCTGCCGCCGCCTTTTCAAAATCTTCAGCGTCGGGTTTACCGCGCACAAATTTGCCGGAACCAAACTGCATAAGATTTACATATTGCGGGTAAGCCGCAAAAATAATATGTTCCGATGACGGGGTGTTTTTCATAAACTGCCCGAAAAACACTTTCATCCCCGAAGCCACGGCGCGCACAGATACTCCCACAGCCGCCGTTGTTTTCCCTTTCCCGTTTCCTGTATAAACCTGTATATAGCCTGTTTGGAAATGATTATGAGCCATATTTACCTCTGATCGGTTTTTTGCGCCAGCGTCTGCGCTAAAGCGTATATTTCAGCGGCGGGACGGTTAGCCGCTCTGGAAACCGCAGCGCAGTCATCCCATTCCGGCGTGTACTTAACTATATCTTTCCATGTCAGCTTCTTTACCTTAATTGTGCTGCCTTCTAACTTTACATTAACAAAAGAACGGTCCATAACTATTCTGTCCATCAACTGCCTTCTGATTCCTGCTGTGCTTGTATTAGCAAATATTTCCCTCAGCGCGGCTTCCTCATCTGCGGGCTTTACAAGCGCCGAAAGCTGGTAAAGCGGACGGTTCTTTTTGCCATAAGCGGATGTAAACCAAACGTCCAAAGCGCCAACGGCGAACAGTCTGCCCATGACATCTCCGAAAAATTCACCGCTCATATCGTCAATATTGCACTCAATGAGTATAACGTTACGATCTGATTCCGGCTTTTTCATAAAAACATCACTCCCCGCTTTCTCTGCGCCCGGTTATCTGTGTGTGCAGGTACAGCGACAGCCACGCGGACATCAGTCCCCACATAACGGAGTCTAAAAGCCCGAACAAAGGGAGAAATGTAAAAAATCCGAGCCAAAAACCCTGACAAAAAGCGCATTTTAAAAAATACCCCAATAAGGGGATATCGTAAAATCTGCTCCATAACGGGCGCAAAAAAACGTTCCCAAATAGCAACAACCGTAAAAGCTGCGCAACAATGATTATTACTATAATAGTTCCGATCATTTCCTGCAAGCCTATATGTTATGCAATGCAGTCTTAATCTTTTCCGCCAATACGGTAATAGCGGCGATGTCTGCCCTGTCTTTGCCCGCCGCAGTTACCTTTATCCCATCGTTTTTATATCTTGGAATCAGATGAATATGGGAATGGAAGACAGCCTGACCGGCCGCCTCTTCGTTGTTCTGTACAATATTAAGCCCCGCGCACCCTGTCGCCGCGCGGAGCGCGTTTGCAATCAGGGAAAGCGCGGGATAAACCTTTTCTGCACACCCTTTCGGCGCGTCAAATAAATTTATATGGTGTTGTTTCGGCACCAACAGAGTGTGCCCTACGGAAGCCGGAAAAATATCCAAAAAGGCTATCTGGTTTTCATCTTCGTATATTTTTGCCGACGGCATCTCACCAGTGATAATTTTACAAAAAATACATTCCATAGATTTATACCTCAATTGACATTACAACTTTTATAAATTATAATTTAAAATCGTACACAGGGCAACGATTTTAATATAATGCTGAAAGATATACAGAATCAAAAAGACTGGCGTAACATAGATATTGACCGTGTGGGGATTGCCGATATAGTTTATCCGGTTGTGGTTAAAGACAGGAGCAAGGGTAAACAGCATACCATTGCGACTATCAGCATGGGCGTCAATCTTCCTCATAATTTCAAAGGGACTCATATGTCCAGATTTGTTGAGCTGATCCATAAACACAGAGAAAATATCAGTATTGACTCAATCGGCGAGATATTGCACGAGATGAGGGATTCCCTGAATGCCGAAGAGTCGCAGATACGGCTGTCGTTCAAATATTTTGCGGAGAGGAAAGCGCCGGTGTCAGGGCAGATATCCCTTATGGATTACGGATGCGATTTTTTCGCGTGTTTGTCCGGTTCGGGTAAAGACCTTGTGATAACCGTAAATGTTCCCGTCCTTTCCCTATGCCCATGTTCAAAGGAGATATCTGATTACGGCGCCCATAATCAGCGCAGTATTGTAAAGATATCTGTACGTGCGTCAAAATTGGTATGGATAGAGGAGCTGATTGAATATGCCGAAAAATCAGCCAGTTCCCCTATATACGCCCTTCTGAAAAGAGAGGACGAGAAATTTGTGACGGAACGCTCTTATGAAAACCCCACGTTTGTGGAGGATATAGTGAGAAATATTACGGAGCTTCTTAACTCGGATAACCGCATAGAGTGGTTTGAGGTATCAAGTACCAATATGGAATCCATACATAATCACAACGCATGGGCTGTTATAACAAAAGACAAAAGGCAGGGGATGAAATGAGCGGATTGTCCCAGCTTCTCATAAATATCAGAAAGCTAAACAATATCAAGCGATGGTCTAACGAATTTTTGCACAGGCGCGCTTCTGTGGCGGAACACTCTTTCTCTGTGGCGCAGATTGCGCAGATGCTGGGGTTTATTGAAGAAAGCCTCGGGGGTACGGTAAACTGGAAAGCGCTGTACAGAAAGGCGCTGAACCACGATGTGCCGGAAGCGCTGACGGGAGATGTAATAAGCACCACAAAAAATATCAACGATCATACAAGAGAAACAATGAAACAGGTGGAAACCCAACTTGTAAATGAAGCGCTTCTTGACGGCGTATTCTCACCGTTTAGGGAGGAGTACCTGTCTTTGATTTTTGACGGGAAAGACAGCTCACTGGAAGGGGATATTCTGCGTTATGCCGATCATATAGACGCGCTGATAGAATGTTTGCAGGAGATACGCTTGGGAAACAACGACCCGTTTGCCGCCAAATATGTTGATATTATGAAAAAGATTGATGGCAGCGAGGCGCGGTGTGTACAATATTTTGTGAAAGAGGTTTTATGCGTACTAATAAACGACCGCGGGAATAAAAAAGATGAGTAAAAATATCATCAGAAATGGAGCGGTTATATTACTTCTGATACTTTGTTTTGTGGGATGCAGGGGGAAACGGACGCCGAAGGAGATCATAGTTTCTGATATTGAAACCCTTGAAACGCAGGAATATGGCAATCTCAGAAAAGATAATCAGGGAAAAGTTTTAATAGTAAATGTTTTTGCAACATGGTGTCCCCCCTGTGAAACAGAAACCCCGGATTTTGTGAAAGTTTATAATGAGTTGGGCGGCGGCAGTTTTGAACTTATTGCCCTGTCAATAGACAAACGTAAAAGCGATATAATTTCTTTTGTAAATTTCTACGGGATAAGGTATCCCGTGTATCAGATAAAATCAGATTTGCAACACAGGTTACGCGCGGATAAGATCCCAACCACGCTCATTTATCTTCCTGACGGAAGTTTTTATACGTCTGTACTGGGAGCGGTGAGTGAAGAGTACCTCACAAATATAATAAATAAGTTAAAGGAAAAACAATAACAAGATGTCAGCAATTTATATTATCGGGCATAAAAACCCTGATACTGATTCCATTGCGTCGGCTTACGCCTATGCTGCCCTCAAACAGATGCTTTTCCCTGATAACATTTATCTGCCGGCGCGTTGCGGTAACGCCAATAACCAGACCAAATACATATTTAGGCGAAACGGGCTGCCGTTGCCGCGGCTTTTAAAAGATGTATATCCGAAAGTGTCTGATATTATGGGAACTTCCGTTATCTCTGTGAATGAGAACGATCCTGTGCTTTACGTTTTCCAAAAGATGGAGGAGAACAGAATACAGGAGCTTCCGGTAACAGACAGCGAATTAAGGGTAAAAGGTTTGGTCGGCGCGCCGGAGCTTATACACCTTTTTATACAGGAAGCTGTAGATCAGCGTCCCCGCTACCTTTTTCACGCCGCTCATATCCCAGGCGCTATAAACGGTTATACTATACACAACGGAGTGAAAGAGGAGTTCAGGGCGGCGATCATTATAGGCGCTATGCCGACAGGTAAAGCATTTGAGCGTATAGACCGTGTCGGAGCTGAGGAGGCTGCCCTTGTAGTCGGTAACAGGCGTAATATTATTGAATATGCGGTAAGCAGGAATATCCCCGCCATCATAATTACCGGCACAAAGCATGGGGAGAGGATTGAAGCTGATTTTACAAACTATAAAGGATGGGTTTTTCTGTCCGGACTTGATTCCTCTGAAACTGTGCGCAGGGTAATACTATCAAGCCCTGTGAGCAACGTAATGAACGACAAAGTGTCCACAGTTAAGGCTGACTGTTATGTGGAAGATGCGGAAGATATTATTGTCAACAGCAGGCAAAGGGTTTTGCCTGTGGTTGATGATAAATGTCTTATAGGCGTTGTAACCCGCACAAAAATGCTTCACAGGCACAAGACCAAACTTATCCTGATGGATCATAACGAGCCGGATCAGGCGGTGGATGGGATTGAGAGCGCCGATGTGCTGGAAATAGTTGATCATCACCGTATAGGGGCGGTAAAAACTAACGCGCCCATTACATTTTATGCAAAACCGGTTGGCAGCACATGTACGCTAGTATATCAGCTTTACAGATCAGCGGGGAAAACGCCGGGGAAAAAGATTGCCATGATTCTTATGGGGGGGATAATAAGCGATACGGTAATGCTGAAATCACCGACAGTCACAGATGAAGACCGTGACGCGCTTTCCGATCTGGAAAATATTTCCGGAGTGGACGCCCACAGCTACGGCATGGATATATTCAGCGCAACAGACAGCCTCAATTCAAGTACGCCTGAAAGTATAATAAACACAGATTTCAAAAAATATACGGAAAAAGGGGTGACATTTGGAATAGGACAGGTTGAAGTTCTTACCACTTCGGATTTGCCTGATGCTGTACAGGGGTTGCTGAAGGAGCTGGACGTTCAAAAAAATCAAAACGAGTTGGACTGGGCAATGCTTCTGATTACTGATATTATAAAGGAAGAAAGCATACTGATCTGCACCGGATTTGAGGCGGCGGAAAAACGTTTTTCGTACCGCCGGTCAGCCCCGCACTGTTTTCTGCTGCCCGGGGTATTATCACGCAAGAAACAGCTTCTGCCGGAGATATTGAGAATAATAGAGGAACTGGGATAAGATTGTTTGTTGCAATTTCAAATTACCTTTTCTCCCATACATAGTCACCGCTTTGACACAATTTAATATAATCCGCACATAACTTGTCCGAAGACGGTTTGTCCAGCATGGAGCTTTTCATAAGCGAAAATCCAAAAGCCAACTTTTCTTTATAGAAATCAATTTTTTGGGATTCGCTGAACTGGTTAAAATTTTCAGGCAACCATGAACTATAGGAGTTGGTGAGTGTTGTAGTGGAATTTTTCGCATATGTCAACATAGCTCTGTCGCCGGAAGTAAGCGCAAATATATAGTTTTGCAGCAACGCGGGCGGCATATCAATTAATTTACCATCATACGGAGCAGCGACTATGGTATTTCCTTCACCCAAAACCACACTTTTGTTCATTGCTTCCAGTTTTTTATTTACCAGTTTGTCTTTTGTAAAGTCCAGATTTCTCAAAGGGTTTCCTGAATTGTCTCTTACAACATTACCAGAACCGTCTGTTTTAAACACATCACTCCAGTAATCAGTTTTGTTGTCATACATTTTAGGCTGTACAATACTTCCATTTTCATCAAGAATATCATACTCCACTGCCTTAAGCCACAGCAGTTTATTGTGAAATTCATCTATATAATTGTCCAAATCTGCTGTAGTAAGTTCCGGCAATATACTGGGATCACTTATTCCAGTTTCCATTCCCATCTGTACCATAAGCCCCCACTGCAAATCATCTATTTTTTCGTCAGGCTTACTGACAGCTTTACCTAAATCAATTATACTTTGGACATAATCGTCTGAAATAACCCGCTCTTTTGATTTTGCCACGGGCTCATCATTTCTTATCTCAATTATAGCGTTTTTTAACAATGTTATAGCTTTGTAAGCGATTTGAGATAAATTAGATAAATCTAATTTATCAGATTTATCTAATGTTATACCAGCATTAAGAGAATTACCCAAATTGACAACAGAAGCGCCAATTTTCATATCATTGGATTTAAAAGCAGGAGGTAGCCCCTGAAATTTAAAATTTATATCCATGAAATACCTCCTGAAATATACCAAATCACATTTTTACTATTCAAATGCAGGATTAGTGTTGATTATTGTATTCACTTGAGTATCTTCCGTAAACAAACCGCCTGTCCCTTTCAGAAAAGCATGATCAGAAATCCTTATATCAGCCTTACTGTCATTCTCATTCAAAACAGTAACTATATTATTAGAAAGTGTAAATAAGCCGCTTGCATCTTTCAGAACACCATAGTCAGCAATTTTTATATTGCCCGTAGCATAACTTATTATTGCTGTGAAGCAAATCAGAATAACGAGTATTACTTTTTTCATATATATCACCCTTACCTAGTATATCATGTTCATATTAAGTATGTTTCCCTCAATGTTAGCTGAAAAACTGTTAGAACCTGGTCTAAAATAAGACTTTGGCATCAGCCAAGTGTGGATTCTTCCGGCATAAAAATATCCTGGGAAGTCAGGTGATGCTGTAGCGCCTGCACCTGGCGCAAGATAAGATGTTGGGCAAAGAATAAAATCTGTGTTTGTGCCTACAGTACTGCTATTAATTGTTGCACTGACACTATTGGCACTCGTATAGCCAACCACCATAGTTCTCACAGCATAATAAGAGCTACTCCATTCAACCACATAGTTGAGAGAACCATTCGCATTCATGCTAAATGCAAAAAAAACAGTAAGATTAACTTTTTGTGAGTTATTTCTGTCAACATACGAACAAACCCCCAAAGATACCCCATCATAATAATCAATAGCAAACGCACTTGTTGCCAGCATACCAAACATGAACAAGGATACCAAAAACGCTAAAAACTTTTTCATGAAAACCCCCAATAAATAAATTTTCACATGACACGAACCTTGTGTTATACATGCTAAAAAACAGCAGTTATATTTCTGATATGTGCATACTTACGAACTAATATTATAATTAATGAATTATGTCAATAATAATTTTTTCTGGCGTACCCCCAAAATTTTAGCTGATTTTTCAACATAATGTAAAATCATGGTATTTTCTCAGAATATCCGCCAGAAAGGTAACAGACATTTAACTGCTTATGGTTGTTAGCGATCTGCACACTCAATAGCCACAGGTATTACCCGCCGATATAGGTGTAGTGAGGGTAGTTTTGGTTATAAGAAGTGTTATCTTGGTGACAATGCGGTAACATTGATATATTACAAGCGAGGCAAAGTTGATTTGATATTGTTAAGTTCCGGTCACATAACGAAGA
>JAIRQX010000067.1 GCA_031256375.1 Deferribacteraceae bacterium
ACCGGTTCAGAAAACGACGAAAATATAACGAACAATTAACCATTGAACACTTTCTACAAAAATACAATGACTTTTCACTATGTTAATAAAATGGGCAAAAATTTTGGGGGTGCGCGAGAAATGACTTTATTGACAGCTAACCTGATTTAAGGCAAACACTACCCGATTTAAGAAAGTGTTAATTTTGCGGGTAAAATTTGTTGTGCGGGTTTAAGATATTAACCCATGACTTCTCGCACATTATTACATAGGAGATTGTTGTTAAGTTTAAATAACGCACTTATAGAGCTTGTGCCTAGCGCTACAGTTGTAATTCATAATTTTGTCTCAAATAATGAAAATATTTTGCAACAGATTGATGTTGCCTGCGCCAATTAAGCCAATGTAAAATAAAAACCTCTGAAATATTCTTAAACCTCCCTATTAGATAATAAAACAGCTTTCTTAGCTCAGACTTCGAAACAGCTACTAAAAATTCCGCCCCTTTTTAAAGGCAGCAAAACTGCCGCTTGTATCAAGCTCTACCGCCGCTTGAAACTTCCTATCCCTTTCTGTTTTGTTTCGCATTACTGCTAATAACGCATGTGCGCAACAGGCTAAGGTTATATGTTTATACCAACCCTCATAACTGCGTACTTCATGCGGTCTGTTTTACTCATAGCACAACCAATCATAATAGCGTTCTCCCTTTGAACCTGCTCCGGCACTTGTCCTATACCATCCTTCTTCAGGAAGAGATTCTAAAATTGCGCTAACCCTTTGTTGTCTGTTTCCTTGCCAAACATACGCTTTGCCGGATACTGCCATAACATACCCTTTCTCTATACTTTCCAGCCACATACCAATTTCACGAAAATCTCCGTACAAGCTATCTGACGTAACCCATGAAAATGGCATACCCTTTCCATTTACATATTTCAGCATATCAAGCGCCGTTTTGGGTTTGCTTTTAAATTCCACACTTGCAGGAATACCGGCTTCGGCACAACGCTTTGGATCATCTGTCCATTCCTTAGGCAAATACAGTTCCCTATCAATAATAGTAAACCACTTGGGAGATGAATATGTCTAAAATACTCCAACCTGACAATTCTACACACGACCTGCCGCGCCGCTGTACTATCTCATCACTCCGGCTGATTTTTTACCCTTCTTAAGAAATCCTGTTTCATATACAATAAGAATATCCATCTGAATAACCTCCACTAAAAAATGAGGTTAACAGATTTATTAATTTATTACAACTGTAGTACTAATACATAGCATCTATCAGGGCTATCGCCTTTTCGTATT
This sequence comes from Deferribacteraceae bacterium, assembly GCA_031256375.1. Lineage (GTDB taxonomy): Bacteria > Chrysiogenota > Deferribacteres > Deferribacterales > JAISNW01 > JAIRQX01. The sequence goes on from JAIRQX010000067.1 coordinate 1,294, forward strand.
CAAATAGCAGGATATTTTGTAGCAAATTATTCAGAAGCTCTCTGCTATTCTTGTCCCAGCTCCCGGTATCAAGATTTTTCATAATAATGTTTATCTGCTCTGCCTCCATATTTTCAAGGGCTGCTCTGAGCATGGTAAGCGATTCTTTCAGCAAATCAGCGCCGTTTTTGTCCAGTTCTATTTTTTCTTCATTAGATTCAGCGATTACAACGCTTATATTCTGGAGCAGCGTCTCCAATTCCGTTAAAAATAAATCGTTATATTCCATTATAAACATAGACGTTCCGTTTTTGCCCGCGTTCTCCAAGGTTTTTGCGAAATCAGACAATTTTTTTGCCCCGACATTCCATAAAGCGTTCTTTAGTCCGTGAACAAATATTGTGTATAGCTTAATGTCGTTTTTAGCTATACACTCCTTAAGCTCGTCCAATTTTTCCCAACCGTCCCTGCAGAAAACATTTAGTGTTCTAATATAATTCTCCGTTATCCCGCCGTTCATCAAAAGGCCTACCTGAACGTCAATCCCTTCAATTTTTATTTCCGGCGCTGAATTTTTCTCGTTTTTGATTTGTCCGTTCTCTTTATTCTGCTTTTCATCGGGAATCCATTTTTTTAACATATTGTCAAGTTTCGCGATTTCAATAGGTTTTGACAGATAATCGTTCATTCCGTTATTCAGATACATCTCCTTCATGCCGGAGATCGCATTTGCCGTCATGGCGATAATAGGCACATTTTTATAATATCTGTCATTGCCTTTCAGCGCCCTTATCGCTTGTGTGGTTTCTATTCCATCCATCCCGGGCATAGCGTGGTCCATAAATATGATGTCGTACATATTTTCTTCAACCAGTTTTACAGCCTCCGCTCCTGATTTGCAGGTATCAATCTGCATTTTAAAGCGTGACATCAGACCTTCGGCAACCGTAAGGTTTGTACCTAGGTCGTCAACTATCAAAATCCGTGCTGACGGGGCAACAAATGCCGTTGAAAGTTTATCTTGCTTATAAATTGTGTTGTCAGTTTTATCGTTTAATATATTAGCAATAATGAAAGAATGCGCTGGCATTGATATAGTGTGGATGTTTTTTGTGGTATAAACCTCGTCAAATTCCGTTATTAATATAATTTTGGAATCAGCTTTTAGTTTTTGAAGCTGATTTTCGCTTTTATAAATAAAAGATGAAATAAAGATAAATGAATAGTTAGCATTATTCAGTTTGTCATAAAAATCACCTCTGGACGGGGTAAATACGTATCTCACCCCCAAATTTTCAAATGTCTGTGCAAGTGACCTTGCATAAACCAAACGAGGTTCGTAAATTAACACAGATTTTCGTTCAGGATTTTCTACCTCGGCAAGTTTTTTATAACGTTTTACCTCCTGCGGGAGTGTGACGGTAAAGGTGCTTCCAACGCCATACTCACTTTTCAGTGAAATATCCCCGTTCATCAAATTACAAAGTTTTTTTGTAATCGCAAGCCCCAAACCCGTTCCCTCTATAGACCGGGTTTTGCCTAAATCAACCCGTGAGAAATGTTCAAATATATACCGGATATTCTCTTCTTTTATACCAATCCCGCTGTCTGAAACCTCTGTTGTTAAAATAACCGATTTGCCGCTCATTTCGGATTTCATGGAAAGGTTTATAAACCCTTCTTTTGTGTATTTCACAGCATTGCTCAGAAGATTTATGAGGATCTCTTTAAACCTGAGATCATCGCCGACCATATTCATAGGGATATTGCAGTCAATATTTACAGTAAAAAGAATAGGCTTATCGCTAATCCTCGTACGGATAATATTTACAGTGTCGTTTATAAACGAAGCGAATGAATATTCCTTTATTCTTATTTCCAGCTTTCCCGCCTCAATTTTAGAAAAATCAAGGATATCATTAATGATAGCCAGCATATTTGTGCCTGCCCGTTTACAAAGCAGCGCATATTCATGAGCTTTGTCTGAAATCTCTTCCTGTAAGATAAGTTCGCTCATTCCCATAATTGTGTTCATAGGGGTTCTGATTTCATGACTTATATGCGCCAGAAACTCGCTTTTCGCTTTGGTGGCGGCTTGTGCGGTTTCCTCAGCCATCTTGTGTTCCGTAATGTCCTTTGAAATACCAAGCAGACCGATTACATTACCTTCCTGAATCAGAGGGGTTTTTACAGATTCAAAAAGTCTGCGGGTGTTGTCGTGACTTTCGCTCCATACCTCCCACTTTTTTAAAATCTTTTCTTTCATAACTACCTGATCAGTCTGCATATAATTTTGTGCTGTTTTTTCATCTTTTGCAAATATCTCAAGGTCGGTTTTGCCAACTATTTCCGCTTCTTTAAGACCGTAAAATTTTTCAAAACTTTCGTTGCAGCTAATATATTTGCCTTCTATGTTTTTGCAGAAAACCAGATCCGGCAGGGATTTATATATGGCGGAAAGGGTAACCAACTGTTTTTTGTAGCGATCGCTTATCCGCAAATTTTTGGCAAACAGTATAATCAGAACAATACTTGTCAGAAATAAAACAACAGCGGATATAATCATATAAAGTGACAATTTTTCCGCATACTTCCTTGAATAATCAAAAACACGGCTTGACCAGTAATTATTGATTTTGTCAACATTAACAAAATTCTGGGCTTTGCTGATAATTGATTTTAAAATATATTCATTCCTATTAAACCCAAAAAATGACCCTACTTCAGGTGAATGAAACATGACGTTTATTTTGTACCCGGATTTTTCCCTATAATTCATTTGCAACAAAAGCGAGTAATCGGATGCCATAAGTAAGTCTATCTCGCCGTTTTCCAGCGCGTCCAAAGCATCGTTATAATTACTGTAACGCATAGTATGCTTGACAGATGTTTTGCCAAACCATGTATTGTACATATCTTCAACGGCAGTTCCCTTAACAAATCCTATACTCGACCGTATGATCTGGGATATATCCAGATTTTTATAATCATCCTTTGATAAAAGCGCGTAATGGGATATGAAGTAAGGGATGTTTGACCATATAAAATTATTCTTCCGTTCTTCGGAATATTGTAATTCCGTAACCATAGCTATATCGCCTATCTCAAGTCTCTCTATTATTTCTGTCCAAAGCGTATTCGGTCCGGTTGCGATGTCAAAGCTGATACCGGTAAGTTTGCTTATCTCCTCCAGAATGTCCATCGCAATCCCCTGAAACTTGTTATCTTTTTTGTTATAAAAAGAGATAGGGTAATTATCATGTTCCACGGCTATCCTTACACTAAACTCGTTTGCCGCTAATCTGTTCAGGTAAGCTTTTTCCTCTTCTGTAAAAGATTTCCTGAGCTTATATTTTTCGTATCCCTGCTCGCCTGTTTTGTATAAATCGTGGAGTATGTCCACCCCCCCCGCGGCAAGATACTTGCCCATAACAGATATAACCGCCTCAAATTCAGGATTGGCTGTGGCCATAGAAACGGAGGCGTATAGCAGCGGAAGGAAATTTTTGTAATATATTGAAGGGTAATTGTCAAAAACAGGGGTCATTACCGAATCTGTTATAAACGCGTCAATAGCGCCTGTATTCAGCATAGCTACCGCATCATGAATATTTTTTATATTTACCGCATCAAATGAGACCCTGTTATAAAAATTCAAAATAGATTTGTCAGAAATAGTATCTTCCAGAAAACCTACGCGAAGACCATAAAGATCCTGTTCCGTTTCAATTTTAAATGAATTTGAGTTAGTGAACACTTTAAATGATCGTTCCGCGATAGGGAGCGTCATAAAATAACGCTCCTGATGTTCCGGCGTCAGGGATATTTCTCCCGTGAAATCAATATCATTGCTGTCAACCCCTGATTTTAAATGATCCCATGTATAAAACTCCTGAACAAAGGGGATATTAAAAAGCTCTGACAACAGTTCGCAGAATAGTGTCGTGAAACCATCGTAAGAACCGTCCTCTAATATGAACGACTCTGTTGTAAGCATACTTCCGTAAGAAAAACTTTCCTTTTGGGATTTAAGTTTTTCTATCTCGGCTATCTCATCATCTGTAACACCCGGGATATTACTGTAATATTTGACGGATCTGATATTATCCGTTTGGGTTGGGAAAGGTTGGGAATAACCCGCAACTGAAGCGATGCCCAAAAAGATTAAAAACAGGGCTGTCCGTATTATATTCGCTTTCATGATTACCCCTCTTCTTCAAACTCCCTTTCACACTGAAGGAAAATATTGACAAGTTCAGGGTCAAAACTGGTTCCGCTCTGGCTTTTTATAAGATCAACCACCTCACCATGGGATAGGTTCTCAGAGTTATATGGACCGTTAACAAGCGTATTGTAAGAATCAATAATTGCCATCAGCCTGTTGTGCAGCGGAATTTCTTCCCCTTTAAGACCGAACGGCTGACCAGTTCCGTCCCATTTTTCGTAACTGCTGTAGGCTAAAGCCTCCGCATTGCACATCAGATTTTCGTCATTCAGCTCTTCCTTTATTTTCTGAATTATCTCCATTACCATATCCGCACGGGCCTTGACAGCTTCAAGTTCATCCGCTGTCAACGTATTTGTCTTGTCCAGCGTATGGACATCTGATATTTTCTGCCTGATATCCCGAAGAAATGCTGACAGTAGAAAAGCTCTGACATCCCATTGCGAAACCTCACTTTTATAATGTTCATGGACTAACAAGGCATTGATAAATGTAATTAAATAGCGGCGTATCTTATCAATGGAACCTTTTGTTCCATCTCCGTCAATTTTAAATAAACCGGATGTCAGTTTTGAGAGTGATTCCAGAGAAATTCCAGTTATACCTGATGTCTCTGTTTCTGTTTTTGTGTTTAGTCTGTAGTCTGTTCTGATCTCTTTAAAATTCCGTTCATATTTAAGGAAAAGATCGACAAGATACGGATCAAAATGAGTACCCGATTCCCGCTTGATTATTTCCACTGATTCCTCATGACTGAATGATCTCTTATATGGGCGTTCATTTGTAAGCGCGTCATAAACGTCAGCAATTGCCATCATCCTGCCTTGCAGCGGTATTTTATCGCCTTTAAGCCCGTAAGGGTAGCCTTTCCCGTCCCACCTTTCATGGTGGCTAACGGCAAATACCTTGGCATGCTGTAAAAAACTGTTCTCTTTTGTGCTTTGTTCTATCTTTTCAATTATTTCCATTCCGAGAGTGCAATGTTTTTTAACCTCTTCATACTCTTCGTCTGTCAGTTTCCCCGCTTTAAGCAGTATACTGTCCCTTATGGATATTTTTCCGACATCGTGAAGCAGGGATGACATTACCAACATATTGCTGTCCCACAATAAAAGTTCTTCCGGATAAAGATTATGCTCCCGCATGATGTCCAGAAGCAGCCTTAAATAAGTCTGCGTCCTTTCTATATGCCCACCTGTAACATTGTCGCGGCATTCAACAAGCTCCGCCACTATTTTCAGAATTGAGTTCTGCAGTTCAAAGATCGTATGGGCCTTCTCTTTAACCATATCTTCTAAATTATTACTGTAATTTTTCAGCTCTTTTTGCTGAACATCAAAGAGTATCTGTTTTTCTACCCGCTTTAAAAGAAGCTGATGCGAAAAAGGCTTTGTTATATAGTCAACCGCTCCGAGATTCAGACCCCTGACCTCGCTTGCGGGATCAATACAGGCAGTTAAAAATATAACAGGGATTTCAGAAAAGTTTTCTGAATTCTTAATAATTTCCATTGTTTCATAGCCGTCCATCTCGGGCATTTCAATATCAAGCAGTATCAGATCGGGAGCTATTTTTTCAAGAATTTTAAAAAGTTTTTGACTGGACGGGACGGTAAAAACATCATATTTACCAGCCAGCGTGTCTCTTGCTACTGCAAGATTTGTAAGATCATCGTCTACAACTACGACTTTTTTCCGGTTTGTACTCATAAAAATACCAAAATCACTTCAATCTATCACAGATGGTTTTTGACTTCAAGTGAAGTTTTTATTCGCGTACCCCCAATTTTTTCTCCTATTTTTTCAGCAAAGAGAGAAATCATGGTATTTACCCAGAAAATCTTCGGTGGTTAATTGGTCATTTTGTTTTCTTCGTTTCCTGAATCTA
>JAIRQX010000037.1 GCA_031256375.1 Deferribacteraceae bacterium
TGTGCAATATTATATTTCATGTTTTAACCCAAAACCGTCCTTATGAAGTGCGTAATTAACTGATGCAAAAAGGTTTTATTTTATAAAAAAAAGATTGACTTTTCATAGTTGGTCTTCCAAGCAAATCTGTATCTTCTTTCAGACTGCGTGCTATTGAAGTAAGATTTGAACTCTGTGAGGATAAAACCCCCGTTAACATCTCAAGCAAAAACTTATGCTTCGGCTTTGTTAAATCCCCAGATACTTTATTTACAATGCTTTTAATTTTTCTCTTCACTTTTTCCGCTTGTTCAGCTATCATGATCTTGCCTTTTTAGTTGATTTTACGGTTTTTTTATCACAATCATTGTAACATCATAAAGAGGCTCTTACAATCAGTATTTTCAATATTTTACGGAATTGTTCTCAAATATTTTTGGGGTGCGCGAGTACTTTTTCAGCTTGATTTTTCAATATACATTTATTACTATTTGGAATAAGCATGGGAAGTATCAAACAGGAGATATAGTATGGCTAAAGAGAAAAACCGCGAATCCGAAGATGAGGCGCCGGTCGCCAAACCGCCAAAGAAAGATGGCGGAAACAAACTGCTTGTTATTATTATCTTATTGTTGGTGGTTATTATCGTAGGCGGCGGCGCGTACGTATTCCTGCTTAAAGGACCGTCTGACAATGTACCTCCGCAAATGTCCGAAGCGTTAATAGATCAAAGCGGAGCTGCGGCTCAGCAACAGCAGGGACATTTGCCGAAAGAAGACCCCGGACCTGTCGTAACATACTCGCCGTTTACTGTTAACTTGGCGGACCCGGGAGGCAACAGATATCTAAAAGTTACAATCTCCGTTGAACTAAGCAAGGAAAAAAACTTTCCGAACGAGATATCCGCCAAGGAACCAAGAATCAAAGATATTATATTATCTATTCTCTCTTCTAAAATGTACGAGGAGATAAACACATATCCGGGCAAATTAGCGCTTAAACAGGAAATGATGAGAAAACTCAACGCTGTTATGAGCGGCGGTAGGATTACGGATATATACATCACAGAGTTTGTTGTACAATAAAATGGCGATCCTCTCCCTGAAAGTAAATTACTACAGCAACTGGGCAGGGGAACGGCGCTCAACGGGGAGCGACACCCGATTACCCACGAAGTGAGTTTTACGATAGGGAAAATTTATGGACCGTGAAGAAATTAAAGAAAGATATGGCAATGTGCTTTTTAATATCTGTGTTGAGTTAGGACGCAAAAAAGTTAGCATAGGTGAAATGTTGCGCTGGGAAACCGGTACAATAATTAGGATAAATAAGACTTCGGGTGAACCTGTTGATTTTTTGGTCAGAGGAAAACCGCTTGCATTCGGAGAGGTTATGGTTCTGGAAGAACGTTTTGCCCTGCGCATAACAGAGATACTCACCAAAGAGATGCTGGTGGAAAAATACAAAGATGGACTGTATGAAACTTAATGCAGTCAAGCTGTTCCCCCTACTGCTCCTTTGTTTTATATATGCCGCTGACTCTTATGCCGCTACTGTTTCCGATAACGAATCCCCGGACGCTTTCACATTCACACTGACTTTTAATAAAGGGTACTCAAATGTGGATGCTCTCAGAAATGACAAGGAGATCATTATATCTTTTGAAACAACTGAAGATGTTTCCTATATTCCGCAGGAATTTTTTAACAAACCGGTAAAAAAAGCGTGGCTTACAACCGAGGGAACGCGGAATAGATTATCGTTCAGTTTTGACGGTGAACCTATTGAGCCTAAGGTAATGAAAGAGGAAAAAAAGATTATTATAGAATTTCCTTTGGAGTCTCAGACAGTGCAGTCCGCCCCGCAGTCTCCCGCGCTTCCCGGCTCCGGCGCATATATTCGTATGTTTTTTGGGCTTGCGGTAATTATTGCAATTATACTGTTGGCTTACGCCTTAATGAAATTTTTTTTCAAAAACAATGTAATAACGGATATTCCCGGCGCAGGCAGACTGCTTGGCAAAGTTGATCTGGAGTTTAAAAAATCGCTGGCGTTTTATGAACTTGGCGAAGTTATATACATTATAGGCATCACTGACAGCAATATAAACCTTATAGATAAGATCGCCGACCCTGTGGATGTAAACTTTATAAAATCAGGCTTCTCACGCCGAAAAGATTTTAGTAGCTTTATGAAATTTTTTAGCAAAAAAAATGAGATCGCAGCCGATATGAACGATTCGTCTGAGCTGATCGGGGAGAAACTCTCATCATTGCGAAAAAAATGATTTTACGGACACTGCCTCTTGGTCTTTTAGCGGCAATTACCCTGCTCTTTATTGCAGGAGACGCCTTTGCTCAGCAATCCCCTATGCTGCCTATCCCTTCGGTGACATTCGGAGTGGAAGCGGCAAACACGCCGCAGGATGTAGCTATCACCCTCCAGATAATAGCTCTGTTCACAGTTTTAACCCTTGCTCCGTCAATACTGATGGTTATTACATCATTTACTCGGATTATTATCGTTTTTCATTTTTTGCGCACTGCAATGGGTACGGCGCAAATGCCTCCGAACCAAATTCTTGTAGGGATAGCGCTCCTACTTACCTTTTTTATAATGACGCCTGTGGTTAATCAGGTAAACCAGCAGGCGCTGGCGCCATATTTTAATAACGAAATGTCTTTTACCGATATGGTAGCTAATGCAAAAAAACCTGTCCGTACCTTTTTACTGGCTAACACTCAAAAGAAAGACCTGATGCTGTTCCTTGGACTTTCACGGACGGAACGCCCCCGTACAGTAGATGATATACCTGACCATGTTCTGGCAGCCTCTTTTGTGTTAAGCGAAATACAGCTTGGCTTTCAAATAGGGTTTCTGTTATTTCTGCCCTTTCTGATAATTGATTTTGTGGTTGCAAGCGTGTTGCTTGCTATGGGCATGATGATGTTGCCGCCAGTCATGATCTCTGTACCGTTTAAAATCCTGCTTTTTATCATGGTTGACGGCTGGGGGCTTTTGATTACCTCACTTGTAAAAAGCTATTATGTTTAATGAATATGAAAAAGATAACGGTTAAAGTAGGAACATCCACCCTTACCCATAATACGGGGCACATGAATATCAAAAGGATAGATCTTTTGGTGAGAACACTCTCTGATATAAAAAACATGGGGATTGATGTTATACTTGTTTCAAGCGCCGCTATAAGCGCAGGGGTGGGTAAACTTGGCCTGCCGGAGCGTCCGAAAGATATCCGCGACAAACAGGCTGTCGCCGCTGTTGGACAGGTTGCGCTTATGCACCTTTACAGCGCTATGTTTAACCAGTACGGCGTTACTGCCGCTCAAATGCTTTTGACAAAGGATGTTTTTGACGCCGGAGAACGTGAGGGAAACGCTTTGTCAACTTTGCAAAGACTTCTGAGCTTCGGCGTTATCCCTATTATAAATGAAAATGACACAATTTCCACTTATGAGATAGAGTTCGGTGACAACGACACACTCTCTGCTCATGTTGCCGTCCTGTCTAATGCTGATTTGCTCATAATACTCTCAGATATTGACGGACTGTATGACAGTGATCCGCGAGAAAACCCCGGCGCGCGGCTTATAAGCGCAGTGGACGGTGTAACAGAAGAAATACGGGAACTGGCGGGTGGGACAGGATCGGAGCGCGGCACCGGCGGCATGGTTACAAAGATCTCAGCCGCCGAAATAGCGGCAAAGGCAGGAATAAGCACTGTTATTGCAAACGGCGAAAACCCGAGAATATTATATGATATCATTGATAATAAACCACGAGGAACGCTTTTTAAAGCGAAAAAATGAATGAACTTATAACAAAAGGGGAAAAAGCAAAAAAAGCTGCGCGTCTTCTTTCCGTTCTGCCGACAGGGGTTAAAAATACCGCTCTTTTAACAATAGCGGATGGGCTTGCAGAAAACTCCGCCTATATTATTGAACAAAACAGCCTTGATATTGAGGACGCAAAACGCAGGAACACTCCATCTGCAATGCTGGATCGACTTTTGCTTGATGAGAAAAGGATATCCGCTATGGCGGAAGGGATACGCCAAATAGCCGATCTTCCTGATCCTATAGGCAGATCGGACGGAATGGTAAAAACTCCTATCGGTCTTTTGATAGGCAAAATAAGAGTTCCTATCGGTGTAATAGGGATTATATACGAGGCGCGTCCAAATGTCACCGCGGATTCTGCCGCCCTTTGTCTGAAAGCCGGAAATGCTGTAATATTACGGGGAGGGAGTGACGCTATACGCTCCAACATCGCCATTTCAGACATAATGTGCCGTGAAGCGCAAAAAGCCGGGATCCCGGACGGCGCTGTCAGCCTCATTATGGATACAAGCCGTGAAACTGCGGTTAATTTTATGAAATTAAACGGTTATATTGATCTTCTTATTCCGCGCGGGGGAGCGGGGCTTATAAAAACAGTTGTGAACAACGCTACAGTCCCTGTTATTGAAACAGGCGCAGGCAACTGCCATATTTACATTGAAAAAACCGCGGACCTCAATATGGCAAAAAGGATTACAGTGAACGCGAAAACAAGCCGTCCGTCTGTATGCAATGCTGCGGAAACCTTGCTTGCGGACAGAGACGCTGCAAAAACGCTTTTGCCGCCGGTTTTAACCGCACTTGAGGAAAAGGGGGTGGAAATCAGAGGATGCCCCGAAACAAGGGAGATATTTCCTCATGCCGGCGCAGCCTCCGGGGACGACTGGGGGACAGAGTATAACGACTATATTATCGCGGTAAAGGTTGTAAACGGAATAGATGAGGCAATTGAACATATAACAAAGTACGGAACAAAACACAGTGAGGCGATAATTACTTCTGATTACAATATGTCTCAGAAGTTTCTTGCAGAGGTTGACGCGGCGGCAGTGTATGTCAATGCGTCAACACGGTTCACCGACGGATTTGAGTTTGGTTTTGGCGCGGAAATAGGGATAAGTACACAAAAAATACACGCCAGAGGTCCAATGGGACTAAACGAGCTTACTTCGTTAAAATATATTATATACGGAAACGGTCAGATTCGTGAGTAAAACTGGAACTCAGGAGATTTTTTTTTGCAATTTTACCTGTTAATGCGAAAAACTTTTTGACGAAGCAATTTCTCTTGAATTATTGAAAAGATTACTGTAATAAATTATTTTTATTATTTATTGAATATCTTATGGAGTATGTTATGAAAAACAAAAAGATTACAAGAGAAGATGCTCTGGAATATCATAGTAGTGGTCGTCCGGGGAAGATAGAGGTAATGCCTACAAAAGAGTGCAAAACACAACGGGACCTCTCGCTGGCTTACTCTCCCGGGGTGGCGCACGCATGTAACGCTATAGCGGAAGATCCCGCCAACGCAAACAAATATACCGCGCGCGGCAATCTGGTGGCAGTGCTGTCAAACGGAACAGCGATTCTGGGGCTCGGCAACCTCGGCGCGCTGGCAAGCAAACCTGTCATGGAAGGGAAAGGTGTGCTTTTCAAAAGATTTGCGGATATAGATGTTTTTGATATTGAGCTTAACGCGCCGAAAATTGAAGATGTTATTGCCGCCTGTCGTATGCTGGAACCTACCTTTGGCGGTATCAACATTGAGGATATAAAAGCGCCTGAGTGTTTTGCTATAGAAAACACATTGCAGGATTTGTCCATACCGGTTTTCCATGACGACCAGCATGGAACCGCAATAATTGCGGGAGCTGCTATCATCTCCGCCTCCGAAATTGTCGGGAAAAAGATGGAAAACTTAAGGGTGGTGATTAACGGCGCCGGCGCTTCAGGGCTGTCTATAGGGAAGCACCTCATTCAACTGGGAATTACTAAAGAACAGATTGTAATGTGTGACACAAACGGGATTTTGTATAAAGGGCGCAAGAAAGGAATGAATAAGTATAAAGACGAAATGGCGCATGATGTTCCTTTCAGAACTCTGAAAGAGGCGGCGAAGGGGGCGGATATACTTCTCGGCGTTTCATCCAAAGAGGCGTTTTCCGCGGATATGATCCGCAGTTTGGCGCAAAATCCCATAATAATGGCTATGTCTAACCCCGATCCGGAAATTACACCGGAAGAGGTGGCGGAAATACGCACTGATGCTATTATGGCTACAGGCAGAAGCGATTATCCTAACCAAGTTAATAATGTTCTCTGTTTTCCTTTTATATTCAGGGGCGCGCTTGATGTTAAATCCACGACAATCAATAACGAAATGAAGCTGGCGGCTTCACTTGCCCTTGCAAAACTTACAAAAGAGCCGGTACCGCAGGAAATAAAGGATATTTATGGCGGAGTTGATCTGAAATTCGGCAGGGAATATATAATGCCAAAACCATTTGATTCAAGGGTGCTGACATGGGTTTCCTCAGCGGTAGCTCAGGCGGCGATGGACACCGGCGTGGCAAAAGAGCCTATAGCAGATATGGAAGCGTATAAAGAATCCCTTCTGAAAAGGGTAGAGCGAATAAAAACAAAGCTGAAATAATATATCCTATAGCATTTAAGCTTTAAACTGACCGTCTTTGCGAGCGGAATGTTTTTTATGAAGCGCGGCAATCCATGCAGGTGTAAGCTCCCAATGGATTGCTTCGTCATAGCGTCCCTTGCAATGGCAAACAAAGCAAGTATTTTTGTTAAAAAGCTATCGTAAAGGCAGAATTTTTTACATAGACATAATTCTGATCAGAACCGGTGTTTATGTATTCACCATCAAGCTGGCAGCTAAATGTGCCGGATATTTTAGCTACAGCCGCATAAACCGGAGCTTTAGGAAATCCGCCTCCTATGGCTACAGATAAGATTGTACGCAGCAACGTCGATGAATGTTTATCCTGCTGTATAAAAATATTCAGAGCTCCGGTTTTGATCTTCTTTGAAAGGATAAAACTACCCGCATAGCGTTGCCCCAAAGAGATAATAATATGTCGGGCATTAAATGACCTGCCGTTCGCATGAACCGTAAGCTCCGGATACGGAGCCGCCAAAGACAAAACCCCCTCAATGCAGTGCGCAATAGTTTTATACCTGCGGTATCCCTTTTCAACAACCTGTTTAACAACTTGCGCGTCATATCCGAAACCGCACATCAGCACAAAAGGTCGGTCACCCAAAAAACCAAGGGGAATTTTTTTTGTTCTGCCTGTATTCAGGTTTATGGCTGCTTTTACAGGATTTAGAGGGATACCGAATTCACGGCAAAAAACATTGACCGTACCGAACGGAAGAGCGGAAAAAAGCTGTTCTTTTGCTATCCCTGCGGCAGTTTCATTAATGAGACCGTCACCGCCTGCGGCAATAACCATATCCGCTCCGCTTTCAGCGGCAATAAACCTTGCATCGCCGGGTTTTGCGGTATATTTAACTGTAACATCGCCTATATTTTTATTAAGTATGTCGGCGCATCTGTTCAGTTTATCTTTATTAAAACGCCCGCTGGCAGGATTAGCTATTATTACGGTTTTCACGCAGCTTTCTCATAAATGGGAGATAAACGGTATAATCTCGCCGGTATCCGGAGCGTACCGGGGTTCAGACTGTGGTTTTGTATTTATATATTCGCTGTATATCTTCATAGCCTGTCTGTTCGCAGCCTGAATATCTTTTTCAAAAAGTGTTCGTGAAGACGCCGGTTTCAGATACTCACACAAAATTATGTCCAACCGGGGATCTTTTTCCATAAGCATACTCAGGTAAGTTACGCCCATCTTTATGTTATCCCTCAGCACAAACGGGCTGACCCCCATCATATCGCGCAGCATATATGATTTAACTCTTAAAAGACCCATTGAACCGTCATAATCTATACAGAAAAGTCCTCTTTTTTTATAACCGTTTATAATCCGCATAACAAGCTCCGGATCAACAGATGTGCCGGAACATTCTTCCCAAACCGCCTGCCTTATCTCCTCATCGTCAGGATTGTGCAATATAACCCCCGATTCAAAAACTATATGCTCAAGCAGCAGCGCTATTGCAACCGTACGCTCCGACAGATAAAAAACATTGACTATCTGCCGGGGGTTAAACCCTGCTAAAAAAGTTGCTGTATTCAAGCCAATTACAAATAACACAAAGCTTATAAAAATAAACAAATATACTCTTCTAACCATACTATGCGGCATTATAATACAGTAAAATAAGGAAAGTAAAGAACGAAAATCGGAGGGATAATCTGAGCGCTATTATGTGTTTGGTGAGAAATTCAAGTTACTGTTATACAACTCAAACGCCTAAAAAATATTTGACATAGTACGCTTAAGTGGCTATATTAACCTTCTTTGGAATTAAGGGCCAATAGCTCAGTTGGTTAGAGCCACCGGCTCATAACCGGTAGGTCCTAGGTTCGAATCCTAGTTGGCCCATATTCCCAAAGCATTTCGTTTAGATACCGCCAGATCTTTTTTATTTATACGCAATAACAAACCGCATCAGCCAGAGCAATTTACAATGTTGAAACGCTATAACAAATTATTTTTTATATAAAACTTCTTCAAGATACAACCCCTGAGGCGGGGCTGTGGCGCGGGCAGCGCGTCTGTCTCTGGCAGCAAGGGCAGCTTTCATGTCAACTGGCGACCCTCCTTCATAGGTAAGCTGTACTGCGCTACCGACTATTATACGTACCATATTATGCAAAAAACCGTCCGCGTTAATCCGTATCTTTATGCAATCACCCTCTTTGGCGGCATTAATAAAATTAACGGTACGCACACTGTTTTTCTTAAGGCTTTTTTTCACACAGAATGATGTAAAATCATGAGTTCCGGCGAGAGGTCTCAGAACGGCGCACATCAAATCAACATCTATCGGAACCCTCCTGAACCACATCCGTTCATGCTCTAAAGCAGCCCGCGCCTGTCTGTTAAGTATAAGATAAGAGTATGTTTTGCTGACAGCGGAAAATTGGGCATGAAATTCCTGCGTAACATCTTCTACGCCTATAATGGCTATATCCCGCGGCAGCATACTGTTCAGCGCGCACATTATCGCGTGGTTCGGTCTGTCTATAGCCGTATTATAGCTGAAAACCTGACCACGGGCGTGTACGCCGGCATCAGTTCGACCGGCTCCGGCTATCCGTATCTTCTTGTTGTAAAGTTTTTCAAGCGCCGTTTCTATCCTCTCCTGAACAGTGTCACAGCCATCCTGAAACTGCCAGCCCGAATATCTCGCACCGTTATATTCACACAAACACTTTTTAAAAAACATTGCCTGCCACAGTTAATGCAACTCCGGTAACTATAAAAAGCGTTCCGCAGACAAAATCAGCCATGACGGGGCGGGGCAGCTTCAAAAATCTGCTGCCGTGCCTGCGGTAATGCAGCGTTATGCCTATCTGCGCCGCGTAATGGAATGTGCGTACAAACAGTGGCACAATCAGCGGCAGCGAACTCATAACTATCTTAAATCCGCTTTGTTTTTCCCCTTTTGCAGGGAGTATCCCTTTCAGGCGCTGGGAATCTACAATCTTCTCCCCCTCAGAAAAAAGCATGGGGATAAAGCGCAGCGCTATAAGCATAGATAACGCCGCGTCAGCCGGGGATATTTTTATCAGACGCAATGGCTGAAACAAATAGTAAAATATCCTTACAATATCCGCCGGAGGGGTAATAAACACAAACAGCGCAGAAAACCCTATCATTAAAGCCATTCTTGAGGTCAAAAAAACGGCGTTTCCAAGCGAAACAAAATCAGGCATTGCCCAATATCCGCCATCAGTAATAAAAAGCTGGATTACGAAAGTAAAAACAAGGAGAGTTATGAAAGGGCGTAAGGCTTTTATAAAAGGGAGCGGTGTAATGCCAGCCGTATATCCGCCCGAAAATAAGATAACAGCCAAAATAAAAAAAACGGCGGTACTGTATGTCAGCCCTGCCGTTAATGTAAAAATAAGCGAAAAAAGAAATTTTACGCACGGATTAAGAAGACAGACAGCTTTGCCGCTGTCTTTATATGCACCCAAAAACCTTTTATGCATACATCCCACACCGCTCCGGCTAATCCTCTTCTTTTTCTTTTTTGGGCGATATTTTTTTTGGGGGGGTAATATCCTCTATCTCATCTTCTACCTCTTTGACCGATTTTTTAAAGTTGCGTATAGCCTTCCCCATTCCGTCCCCAATCTGCGGCAATTTACCAGCTCCGAATATCAAGACCACCACCAGCAGAACAATAAATAACTGTGGCATGCTTGGCATCATAGTACACTCTCCATAACTTCGGCAAAAGACAGTATTTTCCGAAATTGTTTATTAATTTTTCAATATATATTATAGTTGTTTAATTCTTAATTTTCAAGCTATAAAGCGTCTGCGCTTCCGCAACAGATAAACCGCGTAAACTATTATAACTAACGCATACCATAAGTAACCAAACCTAGCGAAAAGCGTCATCCCTTTTTCCGCGGTAAACTTCACATCGCTATAATGATACTCTTTTTCGGGAAAAACAACGGCTTTCTTGCCAATCGGTTCAATAAGCGCAGATATGCCGTCCTGAGTTACGCGGAGCATATATCTGCCGTATTCCGCGGCGCGTATAGTTTCTATTGCCAAATGCTGAGTGCGCCCGAACGATTCCCCGAACCAAGCGTCGTTTGAAATAAGTACAAAAACATTAGCTCCAAGCATTACACGCTGCCGCCACATATCAGAGAAAGTCCCCTCAAAACATATCAGAGGCGCAATTTTCAAATCCTCGTATTCAAATATTGCCTGTATTGTACCGGAGGAGAATAGGGGACCTGTACCGAAAAAAAATTTGCGTATCGGGTAAAGCTGTTTTTCTAAGGGAAAATACTCACCGAACGGAGCAAGGCGTATTTTGTCATAATTCTGTCCTATAGAGCCGTTCTGTACCAACGCCGCACTGTTATAGTACTTTATTTCGCCGTCAAGTTTAACCGTGCGATCATATCCGATTATCAGAGGTTTTTCAGAGCTGATCTCCTGTATAACCCTATTAACAGCCTGATTGGTAAACGGATTAACTGTAAATGACGTTTCCGGAAGGATCATAATGTCATAATTCCCCGGAGCCTGTCCTGCTTCAAGAGTTCTGCGCATCAGTCCGTCTAATATCTCTCCGCGTTTACTGTTGTCCCACTTATCTTCCTGCAAAATTCCGGTCTGAACCATACGGGCAGTGTGAAAAACTTCCGAGGGGGAATATATCATAAGGCTAAGCTGACCATACCCCAGCGTAAATATTGAAATGCCTGCGGCAATATAAATATCCCTTCTTTTGCGTTTTTTAAGCGCTTTATAAAGATAACTTCCGGAGAGGATGACAAGTAAGGAAAGACCGTGTTCTCCGAAAATAGCAACCGATTGTACCGCGGGTAAATTGTTATATTGGGTTTGCGCAATATTCAGCCATGGAAGACCCCCGAAAAAGTATTTCCCTTTCAGCATTTCAAGCGTAATAAATAATATTCCGCCAAGAAGGGGGGAGTCTGTGCGCTCCATTATATATCCGTACGGAGCCCAAAAAAGGATTGCGCCCACTATACCGGCAAATATAACCAAAGCTCCGCCCGCCCAAAGCGGCGCGCCGCCAAATACAGTTACCGGCACTGAAACCCATGTCAATCCAACCGAGTAATAAATAAATCCCGCTATAGTTGCGGATATCCACGGTTTAATCCTTTTTCTGTCAAAAACCCACATGATAACCGTAAAAGAAAAAAAGGCGGTAACCCACAAATTAATACCGGGCAATGCCAGTAAAAGCATTGTCCCCGCAAGCGCAGACAACCCCATATCCGGTAGGATATATTTCAGACGTTTAAACCATGATTGTTTATCAGCCGCGTCTTTCATTACCGTCTCTTGCCGCTGACTTTTCTTTTCGGGGGACCGCTGTGTTTTGTGTGTTTTACCATAGCGTTGCGTTTGCGTTTCATATCTTTCAGTCTGTTTTCATACTCTTCAGGGATAGGGGTAAGCAGCTTTTCATCAGGGGTTATATATTTAAGCGGTTCTTTAATATATGCCTCTATCTGAGGCAGGACATAAGCGTCTTCTTCCGATGCGAATGATATGGAGCGACCTTTGGCTCCCGCTCTGCCTGTACGCCCTATGCGGTGGACGTAATCGTCAGGATCATCGGGAAGGGTGTAATTAAATACAGCTTCCACATCCGCTACATGAATTCCGCGCCCTGCCACATCCGTGGCAACCAGTATATTTATCTTGCCATTTTTTAAGGATTCGAGGGTTTTTATGCGTTTTGCCTGATTCACATCCCCTGTGAGCATTCCGCAGGCAAAATCACACGCATCCAGCCGTTCCGTGAGCTTCCGCACCTGATCACGGCGGTTGGCAAATATTATTGCGCGTCTGACATTTAGGTTTTTCAGAAGATTATAAAGTAATGCGAATTTATCATGTTCCGTAACTATATATGCCACTTGTTCAACATCCGCAGGGGTAACCTGTTCAGGTTCAATCTCCACCTTCACAGGGTTGTTTGTCCACATTGAAGCAAGCCGTGTTATTTCAGGCGTTAACGTGGCGCTGAAAAGCATTGTCTGACGTTCATTCTTGGAAGGGGTTGCATCTATGATCCTGCGCATATCCGGCAGAAATCCCATATCAAGCATACGGTCGGCTTCATCTAAAACAAGTATTTCAACCCTGTCAAGTCTTATGATCTTTTGCTTAAAGTAGTCAAGCAATCTGCCGGGAGTGGCGATCATTATATCAATATAGCAGTTTTCCAGCGCATCACGCTGTTTTTCATAGTCTATACCGCCGAATATCGCTAAAATACGCAAACCGCAGTATTTTGAGAGAGCCGCGGCATCTTTCTCTATCTGCATAACAAGCTCTCTTGTCGGCGCCATTATAAGCGCTCTGGGAGCGCCGTATATACGTTTTTTTTGCAATTTTTTACAAAGCAGATGCTCCAAAATTGTTAAAAGAAAGGCGGCCGTTTTCCCTGTGCCTGTCTGTGCCTTGCCTGCGACGTCCAGACCTTTAAGTGAGTGCGGAAGTATCTCCGCCTGTATGTCTGTACAGTAACTGAAACCAATTTCGTGTACCCCCCTTAGCACGGACAGAGAAAGACTTAGTTCATTAAAGCGGGTTTTCCCATCCCGGACAGGGGGCATATGCGGATTATAATCCCACGGTTCAGGCACAAAAGCTTCTATTTGTTTAGTATCTGTTTTAAGAGGTTTACTTATGTTTTTCCGTGATGGGTCGCTATTTTTCCCTTTACGCACGCTCCTTTTTTCAAAGGCTGTTGATATTTCAGATTCTTCAGACGTATATTTTTTGAGCAGATGTTTTTTGGGAGGCGGAACATCTTTGATTTCTTTTCGCACAGAAACATCATGCGCTTCCCTAAGTTTTTTTTCCGGATAAATTTCCTTGATAACGATTTTAGATTTTTCTTTGTAGCCCTTCAGCACATAATTAAAAAATATCTTAACAGAACTTATAAAAACCATGTAACAACCTTAAATAAATCAGATTTGTAGATAATAAACAGCACATACCTTGACAAAATGTTGCATATTATAGACAAAAATGCAAGGCTATTTTATTTGCTATAACCATAATTATTTGATAATTATGTTTTTTCAGAATTTGTTTCTTATGGCATTTATTTTGCTGATACCAATGACGACTTTTTGTTTATAGCGGGTGGTATTTGTTTCAGACTTCATTACGAAAGGAGTTTTCATTCTTTGGCATAGGGCTGCACAGCGGCAAAAATATTTTTGTGCGCGTTATGCCCGCTCCGCCGGATACCGGAATCCAGTTTTGCCGGACAGATGTGGTAAACTGCCCGTTTGTACGTATTTCACCATTTAACGTTACCTTTACACAGCTTGCTACAACAATAAGCTGCGGAGATTTTCCCATAAGTACGGTGGAACATCTTACTTCCGCCCTTTACGGTCTTGGCGTTGATAATGCCTATATAGATGTTGGCGGACCGGAAGTGCCTATTTTGGACGGAAGCGCAGCCCCAATAGCCTCTATGATTGCCGAAGCGGGGATAACCCACCTCGGGACTAAGCGGAAATACCTTACAATTGTGCGTCCGGTTGAAATAGAAATTGATGATAAACTGGTAAGAGGCTCTGTATCCGATGATTTTGAAATTACTTTTGAGATAGACTATCAGCATAAAGCTATATGCTGCAAAAAACGCTTCCTTGCGCTTACCCCGGAGTTGTATTTTCATACAGTAGCAAATTCCAGAACATTCGGATTTCAAAAAGATGTAGAAATGTTATGGAAAATGGGATTAGCCAAAGGAGGCTCTCTTGACAACGCAATAGTTCTGGATGATAACAACGGCATATTAAATGAAGGGGGATTAAGGCACTCAAGCGAATTTGTCAGCCACAAAATACTGGACATTATAGGTGATGTTTCACTTATAGGTTATCGTATTCTGGGACATATATATGCGGTTAAGTCAGGGCATCATGTAAATAATCTTTTCGCCCGCCGCCTTATTGAATCTATGAACAGTTATAGGATATCGGAAGTTGAAAAACCGGATGACGGTTATGGTTATTTCAAGTGACTAATTATCTATATAGCTGAAAGGCTTTACACAAAAGAAAAAGGACGGCATAAACCGTCCTAGATGATAATGGAGCAGAAGAGGCTCGAACTCTTTAATCAGAATGGCACTTACTGATTTTCTGCGCTTCCAGCTTCGCTTTTCACCGCTCAAAACTGACAAAAACCGACTTGTTTGTTGCCAAATATGTTGCCAAATATTTTATCTCGTAGTTGACAGTTTATCCATTATTCGTACCATTTTATTTTTCTCTGTAATGCGAACCACATTGAATAATCTCTATATTACCGTTAAAGATGCGAAAAACAAACCTATTCTTTTCGTCTATCTTGACACTCCAATATCCGCTCAATTCGTGCTTTAGTGGTTCTGGTTTACCAATTCCGTTGTAACCATTCCTTTCTATATCCTGAATCAGCTTGTTTATTCGTTTTAGGGTCTTTTTGTCCTGATTTTGCCAGTAAAGATAGTCCTCCCATGCTTCATCTTGCCAGAGTTTAGTCATCCTCTACCTCAATTAACTCATGCTCTGTCAATCTGCCAGCCTCTGCGTCTGAAATTGCTTTCCGTAGCCGTTTCATATTCGTTTCTGAAAAAAATGGGTCAACTGCTACCTCAAATGGTATTCTCTTCTCTCTGCTTACCTTAGTAGCAAATATCGTAAAAGCAGTTGTCATACTCATACCCATTTCTTTACAAGCCTGTTCCATATCTTTTTTCAAATCCTTATCCATACGAAAATTAATCATACTTTGCGCCATAATAATAACTCCTCAATAACTAAAATAATATATCGTAAAGCGAAAGTCAATAATATGCTTTACATAATGTCGGATAAAGTGTTTACATCAGCGGACAGAGATGATGCAATGGTGGGCTGATTATCTGGATGGGTTGAAAAATTGGAAAGGTTAGCAGATTTATTATTGTGCTATAGAACATTCCTATATGAGCTTTCAGACAGTTAAAGAGAATATAGTTTACTTTATAAGTCTGGCATGATTATATAATAAATTTTATATTATGAGCAAAATTAAACTGTTTATTGCTATTTTATCTTTGTCGTTGATATTGTCCATTGCGATTCTGGCAGGGATAAAGGTTTACAAAGAGTTTCGCATTAAGTCAGACCTTGCGGCTGTTGGATTGCCTACAAAAGATGGATATATGGGAGGTACTTATCCCAAATGGGAACCGATGGAGTTTACATACAAAAATTATAAAGGGGAACCCAGTATAGACAGCCCTGAATTTAAGGAAGTATCACTAAAAAAGCGTGATTGCGATCCATGGACTTATCCCTTCTACAGAAATATGACGATTGAAGAAATACATAAACTGGCAGAAACAGACCCTGATGCTATGTATCATATAGCTATTGATAAAAAGATCATAGCTAATGGCGTAGATTTAATAGATATTGATAATGCCACTGCTTTGGAGTACTTAGAGAAAGCGGCAGTACGCGGTCATGTACTTGCCAATATAGATTTGACTGACTATATGGATGATGAGGATAAAATAAAATCTAAACTGGACGCTTATGCCAAAATAACCCCTTATGCAGAGGGAAAGATAGAATCTATACTTGATATATTAGGTACTGAAGATACTGTGCGCATAGACAATATTATCAGAAACGCAAATCAATATTTTGATATCCTGCTTTTTTTATATTTCGCAAGCCCCATACTAGAGAAACATGGTATAATATTACCTGATTTTGAAGACTACTGGTGCGAGGCTTATTTCAGAGGGTGCGTTTCCACGCTCCCTCATGAAATTAAATGCAGTCAATAACTTACTCCAATCTTTTTAATTCTTTTTCTATTTCAATTATTTTTTTTCTGAGTTCACCTGATTCGGCATCACATTTACGCTTTTCTGGACTATCGGCAGTATAAGCAACGCATTGCCCTTGTTTTGAGTTGTACAAATATGTCAGGTCTGCAAGCTTCTTCTTTAACTTATCCCTGTATTTCTGTTTTTCA
The DNA here is from genome assembly GCA_031256375.1 of Deferribacteraceae bacterium. Lineage (GTDB taxonomy): Bacteria > Chrysiogenota > Deferribacteres > Deferribacterales > JAISNW01 > JAIRQX01. Next base: position 16,547 of record JAIRQX010000037.1, read on the forward strand.
GTCCGGTTGTCCTGTCCTGATTTGTTCGTTGTTGACGGAATTGGCGGGATTGATGGAATTGGCAGGTGTTTGGGATTTGCCTGAGCATACTGTGCTTTGCTATTTGCCTGCGGACTGAACGATCCACTGTTGCTTTTGGATGTAGTTTTGCCCCTTGTATGCTCCCCCTCATTCCAAGCATCCGTAAACCTTTTTTCCTTCAATAAATACCGCTTCTCAGCAGGTAGAAACACTTTAATCCATTCAGGTATGCCATTTGTAGTGTCCGGTTTAATATCCCTGGCAAGAGCTAAAATCTCTTCAAGTCTGGGAAGATACTCGCATAGTTTTTCAATAGGCGTTTCATTCATTACCTTTGGTAGCATTAAGGCTATTTCTGCCAGCCGTCCAAGTGTTGCTGGAGGTGTCTTTACGTTGTCTAAACTCAATCTGTCTGTATATTTCATATTTTTCCATCCTCTTTCTTAAATATCTTTTTTGGATCTGTCAGTCAGCATTCAAATCATATTAGGATTAAATCATAAAAAAGGTTAGAGGTGTGAGGTGAAAAAATGGCAGAAAACTGGCAATACTGGCAAGAAACTGGCAACTATTTATTTAAAAAAGTGAATGAATATTGTTTAGCTTCCTCTAACAACGCCCTGATTTTCTTTAGAGCATTACTAATTTCATCTTTTGGATATAGCAGTTGCGCAACAGTTGTTTTATGCTCCGTTTTTTTAAATAGAATATAGGCAATTACTGATGGCGGATAACCTTCATTTTGGAGATTTTTATATACTTCTTTATCTGTTTGTTTTAGCCATAAATCAGATGGAACATTGACAGGAATTATGCCGTCTGAGGCTTGAATAACGTTGTTTTTTTCTGTCCATGTTTTGTTTATTATAGAGCTGTCAGACTTAATGCAGGGATATACTTCTTCAATAATTGCTTCAATTTCATTTGCGTCAAATATAAGATCGTGAATAAAAGTTAATTTCATTGTACGGTCTTCTACATTTTGGTTAATCAGATTTATGCGTTGTTGGTCTATATATTCAGTATTATGTAGAAAATATCGCAATCCTTCTTCAGTCAAATCTTTTGAGAAACCCGCCATCATTATATTGCGTTTCGCTTCTGGTCGCAAACTGTCATAAAGACCTCTGGGAGTGTTTGCAAAATAAAGGCTTATCTCAAAAACTATCAAACCCTTTCCGTTGAATGGCTTAAAATTGCCTTTATTATCGCAAGTTCCTCTTATTCTGCCCTGTTGGTCATAAAACTTAATATTATCGTTGTTATATATTAAATCAAATATTTGTCGTTCATAGATCCCATATTTGTCCATTATTTCTTTTGCTGTTATAAGTCTTAGTCCCATTATTTTAGCTCTAAATTTAAACCACTTGTTGTTGACTGATATAGGAATTAACAAATTAATGTCTGAAAGCTGTTTACAAAAAAATATAAACAGTGTTATTTTGTCAGCGGAGCCTTTCTGACATATTTCCGTTTAGTGCGTGCCTCTGGGGTATTTACAGCTTTTGGCTTACGTCCCCTTTTGGGTTTCTCTTCTACCTGTTGCGGTTGATTTTTTTTAGTGGTTCTGGTTTTCCTCACTTTAACAGAGGTGTCATCAGGTACGATACTGTTGCTAAAAGTAACAGATGATTGCGCTATTGCGTTAAATTCATTTTGAACTTCATTATATTCCACTTTTCCATTTTTCATGAGAAGATGGAATACCTTTTCGCCAAGAGTGATGATTTTTTCCTTTTTAGTTTGTTCAAGAAGAGAAGATGCTAAAGCATTCATTAGAGTGTCGGTTAATAGTCCCATATATTACCTCTTTAAACAATATCAACACGTAAACCATGAATTGTATTATTCTCTTTATCAAAACATTCTTTAATGGTGTTATATAAAATACTATCACCCTTAGCATAATGTCTATATATTGAATAAGCGATTAGATCTGCTAATTGTATTAGTCTTGACATTTTGGAATCAAGAAATAGAGGTACTTCACAAAAATTATGTAAAGTCCCCCACTGATGCCCTGATTTCATAAATGTTTGTGTCAATGTTTGCATTTTCTTATCCAAATCAGTTTCGTCAAATATCGCTATTCCCCTGGCTCTATATTCGTCATTTTTAAATTTTCTACCTAAAAACATATCAAAACGGCTAACTACTTGAGTAAACATATGTTCAGATATATCCATTATGCCTGCAGAGGTAGCAGTTGCTTTATTAACTACAGAAGCAAATAATACTAATTTGGAATAAGAATTCTTAACCATTGTTAATATATCTATCATTAGATTCTGTCGTATTCCTTTTGGTATCCCATGCCACTCTTTGCTCCCTGCGTGCATTACAGAACCATGAAATTCAATATTTGGATCCGCAGGAATATATCGGCTAACAATGTCATCCATTTCCTTACAAATCCAATGTGTTGTAGTTTCAAATATTGAAAATCCTGCTAAAACACAGTGTGATTGGTCTGGAGCATGAGTTGAACCTGAGTCGTCTATATATAATAAATACAAACTAAACCCCCAAACAAAAAAGGTGAGTTAGGTGGGACTTTAATTGCCCAACGTGCCATACATGGACAGCACTCCCAACTCACTAACGTAGTATATACTATATATAATATGCAGTCAAGCATTTTTTATAAACTAGGGTTCAAGGGGTATGCAGGTTTTTCCGAAATATCGTGGTGAACTTATGGAGAGAATCACCTGCATACCCCTTTAGCTGAACAATTACGGAGGATGCTGATTAGCTCATCCCCCTACTACTGTTTTTTCAATTAATTCCACTCTTAATTCTTTTGCTTGTCTTTCCAACTCAGCAAGTCTTTGTATTTCTTCATCTGTACCCATTCCACCCGAAATAGCTCTTAATGCTCTTATAGACTTGGCATCTATTTTGTTTAATTCTGTTTGAATCCTATTAATACTGACTTGTCTTTCACGCTCTTGTATAGTTTCCTGCGATGGTGGCTCAGGAGGATACTCCTCTTCAAAACCATCTGGATTATCTTTATATTGTTGTAAAATTTCAGGATACATCTCTTTTTGTCCGCAGGTCGGCGTTAAATGATAAGGATTACCGTCATGTTCAATTACAAAAGTGTCATTTTGTCTGTGTTTTATCTTATTCATTCAACTATCCTCCAACAAAACAGAATTAGCTTTGTTGTAGGGTATCCTGCATCTATAAGCGTACCTCCAGCCTTAACCCCTGTAGATACTTGACCTCCCCAGTAAGCCTGTGAAACATGACCAAGAGTATCTATAGCAAATCCCCAATAAGCCCATGTTCCGTCATCAGGCAAAAAAATCGGTTCACCAAAATCGGCTGATACCCATTTTAATTGTCCCAAACCTGCTCCTTCTTGTGGTCTTGGAAATAATAAAGACCATTTCTCATAAATACCTACTCTTGCCGTTCTGATGTAAGGATTGGGATTAGCATTGCCAGGATAAACAAGCTGCATAAATGTTTCGTCAGATAAACTTAAAACAAAGAGCCAAAAATGACTCGTGTATGGTCTATCTGTTATTTGTACGGCATTGCCGCTGACATAGTAAGTGCCTGTTTTATCAATTTGAGCCATTGATACTATATGAGTGTCAGCATTGCTTATGTAAACACTACGTCCAAACCCACCGAATTGATCCATTGCCGATTTCAGCAAGTTTGCAGTTATAAAACCCTCACCCGTTCCTGTAAGAGTATCTTCAGGCACTGATTTCATTGCTTCGGCTACTTCTGGAATATTTATCTGTTCTTTTGACAAAACACCAGTTATTTTGGACGCATCCAAAGTTAAAAACTCGCTTAAATCAACCCATTGCTCATTATCATCATCCCAGACCTGTATTATTCCGTCAATAATATCAAGCGTTATTCCATCTTCTGCTGTTGTAGATATTTGTTGAACTGTGCCATCGGTTCGTCTTATTCTCAATCCACTGTCATTAGCTGAACCAACTGGTGCAGCCATAGCATAAAGTAGTGTTCCATTATTATCTCGGAGGTTTAAATAATCTCCACCATTAATATCTGATAAAGAATCATACAGATTTATGGATGTAATAACTCCGTTTTCTTTTCTTATGTGTAGTTTTTTAGAATATAGTGCCATATTATTTACCGTATTGCTGATAGTTTCTTTTTTTTATACTACCCATATAGCCTCTGGTTCACCGCCTGATACATAAACACCCTGCACCTCAAAGTCTCTAACAGTTTCGGGATCTTCAATGAAATGCAAACGCTGTTTATTTTTATTTGCTATTTCTTCCTGCATTTCCATATTTACCTTATCTCCTATCATCAATTCTGTCTTGTCTATAGAACCAAAACCATTTTGCAAATCCCAATAGCCAAAGATGTGTGTGAGTCATTGGGATATGCTTCAAATAATCGCACTACAATTTTTAGCAATGTTCCTGAAGAATGGAAGGGTAGTAAACTGATTGCTACTCATGGTGGAATCCAACAAATGCAAGTACTTACAGAGAAAGGGTTATATTTCTTCTTAGGTAGGAGTGACAAAAAGAAATATCTGTTTTTGACACAATATGACACTCCATATATGACCAGTGATGATATTGGACGTTATTATTGGGAGCCGTGTTTAAAGGCTTTAGGAATTCGGAAACGCACTGTTTATCATATGCGTCATACATTTGCCTGTATGATGTTAAATAATAATATGCCTCCAAACTGGATAGCCAAAAGGATGCTTGGGCATAAAAATACAAACTTGCTTTTTAAGACATATGGAAACTACTGGTCAGGTCAAACACCATAAGAAGAGAAGTTCAATTTTCTCTCAAATGTTGCCAAATTGTTGCCAAACGAAAAATCTCAATAAAAAACCTCTGAATTACCAGAGGTTTATAAAGTGGAGCAGAAGAGGCTCGAACTCTCGACCTCCACAATGCCATTGTGGCGCTCTCCCAGTTGAGCTACTGCCCCAAAACTAGAGAAGATTCGCACAATCTTCTGAAAAACGCAATCATTAAATACAGTAATTCCATTTTTAAATAAAAATTGCGTCCTGCAATTTTTATTTACCGGCTACGGCAAGAGTGTTATCTTGCCTTGCCTTCCAAAATGCCAAGCATTTTGTCACGGCATCCATGC
>JAIRQX010000048.1 GCA_031256375.1 Deferribacteraceae bacterium
CCTGTTAAAAATGTTGATTTGTCAGTATTTGTATCATCAACACCTTTAAATATACGCTCCGCCAGCTTTATAAGACCATACTCTTTTACATTGCGCCGGTTAAACTGAAGATTAAATAAATACTCTATTACCTCCTCTTCACTCTCAAAACTGATTTCCACAACCGGAACTTTATCCAATACCGCCAACTGCGCAGCCTGTAACCTCGTATGTCCGTCTATAAGAACATCCCTATCTTTCCATATTATCAGCGGCTGACTCTTGTCATACCCGGATTTACTCATACTTTTAGCTACTTTATGTAAAACAGGGTCCGAAACCGGAAACAGTGATATAAACGGTTCAGATGTTTTTATGCTCTCAACGTTTACAATTTTTATATCAGACATTACGAACTCCTTTACATTCGCAGCTTTTATGCGATTATGCTCTGAAATTGCGTTTAATATCTCCTCTTTTGAACTTGAGGATTTAACCCCCTTTTCTTTAAAGACTTCATTTACCTTGTTTTTAAACTTTTTTATTAGTTGCGATACTGCCGATTCACTTATTTTAAAATGCTCCGCGACCTCGCTCATTTTCATTGACGTCAGAGACACATCCTCGCTTAAACCAAAATATGCGCTGACTATCTCGCTCTCACGAACTGACACTAATCCAAGGATCGCATGGAGTAATTCATAATCAAAAATTTTACCAGCCTCCTGTCCGGCATCTGTATTAAAAAACATGAAATCCTCTACTTCATGGTAATCTAACATCCGGACAGGATTATTATTATCTGGTTGGAACTCATCCACATCACTTACCCTTACCTTAGTCCGGTTTTGCCAAAGATGAGACCTAAGCGCCCACAACAACTCTTTCTTAAACGCGCAATCGCTTATATTCCCAGTTTTATTGATTATTCCAGCGGCAAGAACCATTGCCTGTTGTTCAAAATCTTCAAACTCATAATCCGTACTCCAGCCATATCCAATGAATATCTTACGGATTAATCCGTGATTCTCTTTAAACCAGCCGGTTATGAATTCCCAATTTTTTGTGTTGCAATCAGACTGTAACATACACACTGTCCATAAATTATTTTTCCGCCTATTATTTAATATCAACACCGATTTCATTTTCTTATTTCAGGCTCTTTTTCTCCCGCCCATAACAGGGCGAGGAAAAAGAGCTACTTTAGTTTCCCACATTTTTTTTGAGATATATTCTGAGCCGGTACGGACAAACTGAAAAAAAATATGGAAAACTTAAATAGTTACAAATCCCCCCCGCCTCAGTTCTCCTTACCGGGACTGGGCGGGGGATGGTATATTCAACGGGAGATATAACTGCTTTGAGTTTCCCACATTTTTTGAGGTATATTTGTAATTATTTGATAAATATAAAGAAAATATGGAAAACTAAAAGCAGCGCCGGAAGAGCCCACAATTTTGCCATTTCTTTTTTTGGAGTATATTATCAATACCGGAATCTGGACAATATAGCCATATAATCATCTTAAAACATAAGTCTGATACTATTATCCGGCTATATTGAACGGATTATCCTTTTATTTACGGATCTATTATATACATTAATCTTAAAAGTATTATATACGGACTCAAAATTTTGCATACTTTTAACATATTTGTGCATAAACTTGTTAAAATAACCCCATAAAAAATATTTTCAGAGCCGGAATTATTAACTTTTTTTAATTTTTCATCAGAATGGCTTATTTACGGCATTTTTTAATAACAGGCGGATGGTATAAACAGAGACAGGAATAATGTCGCCTTTAATTTACTCCAAATTTTGTTGTCTGTGTGGATTATTTTAACCGGGAGGGGATAGGGTATTTTTTAATATCTTCTTTGATGTGACAATTATGTTATGTATCTTACCTATTGATACATCGTATTTTACATGAAGTTCTTTCTGTGTGTGCTTCCTCCCATCAAAACCATAGTAATCACAGATTATCTTCCTGTTTAATTCCGGTAGCGTCAAAAGCGCGGCATTAACTGCCGCCTGTATTTTTTTACTGTCAGCTTCTATTGTTTTAAGATCATTCACGGCATCCAAAGCTGGCATATTTATTAACGCCTGTTTATAAACGTTTATGCCATCAGCGTTCTCACAATCGTAAACAAATTTAACTATACTGTTCTTATACTCACGCTGACCTTCAAGTGTTTCTTTCTTCTCGGCAACCTTATCACGGCACAAACTCATAAAACTTAAGAGTTTATAAAATATCTTACTGCTTACGTTCTTATATCCCAAAACAGACGCATTATCATATACCCGCTTTGCGATTGTTAACGCCTGTGATCTGTAATCCTCAAATGTAACAAAATGCACACCGGCGCGGCTTTTATTAAAATTATACCTGAGACTCTCTATATTGCCGTTCACCCATGTTATCGCTTTTTGCCAGCTTTCCGCGCCGGCGTCATCCAGACGCTTCAGCGTCTCTTCCGCGTTTTTCTCTTTGTGACGGACTATCATACCTTTTTTAAGTCTGTAAAGATACCGTTTTGCTTTACGGTTTGATATAACCGGAAGCGCTTGATATTTATTCTTTAATATCGCAGGTGTCCGAAAGATTCGTGAATACTCGCTTTTTCTGTAATTAATACACAGAAACGCCATAGCGTTACGGAGCGTTTCATAAACGCCTGTATTTTCCGTAATCATTAATTTCAATGAAGACGCCCATTTCGCCCGCGTATGTTTTGGTGTATATACTCCTAAAAGTTCCTTATACCGGCAAAATATATCCGTCAAATCTTCACCCAGTTCGTTTATTACTTCTGGGTTTATCCTGTTCAGCAAAAGATCACAATTCAGTTCATAACGGAATTTCCTGCCAACAAGATACTTTCTCTTTATAATCCTTTTACCTGTTAGGGTATCCATAACTGTCCTGATGTGCGTCAGTGATTTTTCCGAATAGAGCAAAGACTTAAATTCCGCGGCTGATTTTGTTATCTCACTGGTTCCGTTGACAGCCATCACTCTCAGCTTGTCTATTATCGCGGCGCTTAAATAATCCCCTTCGGCTGCCAATGAGTCAGTGCTGATCCACGCGATTATCTCATCTTCTTTCGGATATAGTGAAGATATGCAACGGTATTTAATCGTATTATAGAGAAAATAACCATGCCTTGTAACAAGGTTTAAATCAACGAGTTTCTGCATTTTACGCCGCAATGTTGACAAACTCACATTAATACAGCATCTATGCTTGATCTCAGATAGTGTAAGCTCTCTGCCGGAGTAAAACAACTGGTTCAATATAACAGCAAGATCATATTCGCCCGTACATTTAAGAAAATCCAAGTACAGAGGGATTTTGAATGGCTTAAGGGGATAAAGAGACATCCCCTCCCCCTGCTGGTTGCAGGGGGGAGGAAATACCGCCAAGCCGTCGTTTTTACTTTTCGCTAAAACCGTATAAACATGAGGCGCTTGGCTTATAACTACCTATTTAGATAGTTAATCTTAAAATGGAGGCGGCGGGAATCGAACCCGCGTCCAAAGAACCTACCTTTCCGGACACTACATGCTTAGGCTGCGTTTATTTTTCTTCTTTCCATGCCCACAGCCGGGCTAAGGTCAGAAAAAGCTCCTTTTTTCTCACCACCGCAGCCGGAGCATCCGCGGGTGGTCAGCCTGCATCTGTTACACCTCCGTAACCGCCGCAGGCGGGCAATACCGGAAATGTCGCCGCTAATTAAGCGGCGAGAGCGTAATCTGTTTGATTAGCGTTTAATTTATTTCCAAGTTTTTACAAGGACCTGGTCCTTGGCATGCTCCCAAAACATTCAGCGCTCTGTCGAAACCAAGCGCCCCCTTTAGAAGCTATAGTGACAATACTCTATTAAGCCTGAAAAAATCAAGCTAAAAACGTATTTTAATATAAAAATGCTTGGAATTAAGATTATAGACAAAATATTCAAAACAATATAACTTATTGAAAGTGATTAATAAATAGCTTGATAGTTTATAGGAGAAACAATAAATGGGACAATCGATTGCAAAAACTTTTATAAGTAACTTTCTTGGTGAGGCGCCGCGCTGGTATAAAGCTGCAATCGTCTTTTTCCTGATTTTGAATCCCATTTTGTTTAAAATAGCTCCTTTTGTCGCGGGATGGGCGCTGATCGTTGAATTTATATTTACGCTTGCGCTGGCTCTGAAATGTTATCCGCTTCCGGCGGGGGGACTGCTTGCCATAGAGGCTGTTGTAATCGGCATGACTTCTGTTTCTGTTGTTTACGGTGAGGTAAAAGCAAATCTGGCGGTTATCCTGCTCCTAATGTTTATGGTGGCAGGGATTTACTTTATGAAAGAAGGGCTTTTATTTTTGTTTACCAAAATTTTAGTGGCAGTACGGTCAAAAATAGCCATATCTTTTATGTTTTGTTTCATGGGGGCATTTTTATCCGCTTTTCTTGACGCGCTTACAGTAACAGCGGTAATAATTTCCGTGGCATACGGTTTCTACGGAATATATCATAAATATGCGTCAAGCCTAGGACAACAGTACAGCGGGAACATTTCCGACGACAGCGCGTTATCTGCTGAAAGTCAAAAAGAACTTGAACAGTTCCGCGGTTTTCTGCGCAATATTATGATGCACGGCGCTGTAGGCACTGCATTGGGAGGCGCCATGACTTTGGTCGGAGAACCGCAGAACCTTCTTATAGGAGAAAAGGCGGGATGGCATTTCGCCGATTTTTTTTATAACTGTTTGCCGGTTTCACTTCCTGTACTTATTGCAGGGCTTGCATTATGCTGTGTTCTTGAAATTACAAAAATATGCGGCTATGGCAAACAACTTCCGCCAAATGTGCGCAAAGCGCTGGTAGAAAATGTGAAGGGAAACTCTGCCAATATGAACAGAGCAATGGTTGCGCGTCTTATCATACAACTTCTGACAGGCATTTTTCTTATAATTGCATTAGCTCTGCATCTGGCAGAGATAGGTTTAATAGGTCTTACAGTAATAATACTTCTGACATCGTTTAACGGCGTTATAAAAGAGCATAGTTTCGGGGACGCTTTTAAAGAAGCGCTTCCGTTCACCGCTCTGCTTGTGGTATTTTTTTCAATTGTCGCTGTTATTCACGACCAGCATCTCTTCACGCCTATCATAGATGTTGTTCTGAGTATTAAAGGGGATAAGCAGCTTTTGGTATTTTTTCTGGCAAATGGCGTGCTTTCAGCTATAAGTGACAATGTTTTCGTTGCTACTGTTTATATAAATGAAGTGCATAACGCTTTCTTAAATAATCAGTTTGATCGCGAGTGGTTTAATAAACTGGCTGTAGCCATAAATATGGGAACAAACATCCCGTCTGTCGCTACGCCAAACGGACAGGCTGCGTTCCTTTTTCTGCTGACATCTTCACTTGCGCCGCTGATACGTCTCTCCTACATGGAAATGGTAAAACTGGCGCTGCCATATTCAGTTATAATGACTCTTACAGGGGTTTTGTCAACGTGGTTTTTTCTTTAGTCGCAGTTCGCGCATATTTTTGAGGAAAGCGGCGGTGAGGCGATCTTCTTATATGCTGGATTGCTTCGCCTTCGCTCGCAAAGACGGACAGCGGCAAGGATGATGTACGGCGCATGAACATAGCGCGTCTCTGCGGGGAACACAGTGGTGAGGTAATCTTCTTATATGCTGGATTGCTTCGCTTCGCTCGCAATGACGGACAGCGGCAAGGATGTACGGCGCATGAACATAGCGCGTCTCTGCGAGGAACAAGGTGGTGAGGCGATCTATTTATATGCTGGATTGCTTCGCTTCGCTCGCAATGACGTAAGAGAAGTAATTGTATTGATTGCCAAGTCGGTATCGTGCGTCTTTGCGAGGAACAAAGCGGTGAGGCAATCAAGAAAAAAGGAAATTAATGCAAAACTCAAAGCGAGGATATGTATATATCCTTTTTAATAAAAGAAATGGCACATTATATACAGGAGTTACGTCTAATCTGATTAAACGGGTTTATGAACATAAAAACAAACTAACTGAAGGATTCACAACTGGATATGGAGTTGATAAGTTAGGCTATTATGAATTTTGTGATTCTATAGTTTCAGCAATAGAGCGCGAAAAACAAATAGAAGGCGGCTCGCGTAAAAATAAATTAAAACTGATTGAAAGCATAAATCCCGAATGGGAGGACTTATATAACACAATTATATAATTGAATTCATCTCTGCGGGGAACACAGTGGTGAGGCAATCTACTTATATGCTGGATTGCTTCGCCTTCCGGCTCGCAATGACGGACAGCGGCAGGATGTACGGCGCATGAGCATAGCGCGTCTCTGCGGGGAACAAGGTGGTGAGGCGATCTAGTTATCTGCTGGATTGGTTTGCCTTTGTGTCGCAATGACGGACGGAGGCAGGATGT
>JAIRQX010000057.1 GCA_031256375.1 Deferribacteraceae bacterium
CAACTTATAAGCGTAAGTTGGATGGGTTGCGAAAGTTGAAAAAGGCATACTTGCAACAAATGTTTCCAAAAACCGGAGAAAGTGCGCCAAAAATCAGATTTGCAGGGTTTACAGGGGAATGGGAGAGGCGAAAATTGGGAGAGCTTTCAATAAAGGTTAGCGAAAAAAACAGCGCTAAAACTTATGACGAAACTCTAACCAACTCCGCAGAACACGGAATTATTAGTCAACGTGATTTTTTTGATAAGGATATTTCAAATGAAAATAACTTGGGCGGATACTTTGTTGTTCAACCTGACGACTTTGTATATAACCCAAGAATTTCAAATTTCGCGCCTGTTGGTCCGATAAACAGGAATATACTAGGACGAGCAGGAGTTATGTCACCGCTTTATTATGTTTTCAGAATGTATGATGGAGACTTAACTTTTATTGAAAAATACTTTGAAAGCGTTTACTGGCATGAATTTATGAAAGTGAATGGTGATAACGGCGCTCGCTCTGATCGGTTCAACATAAAAGACAATACTTTCGAGAAAATGCCAATTCCATTTCCAAATATACAGGAGCAAACATCCATAGGTAGCTTTTTTCGCACTCTTGATGCAAACATTACCGCTCAACAATCTAAGTTGGATAAAATAAAAAAGCTAAAATCTGCATATTTGCAAAAAATGTTTATATAAAAAGGCGCGCCATACGCCTTTTTATTACACGAGCAAAGCTAAATGTCTCATGATTTTTTCATTGTCTTGGTTTTCCAACTCTTGGATTATATGCAAATATGTTTCTTGCGTTGTGGTTACGCTGGAGTGACCGAGCCTTTTTGCAACGCTGGCGATAGATACGCCTGCAAAGATTAAAGCTGATGCGTGACTATGCCTAAGACTATGTACCGAAATTACCGGTACTAACGCTTTTCTGCATAGTGTTTCGAGATGCTTGTTGACAGTTGAATTAAAAACCCTGCCTTCCACAAAAATAGGTTTATCTGATGCCAACCCTCTGGTTAATTCAGCAAGCTGAGTATTCAATAGCGGGTCAATTTGCAATGTGCGCCGTGATGATTGATTTTTTGTTTCTGCAAAACCACCATTGACATCCTTGTAATTCCACGTTTTTACAATTTTGATTTTATGCCCTGCGAAATCAAAATCGCTTGGGGTTAAGGCAAGCGCTTCAGAGAATCTCAACCCTGTCTTTGCTATAAGCAGGATGAACCAATCCCAATTCGGTTTATTTACAAGATAAAGATTTGCCAAAAGCGATTTTAGCTCAAATTGGCTTAAAAATTTCGGCTTTTTTTCTGACGGTGATTTCCCTTTTACAATGACTTTGCGCGTAGGGTCGGAGGTAAGCGCTCCTTCGTCTATGGCATCCAAAACCGCGCTTTTAAGGTGATGATGAAAGTCCATTGTGGTCTGTTTTTCATGTGTTTTGGCGTACTCGTTGAGCAAATTTTGATAATTTCGTTTATCAAGTTCGTTTATTTTTAGATCAGGCGCAAGCTCGGCAAGCCTTTTCAGGGTCATCAAGTATTTTTGATATGTTATCGGTCGCACAGCCCCTTTTTTGTAAACCTCCATCCATTCTCTAAAATAATTGTGAAATAATTGATTTCCATTTGTTTGCATTGATAAAACCTCCTGCATAATAATCGGATGATAAACGCACCCTCTTAATTATGCAGGAGGCTTATTGATTTTGGGATGACTATACAAACATTTTGCGCAAATAGGCAGACTTGAGCTTTTTTATCTGCTCCAATTTTGTAGCTAGGTTTTCAATTTGCTTGTCAAGAATGTGAAAGAAGTTGCCTATAGCTGTTTGCTCAGATTTACTTGGGAATGAAACCAAAATTGATGACAAAGCTGTTTGATTGATGTTTGTATTTGCGCTACTCGTTGCGCCCTTCATAATCTGACTTCGTATATTCAGTGTTGAAAAAATATATCTTTCAAACTTAACATCCATATCCAAATTTGGACGAAAGCGAATCATGAAGCCAGAATATGTTGCATTTGGTATGTCATCCAACACAACAGCCGCCTCACCAACCCCTTCCGGTTTCACGGACGAGCGAATGAATAGCACATCACTTTTACACAAACTATAATCATTCCGCTGTTTCTCGTTGCTTAACGCTAATCCGAGATTTTCACTTTTGACTACATTAGTTCCAAAAACGTCAAGTAAATTAACAAAAGGATAACCATGACCCAGTGCATTTTTTTCAAAGTTCATTCCGTTCTTAAACTCGCCCATTTTTCCCAATTTTCGTTGTTCCCATTCCCCTGTAAACCCTGCAAATCTGATTTTTGGCGCACTTTCTCCGGTTTTTGGAAACATTTGCTGCAAGTACGCCTTTTTCAACTTTCGCAACCCATCCAACTTACGCTTATAAGTTGTAATAGTGGTATCGAGGGTACGGAAGAAGTTGCCTATGGTTGTTTGTTCTTCTTTGTCTGAAGTTATATAGACTTCAATTTCCGCTAAATCAGTTGATTTGATTGCTGGATAACTTGTTCCTGTACAGCGATCAATAACATTAGCAACAAACTTTTCATCTTGAAGTACACACATCAAAAAATGGCTATGAATTTTTGGACGAAGTTGGGCATATCCAGTAGAAAAAACATAATTTTCATGCAGTAAATCATACAAATAGTTATTCATTTGATACGGTCTAACCATCTGAAAAAATATATCACCTTTTTGAGCCAATCGTTGCGCTCTTAACGGAGCTGTTTCTTTTCTCTCGATTCGACTAGAAATTAATGAAGTACCAACAACTGATTCTAAGTCAACATACACAAATTCATCTGGTAAAACAGAGCGAGGATTAAAATTTGCAATTTCTCCTATTTTTCGCTGCTCCCAAGCGTCAGTAAATCCTTTAAATCTAATATCGGGTACATTAGCCACTGTGCGCCTCCTTTGCCTTGAATTGTCAGTTTTGCACAAAAATTCGTTTTGTGGCTTCAATAAGTTCCCTTGTTTCATCCGTAACGGCAAGTTCGTCAAGCAATCCCAAAAACTCCGTTTCGTTCTGTTTTATCTTTTCGTTGAGGTCAGTCATATCTTTGCTAAGCGCCAGAATATCAATCGGCTCTTCTTCCACGAAAGTGTCCACATAGCGCGGTATGTTGAGGTTGTAGTCGTTTGCCACAATTTCATCATAGCTCGCAACGTGGGCATACTTTGAAACATTCTTGCGATTCTTGTATTCTTCTACGATTTTATAAATATCCTCGCTCCTCAAGTTATTCTGGTTTTTTTGCTTTTCAAAATCGTTAGAAGCGTCAATGAAGAGAACATCTCTATTAATACGGTTTTTCTTCAAAATCAATATCACGGTCGGTATGCTTGTGCCATAAAAAATATTTTGCGGTAAACCAATAACGGCGTCTATAGCGCCCATTTCAAGCAAGGCTTTTCTGATAACGCCCTCGGCGGAACCTCTGAACAAAACGCCATGCGGTAATACTATTCCCATTGTCCCTTTTTCGTTGAGGTGATAAAATCCATGAAGCAAAAAAGCAAAATCCGCTTTTGATTTGGGCGCAAGTTTTCCATACCGCTCAAATCGCGGGTCACTTAAAAATTTCTCATCCGCGCTCCAAACAGCGGAATATGGGGGATTCATGACTACGGCGTTAAAAAGATACGGCTCGTCAGTCGGCCAATCCTCGTCAAGCGTATCGCCATTTCTAAGACGCATTTGGCTCTGTTCTACATTGTGCAATATCAAATTCATTCGGGCAAGATTGTATGTTGTGGTGTTCAACTCCTGCCCGTGGTAATGTACCTTCTTAGGATTGTTTACAAACCGGCGAATGTTAAGCATCAAAGAGCCGGACCCCATTGTTGGGTCGTAGATATGGAACGGAGCCACATTTTCCTGCCCTATAGCCACAATTTCGGAAATTATTTTGCTTACGGTTTGTGGGGTGTAAAACTCACCCGCTTTTTTGCCCGCGCCTGCGGCAAATTGCCCGATAAGATACTCGTAAGCGTCTCCAATCACATCTCCGTCATGTCCGAAAAGGTCTATTCCATCAAGGGTTTTTATTACTTCCATGATTGTTATGCCGCGTTGTTGGTCGTTTGCTCCCAGTTTGTTGGAATAAAGATCAACATCATTAAATAACCCTTCAAAGCGATTACCTTGTTTACTCAAGTCAAGAAAGGCATTTTGCAGGTCATGGCGTTGAAACTCATAAGCCGCCGCTTTTTTGGACAAAGAGTAGAATAGATACTCCGGTTTAATAAAGTAGCCCAACTTTTTTGAGATTATCTCTTTTAAATCATTGGCATCTTCGTTATGCCATTCTAATAACAACACAAGCTGTGTTTCTCTATCGGGGTATTCCGTAATCTTGCCGTTTTCCTCTTCATAAACGGCGCGTAACTGTTGGTCGGATAGATACTTATAGAATGCAAGCCCCAGTAAATAATTTTTGTATTCGCCAGCGTCCATTTTGCCGCGTAATATATCTGCGCTTGCCCAAAGTCTTGTGTATAATTCACTCATTCCGATTGCTCCTTATGAAATATTATTTTACGGCGTAACCGTGCATAACCATCTCTCTTTTCAGGTACAATAATTTTTCGTCCATTACTTTTTTCCAATAATTGCCGACAACTACAATTTTTCGTCTGAACTTTTCACCGGGAAAAATTTGCTCAAAAACCTCTTTTGTTATGCCGGATTTTTCTATTATGATATTTAGGTACGGAATCTCGCCTTTTTCTATATTGTATTCGTTAAAACTTGTATGTAAATCTTCCGGTGATACATTCAAAGCCGCGGCGGTTTCTGAAATTATTGCATCAATAGCGGATTGAAAATAATAACCAACACGTTTTGATACCTCTTCTTCAGTTTGTGTATCTTTGATTATTTCCATATACACCTCTTTAACGATGTCCGGTTTCCCTTTAAGGATTTCATCAAACTTATCTTTGTTCGTTTCATCTTTTATCCCTTTCAGTAATTGGCTGATGTAATAACTGTCAATGGTTTCTTCCAGCGTTGCTCTTTGCTCGGCGGAAAATTCTATACCCAACGCATCCTTTGGCACTTCATCTGCGCCTTCTCCGGCAAGAATTTCCTTTACAGCGGCTTTTTCGTTTTCTATATACCCAAAGTCGGAGTTTATAATTTCAACCAACTTAGAAAGCTCGTTATAATCTTCTTCATACTTTTCGTAGCTTTTAATTGCTTCGCCGAGTTTCTTCATGTCTTGGAATGTTTTTATCGCATTAAGGCGCTTTTTTAGGTCATTAGGGTCTTGTTCTAACTGACTTTTGGCTTTTTTATAGGCTTTGTGGGCGGATTCAAACTCCTTTCGCACCTCTGCATACTCACGGGGAACAAGATTTTCCCAATCTTTGGCTACATTTGAAAACCGTTCGAAAGCGTTCCGTACATTTTGCGCCATCGTATTAGGCTTGCGGAAAGTTACTATCATGCCAATCTCTTTACCCACAAGCACACGGTTAGTACGTGAGAAAGCCTGTAAAAGACCATGCCATTTAAGCTCTTTATCAATATATAGAGCTTGTATAGTCGGAGCGTCAAAGCCTGTTAATAGTCTTTCAACAACAATAACCAAATCCAACCATCCGCCGTCTTTCTGATATTGCGCGCTTTTTCTGGCAAGACGGTTATTTATGTTTTTGTTGTACAATTCAATGTTGTCATAATGTGTGTCAAACATGGCGCTATATTCCCGCATAATTTCACCTATCTCCTCCAACCCCTTGTTTACTTTGTCTTGGCTTTCATCTATGGAGTAAGTTATGGCAACACGCGGAAAATCAGGATCGTTTAGCCTTCTTCTTTCGTCTAAAGGCTTGCCCGTAATGAGATTTCCTGATCTCTTCAGTTCCATCAATTTGC
The DNA here is from genome assembly GCA_031256375.1 of Deferribacteraceae bacterium. Classification (GTDB taxonomy): domain Bacteria; phylum Chrysiogenota; class Deferribacteres; order Deferribacterales; family JAISNW01; genus JAIRQX01. The sequence goes on from JAIRQX010000057.1 coordinate 5,906, forward strand.
GATATATCCGTTTGGCTTGAGATATAGAATGGGTCGTTAAAATACCGCTCATTGTAGGCATACCGTTTACAACTTTAAACTTTTCGAGTACGGACTGATGCCGGAATATCTTCTTTAACATCGCCTCGATGTAGTTATCGTTCTCAAAATCCGTATTGTTTAAAAGCGCCTCTTTTTGCAATTTGTCCAGTTTTTCGTATTCGTCCGGCGTAGTTTTTGACAAAAACAGGCGTTCTTCTTCATCTTCGCTCATAAGTGAGTGGTACTCCACTTGAAAATCCAGAACTGATTTATCATCCATAGCATTTTTGGTTGTATATGCGTGAAGAAGCTCCCCGTATTGGTCGCGAGTTGTTCGCGCGTACGCGCCGTTTTCCTGTTTTTTGTTTTCTTCAAAGATTGGCGTTCCGGTAAGTCCAATCCACGTTGACATTGGAAAATATTTTTTTATGTCCTTCATCTCCTTGTCGGAAACTGCCCTATGGCATTCATCAACAATAAAAACAATATGCTCGCCCTTTATCTTACCAAACTTGTTTTGCTCAGGCTCCTTGCACTCCCTGATGGCGCGGCTTAATTTTTGAATCGTGGTTATTATAATTGCGTTGTTATTTTCTCTGTTTAATAAATTGCCTATAAGTTCTTTTTTGTTATCTATACCTACAATTAAAGCGTTATCTTTTGGCTTTTTCATTCCGCCCTTATTTTTTTCCGTTTGGGTAGTTTTTCCAGTATTGTACTCTGAAGCGAATTTACTGAATTCATCTTTCGTTTGGCTGTCCAAATCCTTACGGTCAACTATCATAACCGTTCTGGCAACGCCAATGGCTGATTGCGCAAGTAATTTTGTGGCGACAAAACTTGTTATGGTCTTGCCGGAACCTGTAGCGTGCCAAATAAAACCGCCTCTATGCGCTGCCGCTTGCTTTTGAATTTTTTTTATGGCGTGTATCTGGTAGGGGCGCAAAACCATCATAAATTTTTGGCTTTTTTTATCGTCCGCCAAGATGGTGAATCGGCTTATAAGCTCATGCGCCATAGGTATGCTCAGAACTTTTCGGGTAAAATCGAATAACTCCTCAATAGGCTCGTTGTTTTCCTCCCTCCAATTAAAAAGGAATTTTTTTGATGATTTGAAGTCGCTATTAGAGTTTGGTCGCGCAAAATATCTGGTGGACGCCTTATTGCTTACTACAAAAATTTGTACAGTAGCAAAAATACCGTCAAAAAAACCAGCCCCCGCATACCGCTCAATCTGTTCAAACGCTTGGCGGTAGCCGTCTTTTGCATATTCGCTTTTAAGCTCTATATGTATGACGGGTAAGCCGTTTATAAGCAGGGTTACATCGCCACGCTTAGCGTTGCCTTCAGTCGCGGGAACAATTTGATTTACAACCTCATAGCTGGAAATACCGCCGGCAATATCCTTGTTGCTGAATAATTCAAGGGCTACGCCATTTTTGGCAACGTCATCCCGCTCAATGATAATTTTAGCAATACCGTTTTCCCCGCGCAACCATTGTGAAGCCAAAAACGGCGTTTGCGTTAAACGCCTAAACTCGTTTTTAACTTGTATAAATTCGTTATCGGTTAGCGTCACTCCTTCCAACTTCGCAATATTGATTCGGTTAATATGCCCTCGCAGATTATTCCAAAGAGCGGTTTCAGTCTTTATATCGCTCCTATATGTCCATTGATTTTCCTGTCCGGTCAGGATTCCGATAAAGGCGCTCTCAATTTGCGCTTCATGGGTCATAGGTTGCTCCTAATGTGATCTGGAACTATTATAAAAGAATTAAATCAGCGTTTCCTTATATCCAGCCGCAAGTTGCCCGCACGCGCCTGATATATCCGATCCCATACTTTTTCGTATAAAGACCGGAAGGCTATTTGCCGTCAATACCTTCTGAAAATCCAACACATCCTGCTCTGAAGGCGGTTTAAGTGCAATATCCCCTCCGCTGTTATATCTGATAAGGTTTATCTTGACCGGCAGTTTTTTTATCAGACTGACAAGCTCTAACGCATTTTCACGGCTGTCATTAACCCCTTTTATAAGCACGTATTCAAGCATAATTTTTTTCCGCCTATCCACAGGAAGGCATTTTAACTCATCTATCATATCTTTCAGGTGATATTTAACGGCTACCGGCATAATTTCCTTACGTATTTCCTGATTCGGCGCATTCAGTGACACTGCAAGATTCACAGGGGTATCAAGTGAAAACAGTTTTGTCATCTTTCCAACTATCCCCGCGGTGGATACTGTAATCCGGCGGTGTGAATATCCGTAACCGTTGTCGTCCATGAGGATTAAGAGTGATTTACGGACATTCTCAAAATTATCCAGCGGTTCCCCCATCCCCATAAAAACTATATTAGTAAGCCTTCCTTCGGTGGTAAATTTATTTGCCAAAGTAATCTGCTCAAGCATATTAACCTGCTCAACTATTTCGGCTGAAGAAAGATTTCTGCGAAAGCCTATCTTTGCTGTGGCACAGAACTTACACCCCATCCGGCAGCCAACTTGGGTTGAAATACAGCCTGTCACCCTCTTACCGTCCGTTAAGATAACAGATTCAATGCGTTCACCGTCAGAAAGGGTAAAAAGTACTTTTATGGAATCATCTTTTGGAGATAAAACTTCAGATTGTTTTGTTATTGTGAGTATTTCTGATATTTCAGCTAATTTTTGACGCGCATCTTTGGGCAAATCTGACATTTCATCTAATGACCGGCAACGTTTCCCATGAAGCCATTTAAACATTTGAGACGCCCTGTACGGCTTTTCACCAAGAGAGGTAACAAACTCAGCAAGTTCTTCTTTATCACACGAATTTAAGACAATTTTTTTCAACAGAATCTTATTCAATTTTTAAGAAACTGCGTTCAGCGCGTCCTTTAAAGTATCATGGAACGTAAAAAGTCTGTCAAGGTTTGTATGAATGAAAATTTTCATTATATCCTCAGACAGTTGGGTGAGATATAATGTTTTCTTATGCTCTATCATAAATTTCATAATCTGAATTAATTCACGAAGACCCGATGAGTTGAGATAAACAACTTCTGTAAAATCAATAATTACAACATCAATCTGACTAATTGAAGCAATTATATACTTTTTCAGCTCTTCACCGTTAAAAGAGTCTATCTCATGCAGCGGACAAAGTATCTCGCATTTTTTACCATTACTTTCACTTTTATCTTTATTGAATGCCATAACCACATAACCTCTGACTTTTTATTCTCACCATGTCAAAAGCCTAAATTTTCAGCGCTTTTTTCCGACTTTCTCTACCTTTTATCATAACTGATATAATTTGTAAAAGCAATTAATATTAATTTATTATTTGTAATTATCCTGCGAGCGATCCCATATTCATCAGAGGCACCATGATAGCTATAACGACAAAACCGACCATCAACCCTATTAATACTATAAACAACGGTTCCAAAACCGAAAGAACGGCGCTGGTCTGTTTTTCTAATTTTTTACCGTAAAATTCAGTAACCCTTTCCAAGAGTTCAGGCATATTTCCGGATGATTCCCCTGTAGAAACCGCGGCGGGGAAGAGTTCAGGAAATATCTTAGCGTCTTTTACGCTTTTGGAAAATTTTACCCCTGACTGGACATCTTTGCGCACGTCCTCCAGAACGCGCCGGAAATATTTATTGGTCATGGTCTGGGTTGCATAATACAACGCATCTGTCAGAGGCAACCCTTCCCGCAACTGAAAAGCAAGTATATGTGCGAAACGCGTTATAGCCGACTGCGCAACCAGATCGGACTTGAAAAGCCGTTCGTCCACACGCATTCTGAATTTATCATTTTGTTTGTAAAAATATCTGAACAAAAACACAGCTGTCACCGCCAACAGAAAAAAATAAAGCCCGTAACGCTGTACAAATCCTGATAAACTTAAAAGAATTTTGGTCATAAGCGGAATTTCCCGCCCCGCAGCATCAAATATAGAACGCATCTTCGGCACAATAATTGTCAGCATAAAAACAAGTACTCCGATCCCAATCAGAAGTATCACAATCGGATACACCAGCGCGGATGTCAGCTTATCCGCGTTAGCGCGCTTGTTCTCCTCGTATGTTGCGATATCCATAAGTACGGCTGATAGCCGCCCTATATTTTCAGACGCTTTTATAAGGTTCACGTACATAGGGCTGTAATAATCCTCATGCTGGGCAAGGGCGTCCGAAAAACGCATCCCCTCAGAAACCTTTGAGGCGGAATCCATGATGATCCCTTTCTCTTTCTCAGATTCAGTAGTACGCGCTATTATCCCCTGCGCCTCAACAAGAGGGATGCCGCTGCGTAGAAGCAAGGAAAGCTGGAAAAAATAATCAGCGAGATTCTTTTTTGATGATTTAAAATTTGATATAAAACTACTTTTATTCTTATTGCCGCTGATTTTTATCTCCTCAATAAATATCCCTTCGGCAACAAGCTCAGACAGTGCAGCCTGTTTGGAAACAGAGTCTTTGTAACCTTTTACATTTTTACCTGTTTTTGTTACTCCTTTATAGTGAAAAGTAGCCATCCGTTACTCCGATCTGGTTACTGAAAGCAACTCTTCAGGGGTTGTCTGCCCTTTGCGTATTAACTCAACTCCATGCTCAAACATTGTTTGAAACCCGTGTTTGCGCGCCTCTTCACGGATTTCAAAAGCGGAAGCGCTCCGGTTTACAAGTCTGCGTATATCATCGTTTACGGTAAGTATTTCAAATATACCCACCCTGCCTCTGTAGCCGGTCTGGAAACAGTGTTCGCAGCCTTTCCCTTTCATATAAACATCTATATTTACGCCCACGTCGCCGAAGAATTTTTTTATCACATCATCCGCCTTAATATCCTGTTTACAGAGAGGGCATATTTTGCGCACAAGACGCTGCCCCATAACAAGTAGCAGGGATGATGATATAAGAAACGGTTCAACATCCATCTCTATAAGGCGGGAAACCGCCGTAGGCGCATCATTTGTATGCAGAGTGGAAAGCACAAGGTGACCCGTCAGAGATGCCTGTACAGCAGCTTCGGCAGTTACGTTATCGCGTATTTCACCCACCAGAATAATATCCGGGTCTTGACGTAAAAATGCCCTGATTGCGTTCGCAAATGTTATATTGGCAGGCAGATTTACCTGAACCTGTGTAATATTGTCTATATGATACTCTACAGGGTCTTCCACGGTAAGCACATTCTTGCTTTCCCTGTTCATTGCGAGTAGTGAGGCGTAAAGAGTTGTGGTTTTACCACTGCCAGTCGGACCGGTAACAAGTATAATTCCATTTGGTCTGTCCAGATAAGGGCGATACATATCAAGCGTTTTCCCTTCAAGCCCCACCTGTTCAAGCGTAGCAAAATCCGTTGACCTTTCCAATATACGAAGAACCAACTTTTCCCCATTTACGGAAGGCATACAGGAAACGCGTATATCTATGGATCTGTTCCCTATTTTCAGATTTATGCGTCCGTCCTGCGTGCGCCTTGTTTCAGCAACGTCAAGGGATGCAATGACCTTGATACGCGCTACAATAGGTTCATGCACACTTTTGGGATAACGGCGGAAAGTGGTAAGTCTGCCGTCAACACGCAGTCTGACCAGAAACGCATTATCGCGCCCCTCAAAATGTATGTCGCTTGCGCCGCTTTTTACCGCGTGTATTATTATCTGGTTTACAAGTTTTATAACAGGCGCGTCATCGTAGGAAGATGTAAGTATATTAACAGTTTCATCGCCAAAATCATCTTCGGAGCCTGAACCTACATCGTCCACCTCGCCGCCAAGCCCTTCCAGCAGTTCATATATTTTATGTTTTTCCGCCTGCTCAAGCACCGGGGTTATTCCAAGGGAAAAACCCAGCATCTGAGCTTTCTGAAGCCCTTTTTCGCCGGAATAATAGATTATAACCGTTCCGTCATCTTTTTGCGCCGGCGCAAAATCACTGCGGTCAGGGAATTTCAGATATGCTGAACGGACTGTATCGTAATTCGCCATAATCGGCGTTTACTCCTGCTTTTCTGTATTACGCATCATATTGTCAACATCTTTCTGCAGAGGGATAAAAGAGGGAGATTTATCGCGAAGTTCATTTGAAATCATATCGTTTACCCGCTCGTTAAACAATGAGGTGCCGCGGGTGCGTCTTTCCACAAGGTCTGTGGCATCCTCGCGCGTATTTATTATGCGTGTGGAAATAAAAACCATCAGATTGGTTTTATCCGCGGAGGTGATACGGCTTTTGAACAGCCAGCCCAGAACCGGTATAGAGGAAAGATAGGGAATACCCGAGGTATATAATGTGGAATCATTTTTCATAAGTCCGCTTATAACCATTATAGAGTTATTTTCAAGCTGGACCTTCGTTTTGGTGGTACGGCTGGAAGTAGTGACATAGTTATCATCGCTTGGAAGCGCTGTGTCAACAGCCAGATCCACATCAAGATTAACCGATTCTCCAGCTATATGCGGCGTTACCTTAAGACGTATGCCGACATTTTTGTAATCAACAGTTTGCACCGGGTTATTATTGGCATCCCACTTTTGCCCGGTCGCAAAAGGGATATTCTGACCGGAGAAAGTTTCCGCTTCTTCGTTGTCCATAGTCAATATCTGCGGATTGGAAACTATATTTATACCGTTGTCCGTGCGTGAAGCGGATAAAAACGCGGCTATGGAAGGAAATGAAATACCGTTGTAGGTAATAACATCGCCTATCAGCCCCGCTCCGAAACCTCCCGGTATCGGGAACGCTCCCGCAGCGGCGCTTGAAATAGTGTTGCCAAGTCTTCCTGAAGGGCTGGAACTGCCGTATCCCGCAAAACGGTCATTGGCTCCCGCGCCGAACCATTCAACCCCGAATGCGTCACTTCTGTTCAAGGTTGTTTCAAGTATAAGCGCCTCAACATAAACCTGTTTACGGGGAATATCAAGTTTTTCTATCATCCGTTCAAGACTGGTATAGAGCTCCTGATCGCCTATGGCTATTATGGAGTTTGTACCTTTATCCGATGATATGCTGGATTTAACCACCGGCATACGTACCCCGGGGGGCGGCATCGGTTGAGAACCTATGATTAGTTTGTTTAAAACCGTCTCAACGTCTTCTGCGCGGGCATACCGCAGATAAAAAACCCTCGGCAGGGCGCTGTCAGATGAAGTTTTAACGTCAATGCTGGATATCAGATAATTTATCTTATTAAAATCATTTTCAGTAGCCGCTATAACCAACACATTTGAAAGATCATCTGCGATAATGACAGGCATCATCCCTACTAAAGCGTTGGCGTTGAGTCCCGAAAACAGTTTGTTAATGGCTTGCTCTACCTTTGTGGCGGCGGTGTTCTCTACCGGAATAGTATAAAGGTTTATACCGCTAACAAATTTATCCATCTGAGCGGCTATCTCACGCATCTTTGAAACGCGGGAACCAAAATCTCTTATAATTAAACCGTTCATCCCACGGAGCGGTTCCACGTTGCCGTGCCGTGATTTAACACGGGAAAAGTTGTTGGCAAGCTGAGTGGCGTTATAATTATCCAATAAAAGTATGGTTGTGACAAAATCATCCCCTGCAAGTTTCTGTTGCAAAGTAAACTTTTCATCAAAAATAGGCATATCTTTATCGGGAACAATCCTGATATATCCGTTCTCTCTGATTGCAGAAAGACCGTTGCTCTGAAGGGTAGCGTAAAATATCTCCATAATGTTGGCAGCTTTCAGAGGATATTGTGAAGCTATTGACACATTGCCTTTGAGGTCAGGTTCATTGTAAACAATGTTAGTTTCGGTAAAAGCAGCGACAAAGGTAATAAACTCCTTCATAGATATATTCTTAAAGTTTACGTCATAAGTTTTTGCCTTCTGTGACATAACCGTTAATGGGCAAATCATTAACGCAGCAATAAAAATAAGGACAGATATCTTTTTCATTGTATTTCCACAAAAAGAGATTTTTTCTCACCGTTTCGGGTAACATCTAAAGTTATAGCATCTACTTCATCAATTCTGTTCATTATATCAAAAAGCAGTTTTGGTCCTTCCTGCAAATCCTCCCCATTTATGCGGTTTATAACATCCCCCAGCTGTAATCCAAGTTGTTTTACAGGTGAATTTTCATCCATTCTTATTATACGATATCCCTGATATTCGGATCCGTTGTAAAGGGGGGACGCCAGAAGACTGCGGACAACCTCGTTAATATTTTTAAACCTTTCAAGAACCTCCACTCTTTTTAATGTAAATTGCATTGAGTTTCCTGAGTCAGAAGAACCCTGAGCGGAAGCGGGCTGGTTAAGATTTGTCGCCGGAGATTGCGGGGCAGAAGTGATTATATTATTATTTTCAAGCGTCAGTGTATATTCCCTGTCGTTATACATTATTACCGCCGTATCAAAGGTCGCGGACCGTAGCTTATAGCCGTCCTGCTCCTTATATGTGTTAAGTACATATACATCTTTATCAGATACAACAATAATAGCGCAACTGTCTTCAGGCAGTTTTGCGAGCAGTATCCCCGTCAGTTTCCCGTTAAAAGGGGCTGATTGAGCTATAGCCTCAGGGGTGTCCGGAGGCGGTTCAAATTTGTCCGCGTCAAGAAGGTTCCTTTCCGTAATTTCCGCGGCTGTCTGAGCTCGTGAGGCATCGTTTACCTTACTGACAAAAGGTTTGATAGGCGGCAACTGATACGGTTTAGTCACATTATACTCTATTGCGCGCGATACAAACCCCGCCAAGAAAAAGGCGATACACACAATATACAAATAGTCAGTGTATTTCAAAGCCTTCATTGATACCTCAAATACGCATTATCGCAAAATTTGCGTAAAAAAGCAATTAATTTATCACACACTGTTTTAAAGCTCAGGCATAAAGCTCCGTTGACAGATATCTTTCTCCTGAATCGGGGATTATAACAACCATTGTAATGTTTTTGTCTGCCGGAACTATTTCCCCTACAGCTTTTACCGCTCCGCAAAGTGCAGCGCCGCCGGAAATACCGCTCAAAATACCCTCCTCACACATTAGTCTGCGCGCCATATCAACAGCTTCCGCATCTTCCACCGTGATAACGTTATCAATAATACTCAAATCAAGCGTACTTGGTATAAACCCCGCCCCTATCCCCTGAATACCGTGCGGGGTATGAATGGGGTTTTCACCTTGTAAAGCGTTTGAAATTACCGGGCTTTTGGCTGGTTCAACCGCTATCATCTTAACAGAAGTCTGTTTCATCTTTTTAAAATAACATCCTATTCCTGAAATTGTACCCCCTGTACCGACTCCGGCAACAATAGCGTCCACCATGCCGCCTGTGTCCTGATCAATCTCCGGTCCGGTTGTAAGAGCGTGAATCGCCGGATTAGCGGGGTTTATAAACTGACCGGGCATAAAATATTTTTCAGGATTTTCTCTAAGAAGTGTTTCGGCTTTGGCAATAGCTCCTGCCATACCGCCTGATGCAGGGGTAAGCATAAGTCCGCTCCCCAGTCCTTTAATAAGATGTTTGCGTTCCGCGCTCATATTTTCCGGCATAACAATCTCAACATTATATCCCCGGGCTCTTCCCAGTGAGGCAAGCGCTATGCCCGTGTTGCCGGAAGTTGGTTCCAGTAATGTCATTTCATGGCTGAGGCGCCCTGACCTCTCGGCATCATCAATCATCGCGTAAGCCACCCGGCATTTTACCGAACCAGCGGGGTTGCGCGACTCGGTTTTTGCAAGCAACCGTACGCCAAGTTCCGCGGAAAATCTGCTTAATTCAATAAGAGGCGTTTTGCCTATAGTTAAAGAAACGTTTGAAAATATCATCACATTACCTCCTGTATCATTTTTACTTTGCACTCATTTTTAATTTACAACGCTTTAAAGCATTGCAAACCGTATCAGCGATATACCGGCTAATATTGTGACTGCGCCGGCAATACGCATTTTCCCATACCCCTCACGGAAAAACAGTATCCCCATTATTACTCCGAAAAGACCGCTGATCTGCCTTATTGTTACACCGTAAGAAATAGGCATATACGCAATCCCAAAGCGGTAGGTCAGCGCTGATAAAGTTATTATCAGCCCGGCAATCCACATCCATTTTGCCTCACCCTTTCCCTTTGGTTCCCCCCTATAACGGAGAAAATATGTTATCCCAAAGAATAACGCCATAAACAAGTTCATATAGTAAGTGTACATTACCGCATTCCCGGTATTTACACCTACTTTGTCAAATAATGCCCCAAAAGAATACGCGAATGCCGCAAATATTGCTATGACCACTCCGGGCTGCAGCTTTGTATGCCTGATGGAGGCGCTGTTCATTACAAAACAGCCGGCGGCAGTGACGGTTACGCCTAAAATGCCTATAAACTTTAATTTTTCAGATAATAACAGAGCTGCCCATATTATGACAAACACAGGAGAGGCGGTAGTTATGGGATATACCTGTGAAACATCCGCCAACTGGTACGCTTTGGTTACCAGAAGATGGTAAGCGGAAAAAAAAACGGCGGCATAAAGCCCGTAAAGAATTAAATCCCTTTCAAAACTTATATAATCCGGATAAAAGATAACAACAATAGCGGAAAATATAAAAACTGAGGTTACGTGCATATAACAGTTGAATCTGAATTTGGCGTAGGACTTTTTCAACAGTATATTCCATAATGCGTGAAAAAGCGCGCTGACTATAACCAGAAGAAATCCGAGCATTTACATCCCTTCCCTTATAAATAATAGGGCATTTCAATTTTGAAACGCTCTATTGATAAAAATTCTCCAAAATATATTTCCCTTCGCCTGAAAGTTTTTCGTATCGCGGCGTTTGCCTGATCCCCATAGCGGTTTTTATAAATTCAAAAAGTTTTTCCGAATCGCGCGGTTCCTGTTTCAAAGCGTTAATTACAGCCGCAGTAAACACAGAGTGTCCCTGCGCGCCCGTATCGGCTACAGGTTCGTTCCCGCCCGCGCTTATTACCACTCTTAAATTTTCTCCCCCTTTTATATATCCGCTGGCATTACCGGAATAACAACTGTCGGATATTATTAAAATCTGTCCTGCCGCGTATGCGGCAAGCGCCGATGTAATCTGGCTTGTTAATATCCACCGCGTATCCTCCCCAGGATCCGCGTCATAAGGCTGCCAATACGGATTACCTGTTTGGTTATCAAGGTAACCGTGCCCTGCGTAATAAAGGATAAAACTGCTGCCCTTGCCCATAGTTTTACGGAGACGGTTTATTTCAGACATTATTCCGTCTCTTGTTGCGTTTGCGCCTGTCAACTGTATAACTTCATAACCGTACCGGCTGCGCAGCAGCTCCCCGAGTATTTTCACCCCATACTCCGGTGTGCGCAAAGCGGGAAGGTGTTTATATCTGTTTACTCCAATCAGAAGGGCGACTTTAGCGCTTTTCATAACGTTCTTAACTGTACCGGCGCCCAGTGCAACCGTTTTTACCGCAACATTTCCGTAAACATCGGCAGCGGATATTGTTATACTTTTTCCTCCTTCCGGTACAACCGTCTCTATTCTGAAATTTCCGTCATGATCAAGTTTTAAAGGTTTTTCATCTGTTTTTGCCCACGCTACCCCTGATTCATCCGTAATTCTGCCTTCTATAACCTTTATTTCGTCCTCTGAAACACTCTGAAAGCCACGTTCATTAATAGATATAACAGGCGGTGTAGTATCTACGGATACTATGGATGGCAGTAATTTGCCTGTGGAGAATGATTTACCCTCCGCATGATCTGTCGGTTGTGAAATCTTAGGTATGGGCATATTGTAATGAAGTTTCTCAGGTTTATGAACCGTTCCGGAAATTTCACCAAATGTATATTTACGGGATCCCTCTTTATAACTTAGGTATTTGCCAAAAGTTCCCGCGCCGCTGACATACCCGGCGCCGTTTAACGTAAGCGTAGCGTCACGAAAAATGTATACTCTGCGCACTTCATGTTTATTAGCTGTATATTGTATTGTAAAATTCCCGCCCATTTCGCCTGCGGCGGATCCTGTCACCGCAACATATCTGAAATAGGGGTCAACCGCCGCCGCATTAACCGGCAGCTTTAGTTCCGTAACAACATTATCGGCGCGGTAACTAACGGTATCCCATACTACAGGAACGCCGTCATCACCGCCGGTTACGGCAAATCTGCCGTCAGGAGTTATAGACACAGTGCGCACTGTGTCTGTATGTCTTACAAGCTCTTTAATATCTTTGCCGCTCCTGCTGAAAATACGCACCCCGTTATCCCCGCCCACAATAATCTTATCACTGCTTACTGCCAAAGATCTTATTACGCCTATCTTTGCCTGATATTCCCAGCTAAGGTTACCGCCCGGCATAGTATATGCGCGCACGGCTCCGTCTTTGCCCGCAGCGTAAAACATTCCGGCAGGGCTGTCTATGGCGCAGGCGTAAACTTCTGATGGCGCGCGAAACGATAACGCCCGCCTGCCTGATTCTAAATTATAATAAGTTATTGTATATCCTGATACCCCCGCACCGCGCAACCCTGCATAATCCGCAGCCACAACTGAAGCTCTTGGGGCGTCAACTACCCTCAGTGAATTATCCGTTAATGAGATGATATACACCTTGTCTGACGCAGCAAGCAGAAACTTCCCTTCACCCGTAACGGCTATATCAGAGATACGTCCGGGCAGTTTCAGCGAATTCCCCTGTTCTATGCCGGAAGAAGCGGCAAATTGGCGTATAGCGCCGTCCGATACCGCAGCTATTATAGTATTTCCATCAGGGGTTGTTTTTAAAGCCGTAACCGTAAACGCCTCTTCAGTTTGAACTGTGGGTTCCACAAACGGATAAAGCGCAACCGGGAAAATTGTCAGTAAAATTAAAAGGAGAACCCCTTTTTTTATCATCTAGCCGGCTCCGTATTGAAAACTATTACCTTTTCAATATACTTATCTTTGGGCAGTTCCCTGAGTTTGGCAGAAAGTTTTTCAGTATCAATGTTATCAGCTATTTTTTGTTCACCGTTTCTGCATGGTATAAGCTCGCAAAAATCCCCCCTGTACGCTATAAATATAAGGGTATCGGCGCCGAACGGAGGCGCTGTTTTTAGTTTTATCAGCTCAGTTTCAGTATTTATATGTTTTTCGGAAATTTTTATAACCGGTCCTGTTTTTGAAAGAGGCAATAAAGACGTTTTTACGCCATCGTTATGAAATACAGCAATATCAGCAGCTTCACTCACTCTGGCATACAGCGTTAAAATGTCTCCTTCACGCAGCATCACGCCTGAATCGCCGTAATCGGTATAGAAATACCCGCGAAACAATCCGCCGCCGGGCGAGCCGAATATTTGCTCTATATTCTTAATTAACGCGGAGCTTTTGCAATTAACCTGATTACATACCTCTGCCCCTGCCGCGGTAACAAAAGCGCTTTCGGTAACACCCCTGAATTTCAGATCGCAGCTTATTATAAACGGATCCCCTTCAGGGGAATATTGGCAGTAAAGCTGATAAGGCGCATCTTTGTTTTTGACCCCGTAAGCCCGCATTTGCTGTGTCAGTATTGCGGCAAAAGGGGTAACCGCGGAGCTGCCATGTAACTGCACAGGGTTTACGTATGCTTTTTTAGAGTTTAATCGTGACATGATATTTTTCGCTATCTGTGTTATATCCGAGCTAACCCGCTGCATACGGATCATATCTTCTTCCGTTATCGCACGCTCTTTTTCAGGCTTCGGCGGGATAGCCCCGAGGAAACGCACTATAACTGAAACATCATCCAATTCGTTGTATTTACTCAGCGCCTTATGCAGCAAATCCGCTTTCTGGGAATCAAGTTTAACTGTATCAGCCTTGCCGGTGTAAGCGTCAATCTCTTTGACTAAAGAAACAGCTTTTGATTGATACAGCGAAATCTTGTCATGGGGGATAAAAACATCGGCGCAAAAACCGCCGTCCCGTTCGGTGTAGTTTATGCTATATTCGTATATGTTCAGATCGGACGTCAGACGGATTTTATACGAAGTATAATCGCCGTATTTCGCGCCGTACTGCTTTTTTGCCATATACAGCTCTGATTCCACGCGGACGCGTATCTGCGAGCTTAAGTCAGCTAAAGCGTATTTTTTTGCGGCGTTTTTATTATTAGCGCAACCCGTTCCTGTAACGGTTTCCACTGCCCAAACTAAGTCGCTATGCAGTATTACGAAAAATAGGATAAAAAATATACACCGCGCTGTGAATGACCGTTTCATAAAAAACATTCCGCAATTGGAGATAGCCTCCGTCGTAAAAGAAACATTATAAATCTCTTTCTGTTAATAATTTTTCAAATTTCTTATCGGATAAAATTTCATTCGTTACAAACCCGCCATTATAAAAAAGGCTATATGAAGTGAACGGGGCAGGGGCGTTTTGCGCTTCTTCAGTTGTTTCAAAGTGAAGATAATACGCAAAGTCCTTTTTTACCCGTTACCTTACTGTCCTTGATACATTCCTCCAGAAGCAGATTAGAGTAACCATGCCCTTTGAATTGCCCCGATACCCAGAAGCAATTTATAAACATATAACTTTCCGCTTCAATGGGACACCATGCCTTTTCAGCGGGCACATATTCAATAAAACATTTACCGCGCACATCGCATTTCTTAAAAATAAGCCCATCCGCAAAACGTTCCCTAAGCCAAGACTTTTTTGCTGACACTTGACAATCTTTGTTATTTGAAATTGCGCAGCAGATATGTTCTTGTTCTAAATTTTCTTTAGTTACAGTTATAATATCCATTGATTCTCCCTAGACAAGTTATAGCAGTTCAACTTTACATTGACCATTATTGCCGCACCTTTTTGAAAGCTTCAAGAAATTCAGGTGTCCTTAGCAAAAATGGCACATACTTCAGCGCCTTGCCGTCTTGACGGGTGGCGGCAAGGCAAAGCTCTGGGGTTTTAAATTTTTCTGGCACATACTCAAGCGCACTGCCACTTTTATGTACAGCGGCAAGACATAGCTCCGAGGTTTTTAATTCATCCGGCATATATTGAAGCGCACGACCATAGTTCTGTACGGCGACAAGACAAAGCTTCGGGGTTTTAAAATATAACGGAACGTAATCAAGCGCTTCGCCATTTTGCCAGACAGCAGCAAGACAAAGCTCCGGTGTTTTCAGTGTTTCAGGAACGTACTTAAGCGCACGACCATAGTTCTGTACAGCAGGGAAACAAAGTTCCGGCGTTTTTAATTTTTCCGGTACATATTTTAGCGCATGACCAAAGTTTTTTACAACGGCAAGACAAAACTCCAACGTTTTTTGCTCATTCGGTACTTTCTCAATCGCAAATCCATTTTTCTTCACAGCGGCAAGACAAAGTTCCGGTGTTTTCATCTCTTCCGGCACAAAATAAAGCGGCCAACCATGACTTTGTACAGCAACAAGACAAAGTTCATAGGTTTTCAGCATTTTCGGCACATAATGAAGTGCGTTGCCACTTACTTGTACAGCAATAAGGCACAGTTCCGGGGTTTTTAATTCTTCCGGCACATATTCAAGTGCCAAGCCGGTATTTTTTACAGCGGCAAAACACAACTCCGGGGTTTTTAATTTTTCCGGCACATATTCTAGCGCCCAATAATATCGCTGTACAGCGGCAAGGCAAAGTTCCGGCGTTTTAAGCTCTTCTGTTACAGATTTAATTGCGCTACCATCAATTTGCACAGCGGCAAGACAGATTTCAGGGGTTTTTAATTCTTCCGGCACATAAGCTAACGACTTGCCACAGTATTGTACAACTGCAAAACAAAGCTCTGGATTAATAACTGAATTCGGAACGTAACTAAATGCATTTACGCTTTTTTGTACAGCGGCAAGGCACAGTCCCGGCGTTTTTAACTCTTCCGGTACATACTCAAGTGCACGCCCGTCATTTTGAACAGCGGCAAGGCACAGTCTCGGCGTTTTATGTTTTTTAGGCACATATTTGAGCGAAATACCATAACCCTGTACCGCAGCAAGACACAATTCAGGCGTTCTGAACTTTTCTGGAATATGCTTAATCAAATAAGAAATTTTCTGCACAGCAGCAAGAAGAAGATCAAACGGAACTGATTTTTTAGGTACATATTTAAGCGCTTCGATGTTATTCCGCACAGCGATAAGGCACAATTCCCGCGTTTTGAGCTTTTTCGGAACATACTCAAGTGCATAACCTCCTTTCTGCACTGCTGTGAGACAAAGCTCCGGCGTTTTAAGTTCTTCCGGCACATATTCAAGCGCCCAATAATGTTGTTGTACAGCGGCAAGGCACAGTCCCGGCGTTTTAAGCTCTTCCTTTACAAATTTAATTGCGCTACCATCAATTTGCACAGCGGCAAGACATATTTCATGCGTTTTTAGCTCTTTTGGCACGTATCTAAGCGCATTGCAGTCATTCTGTACTGCCTGTACAGCGGCAAGACATAGTTCATAGGTTTTAAGTTCTTTTGGGACATAATTAAGCGCGCTATCATATGTATAGTCGTCTCTAGGTATATAGTTGCTTTTTACAGCAACGAGACAAAGTTCATAAATTTTATTTTTTTTTTTTACATATTTTTGCGCTTTACTACTCCTTTTCACATCGTCAAGGCATATTTCACGCGTTTTTAGCTCTTTTGGCACATATCTAAGCGCACAAGCATTTCTTTGCACAGCGGCAAGACATAGTTCCGGGGTTTTTAGTTCTTCCGGCACATATTTAAGCGCCCAGCTACAGCTATCATTTTGCAGAACAGTAAGGCAAACTTCGTATGTTTTTAGTTCTTCTGGAATATGCTCCAGCGCATTGTAATAACTCTTCGCCACCTTCAAAGCTTCTGAGACAGTGGTAATATATTTATGCATCTATAATGAGAACTATATTATAATTTCTCTGGCAATACAAACAAATACTCGCGTACCCACGAAAATTAACTTCCCCCAACCTTCAAAATTTTCAGTAAATACTTTGGATTATTCCACCTTTGCGGCTACAGTCGCCATATTCAAGTTCAGTCCAGTTGCCTTTTTCAATTTATTTTTACTTTTTAAAAAAAGCATACCAATTCACAGAAAAGGCGGCAATGTGATGACGATTTGGATAATATGAGAGCCGAATTGACTGAAATAAGAAAAGAATTAAAAAGATTAGATTAATTATTGACTGCATTTAATTCCATGAGGGAGCGTGAGAACGCACCCTCTGAAATAATACTCGCACCAGTAGTCGTCAAAATCAGGCAAAGTTATATCATATTCATAATATATATCCAGATAAAACAGAATAAACGGATACTGATTTGAGTTTTCGGCGATTTTAACGATGCGGACAACATCTTTTGTATATAAAATATCTTGAATACGTTTTCCTTCTGCATAAGGGGTTATTTTGGCATAAGCATCCAGTACAGACTGTTTTTTGTCCTCATCATCCATATAGTCAGTCAAGTCTATATTGGCAAGAACATGACCGCGAGAAGCCGCTTTCTCTAAATACTCCATAGCTGTGATATTATCAACATCTGTCAAATAATCGCTGTAGATAACTGCAATCATTTTATACATAGCTATGTAATACATTGCATCAGGGTCTGTTTCTGCCAGTTTATGTATCTCTTCAAGCGCCATGTTTTTGGAGAGGTGAAATTTTTTGGAGAGGTGAAAAGCAAATATATTGCAATCATTGAGACTTTTTTCAAATGCCATCTCTTCAAATTCAGGGCTGTCTATACTGGGTTCCCCTTTATAATTTTTGTATGTGAACTCCATCGGTTCCCATTTAGGATAAGTACCTCCCATATATCCATCTTTTGTAGGCAAACCAACAGCTGCAAGGTCTGATTTAATAGTCATTTTGTTACGAAAATCTTTGTACACCTTTATTCCTACCAGTATCACAATAGGCGATATAACAAGCAAAAACAAAATGGTAATTGATAGCTTAATTTTGCTCATAAAATATATTATATAATAATACCAAACTTGTATAGTAAATTATATTCTCTTTAACTATCCGGAAGCTCATATAGACGTTCTCATACAGAAACAAAGAAAACAAAATGACCAATTATAGCAGTTCCACTTGTCTTTGCGAGGAACAAAGTGACGAAGCAATCCAGAATAAACAATCTGGATTGCCGCGCCTAAGGCGCGGCAATAATGGTCAATGTAAAGTGGAACAGCTATAACCACCGAAGATTTTCTGGATGGATACCATGATTTCTCAATTTGTTGAAAAAATAGGTGAAAAATTGGGGGTACGCGAAACAAATAACATATATAGCAGTTCCACTTTACATTAACCGTCTTTGCGAGCGGAATGTTTTTATGAAGCGCGGCAATCCATGCAGGTAAAAGCCCAAACTGGATTGCTTCGTCACTGCGTTCCTCGCAATGACGAGTGGAACTGCTATAGCATTTCAATATTGAAATGCTATAAACTGTTTTCTTTCCTACTTGAACTCTTTTGATGCCGCATTCATAGAAGATGAGCGATAAGTAATTTTTTTGATTGGCATCTTGTCTTTGAGAAGCTCGTAAAAAAGCTCGCAAAGATTCTCGCATGTGGAAACTTTTTTGGTAACAACTATTCTGTATTCCGGGTATGACCAAGCAAGTTTGTGATCTATCTTTTTTAGAGGAACACAATGTTTTGGGTCATTAACAATACCTTCCTTTTTATAAACTGCGAGAACTGCGTCAAGAAGCGGGTCGCCTTCCTGAAACAACGTTGCATGGTGGAAGTGGTCACAAACCTCCCATGCTTTTTTGAATCCATCTTTACACGCGTGTGCATAGCCGGTTACCGGATCTACTGTATCTTCAAGTTCAATCGTTAATAGACCTGAATGCCCGTGAAGATGTTTCGCTTCTCTTTCCCAGTTCATAAATCTGTGTGCATACTGGAAATCAAGATTTACAATTGATGTGTACTTGTCGTTTGACATGATATTTTCCCCAAAAATAGATTTCTAGAACTGTAGCGCTCTTCAGTTCAAGAATCAACCATATCTTATTCTGGCGTACCCCCAAATTATTCTGAAATTAAGTCTGTAATATATTGATTTTATTGAGAAATATTGAATAAATTAATTGAAAGAACCTCTTTAAGGTTGACCTCCCATCCGAATTGTTAAAGACATTGCATTTAACCGCAAATAGCATTATATTTAGTGAAGGTAAGAATAAATATCGTGGTGAGAAATTATGTTACCGATAGTGACATTCACAGGTTTTTCAAACAGCGGGAAAACAACCCTTGTATCCAAAGTTATAACTTTGCTGACAGATAAAGGTTTTCATGTCGCTTCGATCAAGCACGATGGCAATACTCACGATTTTAATATAGCGGACTCCGACTCTGTGAGACACAAAAAATCAGGCGCCGTATGCAGCATAGTTTCCAACGCAAAAGGTTTTCTGGTTCACTGCGATTCTTCAAAAGACAAATCTCCTGCGGAACTTGCCTATTTAACGCCGGCAGACGCAGATATTATTATATGCGAAGGTTTTAAAAACAGAAGTCTGCCCAAGATAGAGGTTGTAAGGAAAGATAACGGAAAAGACCGCTCAAACGATTCCGATCCGAATCTTATCGCAGTTGTTTCAGACGATGATTCGCTGAAAACAGATGGGATTCCCTTTTTTGATATCAATAACGCGCCCGGCGTGACTTCATTCATTGAGGAGAAATTTCTCGCCAAAAAGCCACCGTACAAGTTACAGCTTGTGGTAAACGGCGAAGCGGTACCCACAAAAGATTTTTTGAGGGAGATGCTCACATACTCAATTCAGGGGCTGATAAAACCGCTGAAAGGCTGTGACAGACCGAAAGAGATTATTATTAAGGCTATTTACGAATAATTCCGAAAACTAAAATGGCGTGTCTTGTCTCAAAAAAAGCTGTAAGCGTCAAACAGCGTAGCGGTGTCGCCTAAAGAAAGTTTTGTTGTATCCGGCTCCAGTATCAGCATTGCGCTACGCGCCCCCCGGTGATCTTCCGTTTCCTTGCGTGTGCGGGAAAGGGCAGTAAGCCTGCCTTCAGAGATTTTACACCAACATGGGATCAGCTTGTAAAACCCGGCTTTTTTGGTAATTTCAAACCCCATTGTGCATGAATGAGTGGCGTTTTTCCACGATACCCCCTGATATGCCAAAAGCCATGAAGTTATAAATAGTTCTGAACATACAATCGCCGCTGCCGGCGTACCCGGCAGGATAAAAAGGGGGGTGACGCCAATTTTGGCAAATCTGAATGTTTTGCCCGGCGCAACTTTTACCCCGTTCACAATCACCTTGCCTTTAAGATTTTGTGATACCACGCTGTGCATAAGATCATATCTGCCGCGGGCAGTGCCGCCAATTGTGATAACCGCATCAAAATTTTCAACGGCTGCCCGCAAATTATCCTCCAAAATGGATTCGTCGTCATTGACAATGCCCAGATAGCCAAAAGGGACGTTAAATTTGCGCAACATAAAGGAAAGGGCGTAATAGTTACTGTTGATAACAGCTCCTCTGGCGCTGAACTGACCGGTCATCTCCGAACCGGTGGAAAGTATCCCGAGGCGCGGCATACTCAAAACTTTAACGCTGTTTATGCGGAGCGCCGCCAAAGTTTCTACATACCACGGATCAATCTGCGCCCCTTTGGACAATACCAAATCCCCTTTATGAAAAATATCTCCGCATTTTTCTATAAATTTACCCGCAGGGACGTCCCGTAATATATGTACATTACGTCTGGTTATCTTTACATCCTCTATGGGTATCACAGTGTCTGCGCCGGCAGGCAGAAAAGAACCGGTTGAAAGTTGCGCACAATCGTTGTTATTCAGCCTCCCCTGATATGTTTCAGCCGCTGAGAGCTGCTTAACAATCTTTAACGGTTTGGATGGGTCGGCACACTGTCTGTTGTAGGCTATACCATCCATCAGCGACCTGTCAGCAACAGGGTAATCTATGGAAGAACAGACTGATTCAGCGCACACCTGCCCATTCAGTTTGTTTATACCGACAAACTCGGTTTTTACCCGAGGCGCCGCCTTACTGATTGTCTCAATGGCTTTGTAAAGATCGGATGTATTTGACAAAATTGCCCGCCTCTGAGGAAAAAGCGCGTCAAAAGAGTAAAAAAACCTTTTGACACGCTTTTAATAATACTCAAAAAATATGAAACTGCTATATGGCATCAGCCGTTCAGCCGTTTCTCTATAGCGTCCAGTTCACCTGCAAGCTCTTTTGGCAGTTTGTCGCCGAACTGAGGGTAGTGATTCTTCCGTACATCGGCGATCTCCTTTTTCCAGCCTTCAATATCAACTGAACAAAGTTCCTTCAGCGTTTCGGCGCTTACATCCGCAGGCGGCTCAATTGATCCGGGTTTCGGCAGGTTGCCGATAGGAGTTTCCACAAAATTATCCGCATTGTCGCAACGGTCAAATATCCATGCCAACACACGGCTGTTCTCACCGTATCCGGGCCACATGAATTTGTCGTTTTTGTCTTTACGGAACCAGTTAACAAAGAAAATCTTCGGCAGTTTATCACCGTTGCCCTCAGCCTCAGCTTTCGCGCCAATCTTAATCCAGTGTTTAAAGTAATCGCCCATATTATAACCGCAGAAAGGCAGCATAGCAAACGGATCACGGCGTACCTGCCCAACCTGATCCGTTATTGCCGCGGCAGTGACTTCAGAACCTGTAATAGAACCCATAAATACGCCGTGAGCCCAACTATTGCTCTGGTTTACCAGAGGAATGGTACTCGGGCGTCTGCCGCCAAAAAGGAAAGCGCTGATCGGTACTCCTTTCGTGTCTTCCCATTCAGGCGCCATAACGGGACATTGTTTAGCCGGCGCAGTAAAACGGGCGTTAGCGTGGGCAATTTCCTCCCCTTTCGGGCTTTTATCGGTTTTAGGAGCCGGCTTCTTCTGCCCCTTCCAGTCAATAATCTCCGCGCCCGGCGCTCCGTGACCGATCTGCTCCCACCATATATCGCCGTCTTCGGTAAGACCGCAGTTGGTAAAAATAGTGTTTGACTTTATTGACGCCATTGCATTTTGGTTGGAACTTTCGTTAGTGCCGGGCGCTACACCGAAAAAGCCCGCTTCGGGGTTGATAGCATAAAGTCTGCCGTCCGGACCGAATTTCATCCATGCGATGTCATCACCTACAGTCTGCACTTTCCATCCCGGCAGGGTAGGAATAAGCATTGCAAGGTTTGTTTTACCGCACGCAGAAGGGAACGCGCCGGCGACATATTTTGAAACTCCTTTAGGGTTGGTAAGTTTAAGAATGAGCATATGCTCTGCAAGCCAGCCTTCATCTCTTGCTAGTACCGATGCAATACGGAGAGCCAGACACTTCTTACCCAGCAACGCGTTTCCGCCGTATCCTGAACCGTAAGACCATATTTCACGGGTTTCAGGGAAGTGGCTTATGTACTTTTGCTCTATCGGGGCGCATGGCCATTTGCCATTGTCCTTCTCTCCGTCTGCAAGAGGTTTGCCAACAGAATGATAACAGGGCGCAAAAAAACCATCGCTGCCTAAGGCGCTCAGAACTTTTGTCCCCACCCTCGTCATGACGTGCATATTTGCCACAACATAGGGGGAATCGGTAATTTCTACACCGATTTTTGCAATGACCGAACCTACGGGACCCATTGAGAATGGGACTACATACATGACGCGCCCTTTCATACAACCTTTGTACAATCCGCTCATGGTTTTCTTCAATTCAGCAGGATCAACCCAGTTGTTGGTGGGACCGGCATCATCTTTATTCTTGCTTGCAATGTAGGTGCGATTTTCCACACGGGCAACATCTGACGGGTCAGAACGGAAAAGATAACTGTTAGACCGTTTTTCACTGTTCAGCGGTGTTGCAAGCCCAGCGTCAAGCAGAGTTTTGAGCATTCTGTCATACTCAGACTGGCTGCCGTCGCAAATTTCAACGGAATCCGGGGTCATAAGGCTTACCGCCTCCTCGATCCATTTTTTGAGGTTTGCGTGCTTTAATTCGTTTAGGGTCATAAATCACTCCTGTTTGCGGCGCCGTATGGCGGCACATACTTTAACTTGATATATTGCATTATACAGTATAATATTTTGCAAGGTCAATTTAATTTTTTAAATATAATAAAACAGTTCGTAAGCGACTTATTTCTGATTCTAAATTAAAAAACGGCATTGTAAGCAAAGAGCTGATGATTTTATAACGACTTTTAACTGAAAGTGCAATTATCATCGCGCCTGATTGCTTCGCGACCGGAGCTTTGCGCCTCCTATAGCATTCCAACATTGAAATGCCACAGCACATAGACTGCAAGCCGGCGCTAAACAACCAGCTTGGAATTATGAAGCCAAAACACACATCATCAACAACTGAATGGCAGATTATCCCGTTTTTAAATTAAATTAGAATTAATATGCAGCGCTGAATAAAACGGATTAAGGTCTGGCTACATTAATAGCCTGCAACCCTTTCTCCCCCTGTACTACTTCAAATTTTACCTGATCCCCTTGTTTCAGAGTTTTATAACCCTCCATTGTTATGGCTGAATAATGAACAAAGATATCATTGCCGTTTTCGTCTGTGAGAAAGCCATACCCTTTTGAATTATTAAACCATTTGACCGTTCCGATGTTGCTCATAAAACACCCCTAATGACCGCACTATAAAAGCAGTTAACTATAACTGTTTGAATAATATATGTCAATAAGCAAGATTTACTCGCGTACCCCCAATTTTTTGTTGACTGAACCTGTAGAGCCTTGAGTATATTAGGTTCTAAGCAGTAATGTGGATAAAAGAGACTTTTTAAATAAGTTATTATGACAGTGCAAAAAAATGCTGAAAATCAACAATAACTATTATGATTTTTTCATTTTTTTACCTATTTTTCAGCAAAGTGAGAAATCAAGGTATTTATTTACACAATTAAATACTAGGGCGTTCATTCATGCAGGTTCTCAATTTTCAGGATTTAATTAGCGCGTAAAAAAAGCCCCGTACCGGATCGGTACAGGGCTTAATTTAAAAATCTTAGCGGCGACCTATTCTTGCGGGTATTATCTTTACCGACTACCTTCGGCGCTGGGGGGCTTAACTGCT
>JAIRQX010000128.1 GCA_031256375.1 Deferribacteraceae bacterium
CATTGCGAGGAACGCAGTGACGAAGCAATCCAGTTAGAGCTTTTACCTGCATGGATTGCCGCGCTTCATAAAAAACATTCCGCTCGCAAAGACGGTTAATGTAAAGTGGAACTGCTATAGCATATTGGAGGCTATTTGGCAATTTTATGAAACTGGCGTGGCCGTGGTGTAATAACAGGTTGCAAACAAGGATATATTAACATACAATTAGTCTGGATTAATTAAGTTCCGGATTGTCACAGTTAAAATGCGATAGTAAACATTTGAGAGGTTATAAGTTATGAAAGAATGTGTCAGCAAATCAATTCTCGGAGTAAAAGACAAACTTTTTAAGGGGACTGCTTATGATATCCGCGCTTATGTAGGGGAACCGGGTTCATTTTTCTCTGATAAAGCTGTACTGACCCCCGAAAGTATGCGCATAGCAGGTGTGCTTATGGGCAGCCTTACGCTGAAAACAGAGAATGGTATTGCAGTACAGCTTAATCCCGGTGAATACGTTTCAGTTGGTTA
Source organism: Deferribacteraceae bacterium (assembly GCA_031256375.1). Classification (GTDB taxonomy): domain Bacteria; phylum Chrysiogenota; class Deferribacteres; order Deferribacterales; family JAISNW01; genus JAIRQX01. The sequence continues at coordinate 514 of JAIRQX010000128.1, forward strand.
CGACAATGGTCCCACATCAAAAGATCTGGCGGAAGCGTTTAGCAAAGGGCTGACAGAGCAGGGAATCAACGTTTTTGACTTGGGGATAGCCTCATCAGGTCAGGTTTATCACAACCAGACACAGTTTAAAACGGAAGGTCACGTACAAATAACCCGCTCCCATGTAGAGGTAACAACCAACGGCGCTAAATTTGCCATAGGTCAGCAGGGGATACATACATACCTATTAAAACAGATGAACGATGCGCTTTTGGGAGAGACCATAGGCAGAGACGCCTCTCCGGGAGTTGTGTACGATAAAACGGCTGTTGGCAGAAATCTCTATTACGCTAAAATGATTGCCCGTTATGGCGGGTATTTTAAAGAAAATCCACGGAAATTAGCTATAAATCTGTTCGGCGGGACAGGGCTTCAATATAAAGAACTCTTTCAGGAGATTTTCGGAAAGGACAATTTAATCATACTGGGTGATAATATAAATGTCAATGAAGGACATATGCTGGCAGACCCTACGCGCAAAGAGATGCTTGAAAAGGTGCCGGAGCTAGCGTCTGTACTTGAAAAGGGTTTAAGGGTACACTCCTTTGACCTTGATGCTGACAGAGGATCTCTGACAGAGGGCGCCGGAGCGCTGTCTTTATCCGGGACAGGACATTATCTGGGTGATGATTTAGCCTTTATTCTTGCGGATTATAAACTTTCTATGGCAGCGCCTAAACTGTTTGCTGAGCTTTCATCAAAAACATTGCCGCAGCGGGAAGCCGATGAAATTAATAGAATTGTTACCACGGTGATAGTTGACCCTCGTTTTACAAGCGGCATAAGAACTTTTGTAGAGGCAAAAGGGGGTTCCATTCAATATCACCGCAAAGGGCATTCTCTCTGGAAAGAGACAATGATGGCAAATATGTCTAAAGTTGTTGCGGCTGCCGGATACGAATCGGCTGACACTTTTGTAAAAGAGTCGGGATACCGTGACTTACAGATAGAAGCGTCGCTGCATATGTTTGCAAGTGATTCAGATGACGGAATAGTCAGGGATGACGCCATTGAAAATGTCTTTCTGTTAGAAAAATTGCTGGATGATCTGAAAATCAAGTCGCTTAAAGATTATTTCGCTAAAGTTCCGCGCCGTTTTGCCACAAAAGAGATACGTACCAACTCAAAATCCAATGAGATTAAAGAGGCTATAACTTACGATATAGTAGCGCAGCTTCGCAAAGCGTTCGCAAAATACAATCTTATTGAATTTGACGGGCAAATCCGCGCTGAGTGGGATACGGGTTTTATCATGTACGGCATGAGCAATACTTCACCTAAACTGACAATGATGGTGGAAGAGTGTTCCGCGGAAGAACGGAACGAAGCTCTTGCATATATTATGGCTCTGCACAACGAGGTAAAAAGCAAACACGGAGATGATCTGCCGATGGATACATCTGAAAACGCTTTTTTTATTGAAGATAACAGTTACGAAATGAAAAAACCTGACAGCATGGACAAAACCGATCCCCGCGCTGAAACTTTCCGTAAAAAACGAGGAATAATCTGAGTGTAGCCTAAATACAATAGCGGACGCACGCCATGTGAAAATAAACTTGCAAATTACAGCAAGTAGTGTTACAAGAATTTGTTTGGAGGTAAACACAAATATTATGGCGCTAGAAAAAGCTTTAAAAAGAGAATTAATTGAAAAATTTAAAACACATGACGGTGATACAGGTTCGCCTGAAGTTCAGGTTGCTATTTTAACAGAACGTATTCAGTACCTTACGGGTCATTTTAAGATTCATGCCAAAGATCACCACTCCCGCCGGGGGCTTCTCATGCTTGTCGGCAAACGCCGCAAACTGCTTGATTATCTGAAACATAAAAGTTACGCCCGTTATCGTTCACTTATAGACTCTCTCGGTATCAGGAAATAGTATTCATGGAAAAAAAAATAGAGACTTTTTCATTGGCGCTGTCTGAAAACGCAGCGCCGATAATTTTTGAAACAGGCTGGAAAGCTAAACAGGCAAACGGCGCTATATGGGCGCGTCATGGTGATACTATTGCGCTTGTGACAGCCGTTGCGGCAAAACCTCCAACTGAATATGTTGATTTTTTCCCGCTTACAGTTAACTATATTGAAAAATTCTATGCCGTAGGTAAATTCCCCGGCGGCTATATAAAAAAAGAAACTAAACCAAGCGACAGGGAGACACTCACATCCCGTCTCATAGACCGTCCGCTGAGACCGATGTTTCCCGGAGGATTCCGCAATGACACGCAAATAATAGCGACGGTCGTATCTTCCGATAATAAAAATATGCCTGACATTCTTGCCATCAACGCGGCAAGCGCGGCGCTGATGATATCAGACATCCCTTTTCATTCCCCTGTTGGCGCTGTGCGTATAGGCAAACTTAACGGTCAGTTTATAATAAACCCTCCTCTGGATCAATTCCGCGAACTGGAGATGAATATTACTATCGCAGGAACAAAAGACGCTATTGTCATGGTAGAGGCGGGAATGGCAAACGTTACTGAAGAAGCGGTGGTTGAAGCTCTTATATTCGGTCATGAGCAGATTAAAAAGATTGTTGCCCTTCAGGAAGAGATGACATCAAAATTGGGCAAACCCAAGATGGATTATCCGGATTTTGCTATTCCTGAAGTTATGACGGCGGACGGCTGCGAAAAAACAGGTAACAGACTCCGCGAAGCGTTTAATGTCAGAGGAAAATTAGAAAAATACTCCGCTATTGATAATGCGAAAAAAGAGTATCTTGAAATTCTGAAATCGCAATACGGCGAAGAGGAGTTTTCTTTAAAAGAGCCATTTTTTAAAGACCTATGTAAAGAGGTGGAAAAAAGGATATTCCGCGATTACCTTATCAGCTCCAGAAACAGGGTTGACGGCAGAGCTACCGATGAGATACGCCCTATAGACATAGAAACGGCGCTGCTTCCGTGCGCTCACGGTTCCTCGCTTTTTACAAGAGGGGAAACTCAGGCGCTTGTAGCCGTTACCCTCGGTTCAAAGATGGACAGTCAGATGAGTGACACGATAGAAGGGGAGGTGGAGAAATCGTTTAATCTCCAGTATAACTTTCCACCGTTCAGCGTTGGGGAAACAGGTCGTATAGGGACTCCCGGGCGCAGAGAGATAGGTCACGGAGCCCTTGCGGAGCGCGCCCTTTCATACATAATACCAGACAATGACTCTTTCCCTTATACTATACGCATTGTTGCCGAAATACTTGAATCAAACGGTTCCTCGTCTATGGCATCAATATGCGGCGGCACACTTTCAATGATGGATGCGGGAGTGCCTATAAAAGCTCCTGTCGCAGGCGTTGCCATGGGGCTTGTCTATCATGACGGTCGTTACGTTATCCTCACGGATATTATGGGGCTGGAAGATCATCTGGGCGACATGGATTTCAAAGTTGCCGGCACGGAAGAGGGGATTACGGCGTTGCAGATGGATATTAAAATCAAAGGGTTATCCCGGGAAATCCTTTCGGAGGCGCTTAATCAGGCAAAATCAGGCAGACTGTTTATTCTGAACAAAATGAAAGAGGCTGTCCCTTCAGTGCGTCCCGAACTTGCCCCGACTGCGCCGAAAGTAAAAACAATCCGCATAAATCCTGAAAAAACAGGTATGCTTATCGGACCGCAGGGGAAAAATATTAAAGCGATAATTGAAGCCACCGGCGCCACCATTGACATTATGGACGGCGGCATTGTGAATATCTTTGCTCTTAACGCGGCGTCTATGGATAATGCAGTAAATATGATAGAGAGTTCCGTTGCGGAAGCGGTTGAAGGTAAAAGTTATAACGCTACTGTTAAAAAAATCACTGAATACGGCGCTTTCGTAGAGATATTGCCCGGACTGGAGGGGCTGTTGCATGTCTCGCAGTACAGCCATGAACGCACGGCAAATATAGGGGATCACTTAGCGGTGGGCAACAAGGTAGAGGTGATGTATCTTGGCAAAGACAGAAACGGGAGACTGGAACTTTCAAGAAAAGCGCTCCTGCCGAACCCCAAAAAAAAATCTGATTAATGTCTGATAATGACAGGCTCGTCCCCGTTTATGAAAAAGAAAGGGCTTATAATATACGATTTTGACGGTGTACTTGTAAACAGCCAGAACGCTATTAAGTTTTATTACGCGGCGATTTTCAGACATTTTGGGTTACCTGAACTGGACTGGGATAATCCGTATGTCAGCGGACAGGTGTTTGCAATGACGCACAGACAGCTTCTGTCGCAGTATGCTGACGGGGAGCTTCTGGAAAAGATGTACAACTATCTGCCGCCGTTTACCATACAGGATATGCTGGATGCCACACCGCTGGAAACAGGGGTTGCTGAAACTATACCGGAATTAAGCGCTGATTATATCCTTGCAATTTGCACAAACAGAGGGGAATCAGTGGATAGCTATTTACGGCATTACAATCTTTACGGGCATTTCTCTTACACAATAACAAGCAATGATGTTAGAAACCCAAAACCCAGCCCGGAAGGTATTCTTAAAATTTTATCCTATTTCGGGGCTGATAATGCCCTGTTTGTCGGCGACTCCGAAACAGATTATCTGGCGGCAAAAGATGCGGGAATAAACTTTATTGCTTTTAAATCCACTTTGTTTGACAGTCAGATAATCACTGATCACTGCGATATTAAACAGTTTTTACACAGATCCCATACATGAAAACAGCTAGTTTCGGCGCGCGCGGTCAAAGTGCGGCAAATACTGAAAACACAGGACAAGCGCGAACCGGTTTTATTATTGTTTTGCTTGCATTTTTAATATGGGGGATGTTGCCGCTTTATTGGAAACTGTTTTTTCACATTCCGCCTCTGGGTATTACCTCTTACCGTGTGTTTTGGTCATGGATATTTGTGGTGATTGCCATTACCGTCACAGGACAATGGGGGAAAACTGCAAAGATATTATCTGATAAGAGAAGTGTTTTTCTTCTGTACATCTGCGGGATTTTAATCGGAATAAACTGGGGGGTTTATATATTTTCCATATCTTCAGGACACGTAATAGAGTCCAGTATGGGGTATTACATAAACCCTCTGGTTAATACGCTATTTGGCGCGCTTTTTTTTGGTGAACGTATGCGCGGTCTGCAAAAAACGGCAATATTTTTAGCGCTATCTGGCGTTGGATATATGATTTTTGAATATGGCAGAATCCCCTTTTTTGCAATATTGCTGGCAGTGACATTTGCCATGTACGGCGCTGTGCATAAACTTGTAAAATCCGGAGCGCTTGAAGGGATGTTTTATGAAATGTCCGTTTTGATTATACCGGCGCTGCTATTCTTATTTAACATGGGAAATATCAATGGGCTGTCATTTTTTCAGGAACCGTTATCAACAAAAATTATAATAATGCTTGCGGGACCGTTTACCGCCATACCACTTATGGGGTTTGCTTTTGGTGTGCAGCGGCTGACGCTGACTACAGTGGGTATTATACAATATGCCAGCCCTACCGCCACATTTCTTTTGGGTATTTTTTACTTTAAAGAACCGATGCCGAAAGAATTTTTACTGGTTTTCTGCCTGATCTGGCTTGGCATTCTTATGTATCTGACAGACAGACTTATCAAAAACCGCGGTAAATAGCAGTTAAAATAATAACCTACCTGACTCTTGCTATCCATTCTTCTGGCAACCGCATAGGACGGTTCGTATTTCCGTTAAACAGCGCGTGTACGCTGTACCCTTCTGCGAATATTTTTCCCTCGCCGTTATGCACTTTATATAAAACCTTAAAACGAACCTTGCCAATATCGTTAAATTCACAATGTACCAGCGCTTTATCACTCAAGCGAATCGGCTGACGATAGTCAAGTTTTACGCTTACTAGCAGATACTGAATATTTTCAGCCATATCCTGTAAAAACAGATCTTTAATCAACTCCACCCTTGCTATTTCCAGATAAGACATATACACTGCATTGTTCACATGACCGTAAGCGTCTAAATCTCTGAACCTGACTTGAATTTCAACTGTTTTTTCCATATTGATATATTAATCCACCTTGAATTTGGAAACAATCCTTTTAAGAGTTTCCGCCTTACTTTGCAGATTAGACACAGTGTTTAAAATTTCTTGCGCCGCTTGTACACTCTCCTCAACTCCGGCGGCAATTCCGTTAGTATTGTCATCCACATCCTGAATCATCTTTGACTGATCCGATATACCGTTGTTGACATCTTTTGTGGTAATGCCTATTTCGTTGACAACATCCACAACATTTTTAAAAACTTCATTAGTTTTATTAATATTTTCAAGCCCTCCGTTCACACTTACTGTGGCATCGTTCATCCCTGAGGAAGCGACAGAGGTTTCCTTCTGCAATGTCATTATTATCGCGGATATTTCGCTTGTTGAACGCTGTGTCCTTTCGGCAAGTTTGCGCACCTCATCGGCGACTACGGCAAACCCTCTCCCCGCATCGCCGGCTCTTGCCGCCTCTATCGCCGCGTTTAGGGCAAGCAGGTTTGTTTGATCCGCTATATCGTTTATCACTCCTAAAATATCACCAATTCTAGAGGAAGATTCGGACAGATTTTCAACTGTTACACTCAGCGATCTGTTTTTCTCTTTTATAAGATTCATGTCATTTACAACAACATCCAACTGTTTACTGCCTTTGAGCATTGAGTTTTGGGCGCCGTTCATCTTTTCATTGTTTTCTTCGAGCTTTGACATTGTGGCTTTGGAAGAATCGTTTATAACGTTTATATTCTTCGCTATAGTTGACACTTGCTTTGATTGACCGGAAAAGGTAGCGGACAGCTCTTCCATGGAAATTGCAAGCTGGTTATTGCCGGACGCCATTTCGTCTGATGCAATTTTCACTTCGTGGATTATTTTCTTCAAACTGCTGACAAACATATTCAGATAGCCTGCCAGCACCTCAAACTCGTCACCGGTTTTTATTAATATTTGTTTGGTAAGATCTCCGTCGCCTTCGGTAAGGTCTTTAAGCGCGCTCATAAACTGCTTAAGATAATTTATTATGCTGTGTTTTGTAATTAAATATATAATGATAATAATAATAACGATGAAAGCAAGTATTGAGCGGGATATCAGAAGCATTGCAGGCAATTTCACAGATTTGTAAGCGTCATCAATGGTGAATGCTGCAATTAATCCCAACGGCTTAAGTTCGCCCACATCTAATGCAAATGTAACCAAACCCATATCTTTTCCGGTTTTTGCGTTATACCATTCTGTTGCGAAATCTTTGCCGGAACTGTAAGCCGATATAATATCCGCGGGGTTAAAACCTTTCATATATTCAATTTTAGAGTAATCGGTTCCCAATATCGCCGCATCGGGAGCAACCATAACGGCGCCCTCCCTGCTCAAAAGTATTGCGTAACCTGTTCCGAAAGGTTTAATTTGTTCTACAATCCGCTGAAAAGAATTCATATGTATATCCATAGTAACCGCGCCTATAGCGGAACCGTCTGTCCCGAAAATCGGCACAGCCATTGTAAACATAAAAGTTATTTCGCCGGAATCAAGTTGTTGCTGGGTAGCGCTTTCAACATAGTCAAAAATAGCATTGTTGTAAAAAAAAGGTTCCGTTATGTAAGGCGCTTTGTCAAACATAACGCTTTTATGCCAAGGAGCGGCGGTGCGGGTATTTTCAAGGTTTTCAAGCGCGTATTTTTCAGAAGAATCGTTAAAAAGATAGTATTCGTTTTCCTTTGCGTCAGGTTCAATAACCCCATCCAGCAGATATACCGTTCCGCCTTCTATACCATGATTTTTAAATCCGTTTTCAAGGATGTCCAGAACTGTAGCGATTGAAGTATTATCGTTGTATTTGCTGTTAAGAATGGCAAAGATTGTCGCCATTTCATTCAAAGCATTATAATACTCATTTATGCTGGTTATAAGTTCATGATGACTGGCATCCGCTATGTGATACGCGACTTCCTTCGCATTTTCTTTAAGATTGTTTTTTACCATATACTCAGTCAAAAAGATGATTACCAAGCAAAC
>JAIRQX010000023.1 GCA_031256375.1 Deferribacteraceae bacterium
AAAATAAAAAATAATCCGATGCTCAAAACCCTGCGTTCAGCCGCATAAGGTCGCACTATGCCCGCCCGGCTTCTCGTATAACAACAAGCAAAGCGAACTACGCCCACGGCTGACGTAATTAAAGCATCATTTCCAAATTCCGTAATGAAACATAAAGCCGCCAACACCCCGCCGTACCGCGCGCCTTCTTATGAAGACGCACGTAACGGCGGCATGAATGCGAATGTGAAACATAAGCCGTAAGAGGGCTGATAGTAATTAGTTGGAGTTGTTTGCTGATTAGTAACTCCGTAAAACCCGCTAACCTTTCAGGCAAGCGGGCAATTATTCGAAAGAGCATTTACTCTAAAAGACCCAGCCTGACAACATACGCATTTTTTGTTTATGAATAATTATCCGCAAAGGCGTATGTAGTCAGGCTGGGTATCAGCTGATAAAACGCCGTTTCAATTTTAATTAATCCATGTAGGTATGTACAATCTGACCTCAGATTCCGGCATACTCCTATATATATCTTTTTATTTATTTTTTTTCTCTCTTTAGAAAGCATAAGCAAAATAAAAAGAGTAAATATAATAATAGAAATAAAATAATCGTATTTAATATTTCTTATTAACAAAATTTTCAATGTAGCTTTATATGCTATAAACAATGACGTATTGCTCTTGAAGCGGCGCTGGGAACAGCCGGTTCCTTATGCCGCCGGATAAAATATTTCACAAGGGGAGTCCGTGCGCCCCTTTAAAATTGCCAGTTTTTGCATATTCCAAAAACAAACCATGTCATAACTATTTTTTCACATTTTTTTACATATCACTAAAGCCAACTGCCGCTGTCTCAATATCAAACCATATCAACAACGGACGACAAAAAAATCATAGTCTATGCTTTCACCGCCTAACCGGAAGGGGGTGCGGGGGAACAAACAAACGCACCCGCAGGGTGTAGATGAAAAAATCCAAACGTTCCGGCGCCGGACAAAGCATCAGTGAAGAAAAAATGAGGCTTGCTTTAGCCCGCTCCGAAGGTGCGCACCGTCTGCACCGCAGTCAGAGCGTGGTATGTTACAATAATGTAAATTATCTTTAGGTGAGCCAGCGCGTCTCTTTATACTTGAAGCCCCAAACCCTCCCAATACCGCGCGTCAGAAGCACGCTTCTGCGTCATTCCAAGTTCTTTCATCCTCATTCCGAACATCCGCTCGCTGGTTGCCTGTTCGTTGTTCTCATCGCACCAGTCTTGATAGGCATGGAACAATTCCCGCGCCCGTATTGATATTTCAGGTTTCTGAACACAACACTCTTTGATAAAGTTACCGATAACGTCCATCTCTCCACGGTACTCATCTGTGGCGTTTAAGACGATTGACGGAGTATTCAAACCTTCTTTCCGCCAGCGCAGCGCACCCTCAATCAGCCAGTTCAGTATACCGGACTTTTCTTCCATCAGTTTTTGTTCAAGTCTTTTAACCATCTTTTCTTCGCTAATCATAACGGTGAAAGGTATCAATTTAATACGTCTCCAGATACCGTGATCAGTCCCCTTAATAACCGGCTTATGGTTAGTCGCCATGAAAATCTTGAAAGTAGGCAGAAAATTAAAATGCTCGCCGTATAAAAACCTGGCGGTCAGTTGGTCGTTGCCCGTAGCCTGCTTGATTAAATGTTCAGAAAGCCGCTTCCCCTGTTCAGTTTCCATAGTGCTCACAAACCGCGTCCCCCGCAGGCGGGCTATATCGTTGGTAAGCGAATCGCTGCTCCGTTTCATAAAGGTCTCAGAGCAGCTGGTAGTAGCGTAATCTCCCAGGATACGCATAACCATATTGAGGAACGTGCTCTTGCCGTTAGCTCCTGTTCCGTAGAGTATAAACATAGACTGCTCGCTGATGTCCCCGCTGACAGCCCAGCCTGCGGCAGTTTGGAGAAAAGTAATCAAATCGCCCTTAAAGCCCATTATCTCCCTGACAAACTGTTTCCATTTTGGGCAGCCGGCGTTCCTGTCATACTGTGCTTTTGCAATCTTTGTGATCATGTCCTCCTGTCGATGTGGTAATAATTCTCCGGTTCGTAGGTCGATGGTTCCGTTCTCAGCGTTCAATAACCAGGAGTCGCGATCCAGATCGTCAACCGCCGCGTTAAGCTCAAGTATGTATCTGGCAGACCTGACAAAATTTTCCCGCTGTCTGATCGATTCGCTTTTGACAGCGTATTTTTCTATCTCCATACGTTCACGGCAGTCTGCGGTTTTATAAATTTCACCGTAGATATTCCGCACAATCTCAAGAGCTTTTGTATGAATCAATGCTCCGCTGTCAGCTTCCCAATGGGTATCGTTCCAGACGATCCACTTCTTCCATGGAGCGATATAACGGATATCCTTCCCATGCTCCTTAAGCAGCCTTTCGGCGGTAGTGGCATCAGTGAGTTGCAGCAGCCCCATTCTTAGCTGCTCAATACGCAATAATACCGACTTTTCCATGAGCGCATAACGCTCAGTGTCGCTTGGCGTTGTTTTTCTTTGCATTTTCTTCTCCTTGCAAAATGAATTTTGTTAAAAATGTAGAGCAGCCGGGCGCAGACGCGAATAGGTAAATTGTGCAAATTCTTTGCTATTAAGAGGTATCATATAATAATTCAGGAAATTAACAGTCTAATTTGCTTATCAATTCTTACTATCCAAACAAGCCATAGTTTGTTATGATAAAAGATATACCCTTCAAGGGCAGATTTCGGCTCCGGCGAGGTCCATTGATGAGTGACGGCTATATAAATTTTGCCTTTGGTTCTGAAAAAAATGAAAGGACACAAGAAATCGCTAAAAAGCTCAATAAAAAAATCGACAATTTATTGGAACAATTTGGCCTTTCAAAAAACGAATTTTTTTATGAAATTCTGCCCCACATAATCGGGGTGTACGTTTCAAGCCCAAATATGTACAGAACAATTAAGGAACCAAGTAATCCAGGTGTTAATACCAGCCAGACAATATTCAATTTTTTCTTTCGCCTGGATTTGGATAGTTTTGCTTCTCAAAAATTAAATAACAATACAACTATTATGTTAAAAGGCGATCTTCGTTTTGTTAACGAACATGATAGCCAAGTAAACGTAAAAGATTTTTATCTGGTTCCCTCAACGGGAAAATTGGATTATGAATTTTATTTAAGCTGTTCCGTGGGCAAGCCGGTTAAACGCAATCCAACTGGCAACAACCTTATAAACCTTGATTTAGCTAAACCTGAAAATGTTCCCTATATAGTTGACCGTGTGAAATTCGCAGAATTTATCAAAAAATGGAAAAAGCATCTGGAATTTGAAAAAACAGTAACACTAGGGACAATAAAAAGCTGTCCGGTTATTGGAAAAATTGAGTTTCAGGATGTTTCGCCTCTTGATGGCAGTGCGGTAAACCGCGAAAACCATGATGGATATATAATCAAAGAAAGTCAAGGCAAAATATTTGTAAGTACAAAGAGTCCTAAACTGAACACAGAAAAATCTATACACCTTCTCTCAATAAGCGTTGACGGAAAAAACTTCGGTGATAGCAAGGAACAAATTATAAAAAAAGCAAGATCATTCGCACGCATGGGGCTTTCTCTTTTGGATGGGCGGG
>JAIRQX010000098.1 GCA_031256375.1 Deferribacteraceae bacterium
TGTCTTGCGCGGCGCAAAAGTTTTAAGCGGTCATGGAATAGCAAAAATAACGCGCATAGGCGACAATACGGAAGCCGGCAAAGTTTTCAGCGGCGCGCAGATAGATAATAGTATTGTGACCCCGCTTAACGAACAGCTAGGTAAACTGGCTGATTTGATTACGAAGACCAGTTACGCGCTGGCAGTATTAGTTATTGCAGTGCGGCTACTATGGTGGTTTCTCGGTTCGTCGCAATTGGAATGGGATTGGTTCGCATTCGGAGGGTTTTTATTGAATACGGTAATGATAGCGGTTACGCTCATCGTTGTCGCTGTACCCGAAGGATTACCTATGAGCGTGACGTTAAGCCTAGCCTTAAGTATGAAGCAGATGATGTCAACCAACAACTTAGTCCGTAAAATGCACGCCTGTGAAACTATGGGAGCGACTACCGTAATCTGTACGGATAAAACAGGTACCCTCACACAAAACCAGATGGATGTGGCGGACACAGCGTTCTACGGAACAAGCTCAGGTGAAAGGGGAGATGATTTGATTTATGAAAACTTCGCGCTAAATTCCACCGCTTGGCTTAATTTTTCAGATCAAGGCAAAATTTCGGTTTTGGGGAATCCGACCGAAGGCGCGTTACTGCTCTGGCTGCACAAACGCGGCATAAAATACCTTGAATTGCGTGAAACGACAAAACAAATCAAACAACTGCCATTCTCAACCGAGCGCAAATATATGGCAACATTAGTAGAATCTCAGGCGTTCAACGGGCGGCGCGTACTTTACGTCAAAGGAGCTCCTGAAATTGTACTCTCACTTTGCAAGACCGTGCCTGTGGCAGAGAATACTGTCCATGAACAGTTGCAAAAATATCAGAACCAAGCCATGCGCACGCTGGGTTTGGCATTCCAGTTTATTGACAGTGTAAACGTGGATCTGTTTAACGATGGCGGTCTTGATAATGTAAATCTGACGTTTCTCGGCGTGGTCGCGATTTCTGATCCTGTGCGCGTACAGGTTCCTGCGGCGGTAAAGGAATGTATGAATGCGGGCATAGATGTTAAAATTATTACAGGTGACACTCCCGGTACAGCCAAGGAAATCGGGCGGCAAATCGGATTATGGCGGAAAAATGAACCTGAAAGCAGTCATTTAAGTGGAGCGGAGTTTGCCAAATTGCCAGATGACGAAGCGTTGGCGCGGGTTTCTGAATTAAAGATACTTTCGCGGGCGCGTCCGCTTGACAAACAGCGAATAGTTGAACTACTGCAAAAGAATGGGGCGGTTGTAGCAGTTACCGGTGACGGTACAAACGATGCGCCCGCGCTCAACGCCGCACATATTGGTCTTTCAATGGGAGACGGCACATCAGTCGCAAAAGAGGCAAGCGACATTACGATTCTGGACAACTCGTTCGCCAGCATTACCCGCGCGGTAATGTGGGGACGCTCATTGTATCAGAATATTCAACGATTTATCCTTTTTCAGCTAACTGTCAACGTAGCCGCCTGTTTCATCGTCCTGATCGGCGCGTTCACCGGTACAGAGTCACCGCTGACCGTTACGCAGATGTTGTGGATGAACCTTATTATGGATACCTTTGCTGCGCTGGCGCTGGCGTCGCTTCCGCCAAACGAAAACGTGATGTTTGAGAAGCCGCGCAAACGCGAAGCAAACATCATTAGCAGGCTTATGGCGCGGCGTATTATCGGCGTAGGCGTTTTTTTTGTAATTTTTCTCTTTGGGTTAATGCAGTATTTTAAACATAATGAAATAACTGCTCTTACCCAGTTCAATCCGGTTGATTTCGGAAGAAACTTTTTTAATTTCAGTCGAGGCGACGGTATTTCACATTACGAACAATCACTTTTCTTTACCATTTTTGTTTTGTTGCAATTCTGGAATATGTTTAACGCTAAAGCCTTTATGACCGGCAAATCGTCTTTTTCCGCGCTCGGCAAATGCGCCGGATTTATAATAATTACCATTGTCATTCTAGTAGGACAATGGGTAATCGTAACTTTTGGCGGCAGAATGTTTAATGTTCAAGCGCTGGCGATCAGTGACTGGATCATTATTCTGATCTTTACATCTTCAGTACTTTGGATTGGTGAAATATCACGAATTGTACGCAATCAATACCAGCGAAAGGAGAAATATGTCTATTAACCTGAATAATATTGCGCTTGATAAACAATGCAGCGGCTACAATGCGGTAATATGCGCATTTAGCGACTTAATATGCACTGATTTTGCGTTGTGCTATGAAAAATTTTTGTGAACGTTGCCGGTTGCTAATTGCCTCGGCATTTGGATTGGGATTGATGCCATTTGCTCCGGGGAGTTTTGGCGCGTTGCTGGGTGTAGGAATGCACTTGGGGGTGTTTTGGCTGTTACCTGAAAAATGGCATTGGATTGCCTTGGCAATATGTTTTTTGGCGGTTTGTGCAGCACACTTTTGGTTGACGCCGTGGGCGCAAAAACATTGGAACGATAGTGACCCCGGACAATTTGTTCTGGACGAGGTGGCGGGTTATCTGGTTGTCCCACTTGTGGTTAATGCCGGACCAGTATGGGTAATAGCGCTGACCGGTTTTCTATTGTTTAGAATACTGGATATTATTAAGATTCCTCCTGCCAGACAAATTGACCGGAATTGGCACGGCGCGTGGGGGGTACTGTTGGATGACATCGTAAGTGGTTTATATGCAAGCGGATTGGTATGGCTCATTGTAATTAACTTAGCAGTTTAACTTGTCATTAGCATCGGTATTAATCAGTAAATCCCGGCGGTAAAGAACCTTCGGAGAGTTTTTCCATTGGGAAAAGATTTTCAGGGGATTCTGCCGATTTGTTTACCAGCTCAAGCATAAGTCCCTGTTCTTTTCCGGTCACTTCATAATCCTTTTCCGATATACGCAACGGATTCAAAGGTACAGTTATTATGGCCGGCGCCGATGCGGGACAATGTTTTTCACAGTACCCGCAACCGAAACATTTTTCCGCGGTAACTACAGGCACAGGATATTTACTGTCCAGAAAATATGCTGCGGCAGACATCGCTGAAGCAGTCTCCATCGGAACAATTTTTACTGCGCCATATGGGCAGACTTCTTGGCAAACCACGCAGCTTTTGCTGTTATTCCAGGCAAGACAGCGCCCGGGAATTACCACCGAAGTGCCTATCTTTGCCCAACGTTTCTCTTTCAGCGGCAATCCGCGTATTGCCTGACTTGGGCATACTACCCCGCACAGATTGCAATCCGGCTCACACGGACCGCGCCTTGACACAAGTACAGGGCTGAACATACTGCCGAAATTGGATCCGTTCATAATAGTAGCCGGCTGTAAACCGTTTGTGGGACAGACCCTCATACACAAACCGCATCTTAAACATCTGGAAAGAAACTCTTTTTCAGGAAGCGCTCCGGGCGGGCGAACAAATGTTTCCGGGTAAACTGTACCTTCCTTCCCATCGCTTGTAATAGTACGGAGATCTAAAAATTCCAAAGCGGCAAATCCCGCGCCGCCTCCCGCGGCGATCATAAATGTCCGGCGCGCCGGTAAAATCCCTTGCACGGAAGGCTGTTTTTTCCCTAAGAAAGCAAAGGTCACTCCATTTATATTGCAAATATCAACACATTTCCGGCAAGTTATACATTCACTGTAAGCAGTATGCTCCCCCGATTTTTGAGGCGGCGCTGAAAAGTTAACTTCATTATTGGCAATATCTTTTCCATCCGTGACTATGGCTCCTGTGGAACATTTTTTAGCGCAAACGCCGCACTTGTTGCATTTATGTACCCTACGCCGCCAAAAAGTCATTTTTGAGCATATTCCCAGAAGCGCTCCGGCAGGGCATATATACCGGCACCAAAATCTGGGACGTATAAGTTCCAATGAAAAAATCAGCGCAAAAAAGAACAGGATAAAATATATACCGTCAAATCTACGAACAGTTATCTGTAAATATTCCAGTTGCCCGGCGTTTATCATTGAAAGCGCGGGCTGCGCCCAAAATAAAGATTTGTTTCCGAGAAGCGTGGTAAACGGCTGGATAAGTATAGTGTAAAACCGTGATACAAGGGGCAGCGGGGAGAGCCAGAAAAACAGATTAATCTTTATCAGCGCCGCGCCCGCCACAAATGCAAGCAGAATGTATTTGAGCCGGTACAGCCCATCAGGTATTTTTTTTGTCCAAGGCTTAAAATTTTTCCGCAGAACGGTTCCCATTATATCTACAGTTGTTCCCATGGGGCAAATATGACCGCAGACAAACCGTCCGAAAAAAAAGGCTGAGGTAATGACAATTAACCCCGGTATCATATCCGGCAGGAATTTTCTTGCAGCCAAAGTTAAAACCGCAGATGCCAGCGGATCAAACTGTACAAATATATCGCCTGCCTTAAGCCGTGGCATAAACCACAGAAAAATGAGAAAAAGTGACAGAACTGCGCCTTGAATCATATACCTTACAACAGTGGCGCGGTACCGCAGACTTTTTCTCATGTCGGGCATTTAAACCACAAACCGCGATATCTGTAGATTATTTATATCAATCCTGCCAAGCCCCCGTTCATGTGCAATGCGTAAATATTCAGTTTTTTCAGGGGTCACTTTCTGCCCATACCATTCGTATGCTGAAACGGCAAAAGCATCCGCCGCCACAGCGTCAGCGGAGGCTATGACCTCTCCCGGGGTAATAACCTTACCCGGACCGCCGGGACCGTTTGTGGTCAGTACCCTTGTGGCGTCAATCACTGCAAGATGAGGTTTTATGAGCATATTCATATCCACTATGGCTGTTGCCAGATTATATCTTGAGTGCATAATGCGCCGGTCATATATCAGCCCCATCTGCCCTTTCAGTGAGAGGCTGCAGCCGGCGCTTCCGTGGCTTTTGGCAACAGGGATTGCGATTATAACATCTGCGCTCAGCACATCCTTCATAAACATATTGCTTTTCATCTCAGCGGCTTTTGGTATGGATGCCTGAGTGTAAAAACTCTCTTCCATAAGATGATGGCATATCCCTTTTTCTATACCGTCACAAGCGTCCCTTATCCCTGATTTTATAAGAGCTTGCTCCGGATTTTGCAGTGAGTGGTCAAGAACACGCACACGACCTGCTCCAGCCTCTTTGCATAGAGCAAGTACTTCCCGCACAACTAACGGATGAGTGTTTGCGGCAGTTTCAGGACTCTGCGCAAAACTCATATTCGGTTTAATAACAACTTTCTGACCGGGTTTAACAAAACGTTTAATTCCGCCGATAGCATTAATAGCGGCGCGTGTGGCGGCAGCCGGACTGCCTTTTGCGACAGCAATATCAGGAGTCTTTATTGATTCATTCTGTGCAAATACAACGCCGGGACCACCTGCTGCAACTGTAAGGAGCATTGCTCCTTGCCATTTGAGATATGTTCGCCTGTCCATAAATAAATCTCCTTTTATAACGCTTATTATTATAACAATTTAATAAAAAATGCAAAAGAAAAATGAAGAATTAATTATATTACAAATGCCATACTTTCCCGTTAATCCCATCATAAAGCGTATTCATAAATCTGGTTTTGTCGTTTTCGTAACGCGCTGCAAAATGAGTGAAACGCACATATTCGGAACCAGATTTTAAAAATATCTCTTTAGCCCTGTTTAAGGTCAGATGGTTTTTCTTGACCGCATGTTCCTCATCTTCATCCAAAAAAACCGATTCAATAATAAGAAGTGTTGAACCGGCGGCAAATTTTATCGCTTTTTCCATATTAGTGACAGACGGGGCGAGGTCTGTTATATATGTGACCGATTGCGGAGGGCGCACAACAATTAGTTCCGACTCCAACGCCGCGGCAGTCAGCGTAATATAATTTCCATTACAATCCGCCGTTATTTCACGGTCACGACTGCCTGTCTCCAGAGCTTTTTTCAGTTCAGACAACCACGGACCGCCCTTATAACCTAATCCGGCAAGTTTTTCTTTATCAACGCTGTATTGCAACGGTTCATTAACTCTGTATCCAACGGAAAGCGTTCTGTGATCAAAAAATTCATAATCAAGGGTGAACCCCTCTCCCAGATTGATCTTACCCGGGGTAAATTCGGACAAAACAGGAACAAATCTGTTTTTTGCTGAAAAATAGGCAATTTTACGCTTTCCGTCAGGGAAAAGTTCAACAGCAAGCATTGCAAATGTATAATCTTCTACCAGATCCCATGTATATCCGCGGAATTTGCCGTCCACGTTGCCTATAAACCCCGGGGGACCAAAAATCCTCAACTCTTTACCGGATTTTAAAACACCTCTCAGTATGCGGTCAAATCCGACAAAGTGATCCATGTGCGTGTGTGAAACAAAAATATCTCCCAAACTTAGAATCTCTGAATGACTTAATCCGCCGAGCCTGCCGCAGTCAAATAAAAACGCTTTTTTTCGGTAAATATTCCGCGCAAAGAACGCCGAGTCATCAAACGGTGAGTTAAGCTGATTTATCGTAAAATTAAACATTAATTTGTAATAGTTTTATTTTCTCTTTTTTACAATACATTATTTTAAAGAATACTTGCAAAAGTTCAGAATATCTCTATAATAAAACCTGTCGGGGATACGAAAGATAGGGCGGATACTAATAATGAACCTTGACATAATTCAAAAATTATCTGAAATCATTGCGGAACGGAAGTATAATCCAAAAGAGGGTTCTTATACATCCTCCCTCTTTGCTGCAGGCGATAATAAAATCGTAAAAAAGCTGGGAGAGGAAAACGCAGAATTTATCAGGGCTTTCTTTAAATGCAATGATGATGAGCTAGCCGGCGAAGCGGCTGACTACATATACCACGTCATGGTCGCACTTGAGTACAGAGGGGTTAAGTTTGCTAAAGCGCTTGATATCCTTGCTGAAAGGTATAAATAGTGATGAAACGCCTGATAATTTTACTTTTTATTATAGTATTACCTGTAATTTTGTATGCAAGTGATAATCAGGCTTTAACTGCACTTTTCCCCGCGCTTGCCGAACTACCCGGCGGTTCAAACCACTGGGTAACCTCTACAGCTCCGCCGGAAGAGGCAAACGGCTGCACGGTTTATTCCGCTACTTACGCCTACTTCGCAAAAGATGCAAAACCACTCTACGATATTCCCAGAAAAAACGTTTACAGCGTAAATATCCGTTTTCACTCCTGTCAGGGGGTTGAAGCCGCGTCAAAATTATACGATAAATTCAGCGCAGTCGGGGAAAAAAACCGCAAAAAACTCATATCCCTAGGTAACAAAGGGTTGCTTTATGTAGTTCCCTCTCCGCTTACAGAACTTATGGGCGACTACTACCTCACAAGCCTTTTTAAGTATATAGTTCTTCAGATACACGCTGATGATGGTTTTGTGCTTATGGATATAGGTGAAATGATGGCAAAACGGCTAGAACGTTATATCAACGCAGGTAAGGAGGGAATTTCCGCCGGTGTTACCCTGCTTATCTCTAAGCCTGGTTATGACAACATTACCGAACTGGTTTCTTTTACCGAAAAAAACGTAAAAAAGATTAATCTGACAGGGATAATATACAATCAAAACAACCGGCGTGTGCCGGAAGCGACTGTTACTACGCTTGAAACAGGCGACAGTACAGTTTCTGACGGCAACGGGGAGTTTACATTAAATCTGAATGCCGGCAAAGGGAATGAATTAAACCTATTCCGAGCCCTTACAATAATAAAAAACGAGGAGAAGGAAACTCCTCTGAACGGTTATTATATGGTGGATATCGCCTATCCTGATAACAGGGTCGGACAGGATATATGGCTGATATCCGCCGGTCCTGATGGGAAAATCAGCGGAATTTCAATGAATTTAAGAGATGAAAACCTTCTTGAATTTACAGGTGTACTTAACGGGGATAACCTTACCATAGACCGCCCCTGCGGAAATTCTGCTCTGGGTTACTGTCGCCAGCAGTTTAAAGCCCGCAAAAACCAAGGGGTTTACGAAGGCTTTTGGGCAGGAAACATGGGGAAAGGTGAATGGAAACTCTATACATCCTCTTTCGGCAAAAAAACCATATCAGTTACTATGAAAGAGGCTGATTTTAAAATAACCCCTGAAATCAAAAACAACCAGTACCCAATATCAACCGGCAAGGACGCGAAATATATAACTTTATCGCCTGTTTTAAAAAAACACAGCAATTTTCTATGTATTTCTGCGCGCATTTTGGCTGAAGTCAGCGCCAAAAGCGGCGCAAATAAACCTATTTATCTCTACGGTTTAAGTGGCGGTAAAAACGAGTTTATAACCGCCTCTCACCCCTTACCTATATCGGATAGCCCCGCGCAGGCGGCGATTGATATAACAAATATTTACAGGGAAGCTTTTTATAAGTCGTATATTCTGGGATTTTCAGATGCCGATAAAGATATTTTTTCCGCCGCATTAAAACCTTCGGTAGAATTAACATTTGCGGAACCGCTTTCAAAAGCCGCTGTTCCCGGAGCGCTCACTGCAAAACTACTTACTTTTAACGGGGATGACATAGCGGGAAATACTAAATTAATACGCCCGGGCGGCGACGGAAATATTGCCGTTGAGTTAAATATTTCCGCATTCGGCAGTGCGCTTAAGGGGGTTGAAGTGGTGGCAAAAGGGAAAGAGGGGCGCCGCTGGAACACATATACGGGCAACTTTTACCCGGGTATAGCGGTGTTCAGCGGGGAACTGCTTAACGGAGAACTGCTTAACGACAAAGATGGTTCAGTTAATTACCCGCTGCAAAAATTTAACGAAAAACTCACTTTATATATGGGCAAAGGTTCGCTTGATCCTGAAAGCATAGACTCAATAGAGATTACCCTTAAAGTAAATGAGTATTACGCGGTAGCGCAGATAAAAACAGAGGAGTAAAGTATGAATGGCATTAATAAATTGTATAATACACTGCGCGGGGGGGCTTTTATAATTGCCGGACCGTGTGTTATGGAAAACGAAGAGACTGTTATGCGCATTGCCGAAACGTGCCAAAAGATATGCGTCGAACGCAAACTTACTTATGTATTTAAAGCCTCTTTTGACAAGGCAAACCGGACATCCGTAAACTCTTTCCGCGGCATGGGGATAGAACAGGGGCTAAAGCTGCTTCAAAAGGTAAAAGATAATTTCTCTGTTGCGGTTACCACAGATATACACGAAAGCTGGCAGGCTGCTCCTGCCGGAGAAGCCGCTGATATTTTGCAAATCCCGGCTTTTTTATGCAGACAGACAGACCTTCTCACAGCCGCCTCCAAAACTGGGAAGATTGTAAATATAAAAAAAGCCCAGTTCCTGAGCGCCGCCGAGATGGCTTACCCTGCTGAAAAGGTTAAAAATGCGGGTAATGACAAAATTATACTTACCGAACGCGGCTCCATGTTTGGGTACAATAATCTTGTGGTGGATTTTCGCAATCTGGTTGATATGCGTGAGTTGGGATTTCCTGTGGTCATGGATGTAACACATTCCACCCAACGCCCGGGAGGGCTTGGAGGAAAAAGCGGAGGGGACAGGAAATACGCGGAAGCTGTAGCCAAGGCGGCGGCGGCGGTGGGTGTAAACGGATACTTTTTTGAGGTTCATCCCGATCCGGACAATGCGCTGTCAGACGGTCCGAATATGATCCCTTTGCATGACTTTCCGGTTCTGCTGGACAACGTAATTAGGCATCACTGTTTATCAGCCTGATGTCTCAGAAAATGCAACAATGCGCGGAAAAACTAAATTATGTTATAAAAATATTTGTGATTATGGGCAATGTGCGGTAACAGTATAGGCAAAATATTCAAAATCACTACGTTTGGTGAATCACACGGTAATGCTGTCGGTGTTGTAATTGACGGCTGCCCCCCGGGAATCCCCCTCGCAGATGAGACAATAGATACGGCGCTTGAAAAACGCCGTCCCAGTAATGCTGTTTTTTCAACATCAAGGAGGGAAGCCGACAGAGGGCGTATTATTTCCGGCATATTTAACGGCAGAACTACCGGAGCCCCGTTAACCGTTATGATAGAAAATGCGGATATGTCTCCGAAAGATTACGAAAAAACATCGGAATATTTCAGACCGGGTCATGCTGATTTCACATATCACCACAAATATAGAGGATTTAACGACCCCCGCGGCGGCGGACGTTCATCCGGCAGGGAAACGGTATGCAGGGTTGCGGCAGGGGCTGTCGCGAGAGAACTCCTTATGAACACGCATAACCAACCCGCATCTATTGATCTTTTTGCGCATTCCGTTCAGATAGGCAGCGTTAAAACAAACGTTTTTGAAAAGAGCGCGGTTTACTCTTCCGTTTTGAAATGCGCTGATAAAACAGCGGAAGAAAAAATGATTAAACTTATAGAGGAGTGTAAAGCGGCAGGCGACAGTATCGGGGGAATGGCGGAATTGATAATTACCGGCATTCCCGCAGGGCTTGGCGAACCGGTGTTTGACAAATTGGACGCGCGGCTGGCTTACGCTATTATGGGGATCCCTGCCGTAAAAGGTGTTGAAATCGGCGACGGATTTGCTGTATCAGGTAAAATGGGCAGTGAAAACAACGATCAAATGGCTGATAAATCTTTTTTATCAAACCATGCCGGCGGAACTCTTGGAGGAATTTCAACAGGACAGCAAATAGTTATGCGGATTGCAGTTAAACCTACGCCAAGTATAAACAAAACTCAGCGTACAGTCGCTAAGTCAGGCGAAAATATTGAAATCAATATATCAGGCAGACATGATGTGTGCATAGTACCGCGCATTATCCCCGTTATAGAGGCTATGGCATGGATAACGCTGGCGGATTTCGTTTTGGCGGACCGGATTCATAACAATTTGCTATAAATCTTTCATTATATACTCAATAACAACACTCTCCTCTTCAAGAAACCCTTTGGTTATCATCGCCAGCGCACGGTAAAAATCCTCCCGGGCAATCCTTATAACATCATCGCAAAAGCCGGGTACCCATTTATTCAGGTTGTTCTCTAAAAATGCTTTCTGTTTTACCATATTGGCGCGTAACGTTTCAAAATCTTTACTCTGTACAGCTTTGGCTGCCCTGTCACATAAATGCGCCATAAATTCAAGTTCAAAGGCGATATGGTCTTCGGGTTCAGTAAACCCGTTTGAACGTCCCAACTCCTCAGAATAATATATTTTCAACGCTTCATCCCGCGCGTTCTGCATGAGAAGATGATCAGGGCTGGTGTAAACAGATTCGTAGGGGTACGCCCCCTCATTTTGAGCCAACCCTGCGCCGAGGAAGGTACGCGCGTAATCACGCGCCAGATTCAGAAGAGTTTGGTCGCCTGTATTTGCAACATACTTGCTTAAAAGCCGGAAACCTTCATCCACAGGGTTAGCTTCATTAAAATTACTGTAGTTAATACTTTTTAAAGTGTCAAGATACTCTTGATCCACCTCTTTTAAAAAACAGCGAGACATAAACTTATACAAAAGCTCCCTGTCTTGTAAAATACCGCTTAGCACACCCTCCCCCTTGCTACAAATTGTTTGAGGTCGGTTTTTGGGTGTTATAACTTAAAGCCGCCCCTCACTTGGCAAAAAGCCAAAAGGATAGTTTTTAAAAATCCCTGATTTAATCCATCTGTTTTCTTAAATATGTCGGAATATCCATATCATCAATAGTGTATTCAAACCCTCTCAAACGGTTATCCCTGCTTCTGATATTTATAATCGTGTCATCTCTTTCAGTTTTTTTGTCCAGAAAAGTATCTACAAAAGTTAAGCCCTTTTTGGATTGTTCTTTCTGATTTAAACCTATTCCTGTCGCGATAAGCGTAACGCTTATGCTGCCGTCTTTTCTTCCGTCCTGCAAAACCCCGAAAAAAATATCCGTATCATCGCCCGCATATTCGCTTATTATGGATCCGATACTGTTTATCTCATTCCATCTCATATCGTTGCCGCCGGTTATGTTAAGAAGTATTCCATAAGCGCCTTTAATATTGGTATCTGCAAGCATCGGACCTTTTAAAGCTTTTTCCAGCGCCTCTCTTACACGATTCTCTCCGCTGGCTGTACCCATTCCCATAAGGGCAAGTCCTTTTGACGCCATGATTGAACGTACATCGGCACAGTCAAGATTAATATGCCCTTTTATGTTGATAGTATCGCTTATTCCCTGAACACCCTGACGTAGTACATCGTCTGCCATTTTAAAACCATCCATGAGCAGCGCGTTCTTGTCCAAAATCTCGTGTACACGGTCATTTGCCACAACTATATATGAATCCACATGCTCTTTTAGATATTTTAATCCGTTCATCGCTTGCGCGTTGCGTTTTTTCCCTTCCCATACAAAAGGCGTTGATACTACCGCTATAGTAAGCGCTCCGTAATCCTTAGCAATACGCGCTATGACAGGGGCTGCTCCCGTTCCTGTACCTCCGCCCATTCCTGCGGTTATAAACACTATATCCGCGCCTTTAACAGCATCAGCAATAAGCTCTGCATCTTCTATCGCTGATTTTCTCCCGATTTCAGGGTCTCCGCCTGCGCCAAGCCCTTTTGTAATAACCTGACCGAGATGAATCTTATTTGGAGCGCTATGGTCGCTCAATACTTGAGCATCTGTGTTTGCCACAATAAACTCTACGCCTTCAACTCCGGAATCAAGCATATTTTTTACAGCATTTCCTCCGGCGCCACCTACGCCTACAACTTTAATTACCGCTCCCTTAGGATTCCCTTCAAACTGAACAATCATAATAAGACCCCCGTCTTTTATTTTTTATATGTTCTATATACATTTTAACTTTTCTAAAAAAATTCTTCCAACCATCTTTTCATACGCGACAATACGTTTCCAAAAACTTTCTCTTCGGTGCCTTTTGAAAGAACATTAGAAGAATGACCTTTCTTGGCATGAAGTATTGCCAGCCCCACCGCAGTGGCATATATCGGATCGCTTACTATGTCTGAAAGCCCTCCTACACAAACAGGGCGTCCAACGCGTACCGGTATTCTCATTATTGACATGGCAAGCTCTTCAATCCCTTCAAGATTTGCCATTCCGCCCGTTAAAACTATACCTGAACTGATTACTTCAACAAGCTCACGTTTTTTTAATTCGCTAAGCAGCATTGTAAAAACTTCATCAGCGCGGGATTGTAAAATTTGCGTCATAATGGGTCTTCCGACCTTTCTGGGAGGACGTCCGCCTACAGACATAACATCAACCACCTCTTCCGCCGAAACATTATCCATCCACACACATCCGTGTTTCAACTTAATATTTTCAGCCTCATTTTCAGATGTGGAAAGACCTACCATGAGATCGCGAGTAAAATTGTTGCCGCCGATCTGGAGTACCGCGGTATGATGTACCGCTCCGCGGTTAAACACAGCCATATCTGTTGTGCCGCCGCCGCCGTCTATTAAGCAAACCCCTATCTCACGCTCGTCATCGGAAAGTACAGCTTCACTGGCTGCAAGCTGTTCCAGAAATATATCCTCAACCATAATCCCCGCACGGGCACATGACTTGGTTATGTTTGCCGCGCTGGAAACCGCGCCGGTTACTATATGCACCTCAACCTCAAGGCGCACGCCGCTCATCCCCACAGGATCCTTTATCTCCGACTGCCCATCCAGAATAAACTGCTGCGGCAAAACGTGAAGCACCTCGTATCCCATTGGAATATTCACCGCCGCCGCCGATTCTCTTGCACGGGTAATATCACTTTTACTTACCTCTCCCTGTTTAACAGCAATTACCCCGCGTGAGTTAAAACTCTTTATATGACCTCCGGCGATGCCCACACAGGCGCTCTTTATCTGTACGCCGGACATACGTTCCGCCTCACGCACCGCGTGAGTTATCGCTTTTACAGTAGCATCAATATTAACGACAACGCCTTTGCGGATTCCCGTACTGACGGAGTTGCCTACTCCTAATATATCTATCCCCTCTTCAGGGTTTTTCCTTGCAACTACAGCCCTTATACGCGTTGTGCCTATATCAAGCCCCACAAACACATTATCTTTTATACCGCTTTTTGTATTAGCCATCAGATCGCTCCCTTAACATACACTTTCCCCCGGACTGTAACATCTACATGATAAATGTTTCTGTAACGCGGGCTTATCCGTTTCTTAAATATATAATAGTTATCGGTGAAAACTCCCGGCAGATATGTGCCCTTGATAACCATACCTCCTGTATTCACCAGAAAAAATCCGTTTTTCAACGTAACATTACACTGTTTCAATATATCATTCTCCGCGTACAATTTGATAAATTCATTAAATTCCACAAGAAGCGGCATTTCTGCAATATCTATATGCACATCTTCACATTTTACCGGTATCTCAGTATTAAGCTCTGTAAATGCGTAACATTTGCCGCTATTTCTATAACGAAGAAGTTCCCTTTCCTCTTTCACAAATACTACAAGTTTATCAGGAATCACCCGTTTCATTTCAACTTTCACAATCCAAGGATCTTCAGTCAAAAGCGCATTGGGCGCTATTTCTGTAAAAATATTCCGTCCTACCATCGGCTTGAATACCTTTTCAATCCGTTCATTGTCTGTGCGGGAAACACCGCGCACCTCCACATTACTTACATCAAAAACAGGGCTTGATTTAACCAAATGTTTGACCGAAATGCCCGCGCCAAACGCTAATCCAACCGAACAGCCCATCATTACCGCGCGAACAATCCATTTAAACATAATCAAACCTCATTAAAAAAACAGCAAGTTCATTTTCTAAACGCCTGTTCCAGCATCTCTTCCGCAAGCTGCAAAAAAGATATGCCCGCATATTCCGCCGCTTTCGGTAAAAGGCTCGTTTCCGTCATCCCAGGCACAGTGTTTATTTCCAATACATACGGAATCTGCCCGTCATATCTGATATCCACCCTTGCAGCTCCCTCACATCCCAGTGATTTATATGCTTTCAACGATACATATTTTAAAAATTCTGTTTCTTCATCCTTTATCTCTAAATCAAACAGGTATTCCGTCACCCCACTAGTATATTTAGCGCGATAGTCATAAAACCCGTCAGGAGGCTTAATCCATATGGGAGGAAGCGTCTTGCCGTTCAAAATAGGAACTGTTATCTCTTTGCCGGAGATAAAATTCTCTACAATGACCTTATTATCATACCGCAAAGCAACCTCTAAACCTTTAATAAAATCACTGTCGTTATAAGCTATGCTTATTCCTACTGTAGATCCCTCCCGCGCCGGTTTTACAACGCACGGCATAAAACGCGCGCCATGTTCACAGCCATTGGAAATATAGTATTGCGGAGTAGGAATACCGTGGTATTCAAAACAATGTTTACTTAAAGCCTTATCAAATGCTACAGCGCTGGCGCTGACACCCGAACCTGTGTAAGGAATACCCAGCATCTCAAGATAGCCCTGCAATAAACCGTCTTCTCCATACTTTCCGTGTACCGCTATAAAACATACATCCGGCGCAATATTAATAAGTTCTTTCGCGCTGCCGTCTTTAATATCCAAAAGCGTTACCTTTTTATAACCGCCATTCACAAGGGTATTGTAAACTGCTTTCCCTGTACGGAGCGAGACATCCCTTTCACTTGGATGCCCCCCGTATAATATGCACACCGATTTGTTTTTCATCTTTACCTCTTATGTATGAAGCGATTTCATGTGAAAAATTTGTAATATTCCCTGCGCCCAGAGTAATTATAATACTTTGCTCAAAACCGATCCCTTCAAGCACAGGGTAGATTTCTTTCATATCTTTAATATGTACGGCGTCTTTAAAACCATGTTTATTTATCTCACGAACCAAAACCTCAGTTTTTATTCCCTCTATGGGCTGTTCCGAAGCTGCGTATATATCAGTCACAAACAGATGGTCCGCGTAAAAAAAACATTTTGTAAATTCAGACATAAGCGATTTTGTGCGGGTGTACCTATGTGGCTGAAAAATTGCACAAATTTTATGCCCCGGCGTAGCGTCATGCAGCGCCTTAAGCGTAGCGGCAATCTCCGTAGGATGATGACCATAGTCGTCTATAACCATCGTCGTATCAGATTTATAACGCACCGACATCCTGCGCTGCACCCCTTCAAACCGTTCCAATATATCCGCCACGGTGGTAAACGGAACGCGCATTTCAAGCGCAACGGCAATAGCTGCAAGACTGTTTAATATTATATGATCTCCCGGCAGATTAATCTTCACCCTTCCCATTGCGATCCCTTTGTGTTCTACATCAAAAGACACCGAAAACCCGTTCTTTTCTACATTTAAAGCCTTAGTGTCCGCTTGGGCGCTTAATCCATAAGTCAGAATACGTTTTTCAAGCCTCGGGATAATATCAGACACCTCACTGTCATCCAAACAAACAACGTTCAAACCATAAAACGGCACCTTGTTCGCAAATTTAACAAAACAATCTTTAACATCATCAATATCGGCGTAACTCTCCATGTGTTCCTTATCTATATTGGTGATAACAGCTACAGACGGGTAAAGTAAAAGAAAAGACCTGTCGCTCTCATCCGATTCCGCAACCATAATGTTGTGTTTTCCTAAACTGGCGTTATTGTTGTCACTGTTAAGTCTGCCGCCGATGATAGTTGTGGGGTCGTAGCCCGCGCCTTTCAAAATTTCTGAAATAATACTTGTTGTAGTTGTTTTCCCGTGACTGCCGGATACTGCCACAGCATATTTCATTCTCATAAGCTCCGCAAGCATTTCCCCTCTGGGGATAACAGGGATGTAACTCTCTTTCGCCCTGACAAGCTCCGGATTATCTGAACTCACCGCGGATGAGTATATTAATACATCGGCGTCAGTGACATTCTCCGCGGAATGACCTTCATATACTTTTATTCCCATCCCTCTGAGGCGTTCAATATTTGAGTTTACGGCAACATCTGAACCGGTTACCTCAAAATCCATGTTATGCAGTATTTCAGCAATACCGCTCATCCCAATTCCGCCAATCCCTACAAAATGCAATTTCTTTAAAAAACCAAGAGCGTTTGTCATTCTTATAATCCCATTCCTTTTATAATAAGCGCCGCCGAATCTTTCGGCTCAACGCCAAATAAACTTTCTTTATAACCGTTTATTTTACCAAACATTTCGTTAATCTTGCCAATAAATTTTTCCGTATCCAGATCTTTTTCCTGTAAAATTTCCGCATACCCGGATTTCTGCACCGACAGCGCATTATAAAATTGATGATCGCTGCTGGAACGGGCAAAAGGGATATAAAGCGCAGGTCTTTTGGCGTACATTGTTTCAAAAACAGCGCCTGAACCTGCCCTTGCAATCACAAGATCAGCAGCGGCATACGCCTGAGCCATATCCGTGATATATGCTTCTATTTGCAGCTCTTTACAGTCTGTATCAACATTTTTCTCATACTCATTAAGAGTTTCTTCCAAAAGTTTTTCCCCTGTCTGGTGATGTATTGTATAACCAGCCTTTAATAGTTTATCCGCCGCCGCCACCGCGGTTTTGTTTATAATCCTGCTTCCGCCGCTGCCGCCGAGAATCAGAATCTGTCTGCCATTCTCTTCTTTTACTGAACCGCGCATCAAATCACTCCTGACAGGATTTCCGACAACTATCCCTCTCGCTGGAGATTTATTAGTCTCGCTGTACGAAAGAAAAATTCTGCGGGCATGTACGCCCATCATACGGTTGACACTCCCCATAACGCTGTTCTGCTCATGTATATACAAATCCATCTCTTTCATTACCCCCGCCAAAGCGACAGGCGCGGCGGCAAAACCGCCAAGAAGAAGTATCTTGTCTGTCCGCCCGATATATTTCATAGCGGAAACGGCAGCTTTTCCGAAGCGGGTAAGCGAAATAACTTTGTCAATAACCCCGACGCCGTTAAATGCGCTGACCTTCTGCTCAATATACTGATATCCCAGCTTTGAAAGCACTTTTTGCTCCAATCCTCTGTCTGACACCATAAATAACACAGGAATACCGAGATTTCTCAATCTTTCCGCAACCGCTATTCCCGGATATAAATGCCCTCCTGTGCCTCCGCCTGCAAGAATAACTTTCACTGCGCTTCCTCCATACCGCGCAATAACACCCCCACAAAAAAAAGCGACATCATCATGGCGCTGCCGCCGTAACTTATAAACGGCAACGTAATCCCTTTTGTAGGCAGTAAACCAAGCACCACCAAAATATTAATCACGCTCTGATAGAACATAAAACAAGTTATCCCCATCAAAAGCAGCTTTTTATACCGGTCTGTATGCTTCAGCGCGCTTGAAACGGCTACCTTAAAAAAAGCGATTATGAGAATCAGTACAAACAACGCTCCTATCAGCCCCCACTCTTCCGCAATTATTGCGTAAACAAAATCAGTATGCGCTTCAGGCAGGAAAAATAATTTTTGAATTGAGTTACCTATACCCTGACCAAAAAATCCACCGTTGCCTATTGCCGCAAGTGACTGCACAAGCTGATAACCATTGCCGAATCTGTCCGCCCACGGATCAAGAAAGACTAAAAGCCTCCCTTTGCGATATCCGAATAAAAGAGAGGTCATAAAAATAGGTATTACAAACCCAACAACTCCGGCTATATGCAAGGCTCTTACACCGCCCGCCACAAAAATAGTAAATGCCACAAGAACAATCAAAAAAGTGGTGCCAAAATCCGGTTCCAGCAATATTAAGGCGGTTAATCCACCGATCATCAGCGTTGCCGGCAGAAAACCGCTTATAAAATCAGAGAGGCGGTTGTTTTTTTTGTCCATATAATGCGCCAGATAGACAACAACTGTAAATTTAGCCAATTCTGACGGCTGGAATGAAAAAACAGGTAGAATAATCCATCTCTGCGCGCCATTTACAGACTTCTGAAAGAATACCGCCACAAGCAGCGCCAGTGTGATAAAATAGATTAACGCTATATGTTTCCTGTAAAATTCCAGCGGCATTTTGTACGCAATTATCAAAAGAAGCGCGCCAAACCCGCAGCTCACCATCTGTTTTATCAGAAAATACATATCGCTTTTATGCAGCCTTATTGCCTGTAAAGAACCGGTGGAATAGACAAACATCATACCGATTAATATCAGCGCGGAAGTCAGGAAAAGCAATTGAAAACGGTTACTGCGCAGATCAAACATTGTAAGCGTCCTTTATATATTCAGCGAATTTGTGTCCTCTGTCTTCATAATTCAAAAATTCATCG
This sequence comes from Deferribacteraceae bacterium, assembly GCA_031256375.1. Taxonomy (GTDB): domain Bacteria; phylum Chrysiogenota; class Deferribacteres; order Deferribacterales; family JAISNW01; genus JAIRQX01. Next base: position 19,202 of record JAIRQX010000098.1, read on the forward strand.
TAGCTGGCACAGCCAGGTGAAAGAATTACTGTGCAACCCGGTTTTGCCAGCGCGACAGCTTCTTCCACAGCATTACGCAAAGTACGGAAGATTTTTACCGGTCGGTTAAGTTTGTTTGTAAGCTGGGATGATATAATTGGAGCCGCCTCACCGAAAAGACATACTACTGACGCACACCGTTCAAGCTCATCCGTAAGTTGGGTAAAATCGCCTTTTTTATCTCTGCCTCCCAAAAACACTATAGTCGGATCAACACAGCTTTTCAGCGCGGTAAGGGTGGAGTCAACATTTGTAGCTTTGGAATCGTTGATCCATCTTATGCCGTTATCGGTAGGTACAACCTCCGTTCTATGCGGCAGTCCGGTTAAACCGCAAATATACTGCGTCACATCCCCCTCCATCGGGGTAACTGCGTCTGCCAGCGATAAAGCGAATGCCAGATTAAGCAGGTTATGCGCGCCAAAAAGTTCAAATTTCCGTATATCAGCATAAAAATTACCGAAATTCATTATATTACCGGCAAGTTTAGGCCATGCCCTATACTCCCTGTCCATATATCTGACTTTATATACCGCTTTAAGGACACGGTTTGTTATCCTGACATCGGGATCGGCTATCAGAACGCCTTCGGAATCAATAAAACTAAGCAAGGCAAGTTTAGCGTTCACATAATCTTCCACAGTAGCATATCTGTCCAGATGATCCGGTGTAATATTTGTAACAGCCGTCGCCTGCATTGAAAAATCCTGTAACAGTTCTGTCTGAAAACTGGATAACTCTACCACAAATATAGCCGGTTCAACTATTTCCGCAACTGCGTCAGCGAATGTATAACCTATATTTCCGCAGCTTATGGCATTATGCCCTAAATTATTTAATATCTGCGCCGTAAGATGCGTCACTGTAGATTTGCCGTTAGTCCCCGTTATACCGATAACTTTACTGTCCGCAGGCATCCAGCCGTATGCAAGCTCAATTTCACTTGTATAAACTGAAGGTTTTTCCGGTAATTTTGAAAAAGGCACTCCCGGACTGACGACAGTAAGTTCATAAATGTCTTTGTATTCAGCAATAGGTTTACAACAGGGGTTTGCATCGTCATAAAGATCAGGCTGTCCGCAGCCGCGCAGTTTTAAAATTCTTTCCGCGCCCGCCCCGCTTTTGCCGTAACCTATTATTGCTGTTTTTTCATACATAATATCCCCCGTCAACGCAGTTTTAATGTACTCATGGCAACTATAGCCATTATTACCGACACTATCCAGAAACGGACTATAATTTTCGGCTCACTCCACCCCTTGAGTTCAAAGTGATGGTGCAGCGGAGCCATACGAAAAATCCTTTTCCCGTGAGTAATTTTAAAATACCCGACCTGCAATATAACTGAAAGGGTTTCCATAACAAATAACCCCCCGATCAGCGCAAGCAATACTTCCTGTTTTACAATAACAGCAACGGTTCCAAGCGCTCCGCCTATGGAAAGGCTTCCGACATCACCCATAAATATTGATGCAGGATACGCGTTAAACCACAAAAAACCCAGCCCGGCTCCGACCATCGCGCCGCAAAAGATCGCCAGTTCACTGGCGCCTCGTACATAGAATATATACAGATAATCGGCGTAGATTATATTCCCGGCTACATAAGCCAATATAGCAAAAGCCCCGAATGATACCACAGCCGGCATTATGGCAAGCCCGTCCAGCCCGTCCGTAAGATTAACCGCGTTACTTGAGCCAACTATTATAAACCATGCTACAAATATATAAAACCATGACATATTCAGTGATATGTTTTTGAAAAACGGTACCATAATGGAAAACATATTGCTTGATTTGTCCGTAACCACTATAAGCGTAATGCCCAAAAGCGCCGCTACAGACTGGGCTATAAATTTTCCCTTTCCGGGCAGCCCCAGCGGATTCTGTTTTATTGTTTTAATATAATCATCAGCTAAACCGATGACAGCAAAACCAGTATAAACAATCAATACAATCCATACATACTTATTGCTGAGGTCAGACCACATAATCGTAGATATCACCGACGCGGCGACTATTATAATCCCGCCCATTGTCGGCGTACCCTCTTTATTTTTATGCCTTGCGGGCTCAACGCCTTTTGTCATCTGCGACAATTTCCATTTCTGAAGCAGTCCTGTAACCATAGTTCCGAATATAAGCATTATCAGCATTGAGGTTACTATCGCGTAACCTGTGCGGAAAGTAATGTAACGGAAAACATTAAATATTGAAAAATGCTCTGCCAGAGGGTAAAAAAGATTATACAGCATTTTTGCTCCTTGTTTTGCTCAGAAGTAGATTTTTATATTTTTCAAAACCATACATCCGCGATGCTTTGATTAAAACAACACCTTTGTCAATTTTATCCAGACAGCGGTTTGTATCATCTTCAAACGGCGCTATAATCACATTAACCGTTTGTTTATAGTTTGAGTATGAGACGCCGCTGAAAATAAACCGTATATCAGGATATTCCTTTGTTTTATCCATTAGTCTGCCGTACACGAAATCTTCATATCCGTCTATCTCCCCTATTTCACCTATAAGGGCATATTTAGGCGATATTCCCAAAAGACCCAACCCGTCTATAGCGCGTTCCACAGCCTCAAGGCTGGCGTTGTAACAATCATTGATAATTGTGAAACTTCCCGCCTCAATAACATCCCCTCTGCCGGAAGGGAGGGTATATTCAGCAAGCGCCGGGGTGATAGCGTCATAAGGGATTGAAAGCAGCCTACCCACAGCAACGGCGGCGAGGAAATTTTCAGCAATATGGGGATAAAGATAGTTAAGGGTGCAAGGATATTCACCATCCGCCGTTGAAATTGTGAAAACCAGCTTATTGCCCGCCGCGATACAATCAAGTATTCGTATATCCGCGCTGTCCGTCCTTCCGAACGTAACAAAACGTTTAAGCATTTTTACATATTTCCGGGCAATGTCATCTTTAAAAACCTCATGAACCACCATTACTCCAGATTCAGACAGACCGTCAGCAACGGAAAGTTTTTCGCGGGCAACCGCCTCTATGCTTCCGAATTTCCCTACATGGGCATAACCTAAACCAGTTATAACCGCTATCTGAGGAGACACAAAAGCGGACAGAGCAGATATCTCCCCTATACCATTGCTGCCTAGTTCAAATACCGCCGCTTCCGCGTCATCGTCTATCCCGCAGGCGGTAAGAGACACACCAAGGCTATTATTATAATTGCCTTTTGTCGCATAAGTTTTATATTTTTTTGACAAAACCAGTTTAAGCATCTCTTTGGTGCTGGTTTTTCCATAACTTCCGGTAACAGCGATCTTTATTGCGCTTGTGGTCGCCAGCTTTTTTGCCCCCATGGATAACAGCGCGCTCTGTGAATCATTTACCAACGCTTTATTCCCTGTGACAGCGGCATACAGCCCGGGATCATCCATAACTACAATAGCAGCGCCTTTATCCACAGCATCCTGAGCAAAACGGTTTCCGTCAGCGTTTTTACCTTTACAGGCAAAAAAGATATTCCCATTTTCCACTCTGCGGCTGTCAATCTCCGCTCCGGACACAGATGCGCCGTCGTATTTTATATCCAGCAGGCCGTCAAAATATTCTGTAAAATCCGTCATATTTACACTCTGTCCCCGCATCTTTCCTTAAGATACAGTCTTACAAAATTTGAATCGCTGAAAGGGTGAGATGTTTTGCCGATAATCTGATAATTTTCATGCCCTTTTCCGGCGATTAAAACAGCATCCCCCTTATTTGCCAGCCGGATAGCTGACGCAATGGCTTTTTCCCTGTTTATTTCCACAAACAGCTTTTCGTCCGCAGTCATCCCTGCCAGAATATCTTTTATTATCCGCTCAGGGTCCTCGGTACGGGGATTATCGCTTGTAACTATCACAAAATCAGACAACTCCTGCGCCGTTCTTCCCATACGGGGGCGTTTACTTTTGTCTCTGTCGCCGCCCGCGCCAAACACTGTGATAAGCCTGCCCTCAATAATCTTTTTTAACGTTTGCAGAACGTTTCTTAACGCATCGTCCGTGTGGGCATAATCCACAAAAACCAATATACCGTCACCGGAGTACTTTTCAAGTCTGCCCGGAATGTTATCTAATTCCTTAACTCCTTTTTGCACAGCGTCCATTTTTATACCCAGAGCTAACGCGGCGCTGGCTGCCGCCAATATATTTTCAAGGTTAAACTCGCCCGCAAGAGGGCTTGTCAGCTTATATTCTTCACCATTATAAACAACTGAGGCAACTGTACCTCCTGCATTGACACTATAATCGGAAACCCTTAAAAATTTCCCTTCCCTGCCGTAGCTGAAGCGATCCCCTCCACTTTCGTCGTAGATATTAACCCCGTAAGCATTGTCTGTGTTGACAATCTGCAAACGGGAGCGGCTGCTTTCAAACAAACTTTTTTTAGCTTTGTAATACGCATCCATATCTTTGTGGTAATCCAGATGATCACCAGTCAGATTGGTAAAAACAGCGGCGTCAAATACAACGCCCGCAATCCTGTCCTGAACAAGGGCGTGGGAAGAAATTTCCGATACGGCAAAAGTTGCTCCCGCTTTAACCCCTTCCGCAAGCATTTTGTGAAACAGATACGGTGAAGGCGTTGTGTTATCAAGATCGTATATCTTACCCGCTACATTTGCGCCGGTAGTGCCTATACGCACAGTTTTAAATCCCGCGCCGTTAAAAATCCTCTCTAAAAGCCATGTTACGGTGGTTTTACCGTTAGTGCCGGTTACTCCAACCGTAGTCATCTTTTTATGCGGGTTACCGAAAAAATTCGCGCAAGCCGTGGCAAAAGCGCGTCTGCCGTTTTCCACAACAATACAGGGGACTCCATCTGTCTTATGCTCCGAAACTGCGCAGGAAATAAGTTTTTTAGCATAAAGTTCCGCAACCGCTGAGTGTGAATCAAAATTTGTTCCCTTATATGCAAAAAACAGCGCGCCGGCAGTTACAAATTTACTGTCATAGGCAATATCAGGCACATTCAGCTCAACTAAAGAAGGTTCCGCTTCTATAACGTTTATTCCGGTTAATATTTCACTTATTTGCATATTGAATCCTTGTGCTGTCGCCGCCTATATCGTAAAAGAACGCAACCTGCTCGGCTATTTTCCGGAACGTGCGCGCGCTTGTATCCCCTCCGTATATGGAAGAACGCGGGTTTTCATATATAACTATCATTGCCACTTTCGGATTTTCCACGGGGAAAATGCCGGCAAAGCTGGCGATATAATTTGTTTTTGAATATGTTTTTGTTTTCTGATCTATTATCTGGGCGGTTCCTGTTTTCCCGCCGATATTTAACATACCGGTGCGGGCGCGTTTACCCGTTCCGGTATCCACCGTCGCGGCAAGCATCTTAATCAGCGTTTCGGCTGTATCTTCGCTCATAACCCTTTCCGATGAAGTTTTTAGTTTTGTAACCTTGTTGTCGGAAAAGTAGTGGCTGACAAGCGCAGGACGGACGGCAACCCCCCCGTTTGCAACCGCCGCGTAGTAGCGTACAATTTGTACGGGAGTTACCATAATTTCCTGCCCGATTGACAGGGACGCCTGAGAAAGACCTGACCAATTCTTAGGTTCCCGTAGCACGCCATTTTCTTCCGTCGCCCATTCTATACCGGTTTTTTTGCCAAAACCGCAATGTATGAGAAACTTATAAAAGTCGTTTCTGTTTGCCTTACCTGTGAGCCGTACAGTGCCAATGTTGCTGGATTTTGTAAACACTTCAAGCTGTGTAAGGCTCGGATATGTATGAACATCTTTTATGCTATGACCGAGAAGGGTAACCGGTTTTTCGGTATTTACCTTTGCGGAAGCATTATAAAGCCCTTTCTCTATTAAAAAACCGAAAGACACCGTCTTAAATATTGAACCGGGTTCAAACAGATATGAAGTGACATAGTTTTTTTCATTCAGATTATTTTTGGAAGAGGCGGCAACAGCGGCAACTAGAATTTCCCCTGTCTGGACATCCATTGCCAGAGCTATTGCTCTTTTCGCCTGAAATTCTTCCAAATCGGTTTTTAGTATCCGCTCTGCCAATCCCTGCATCTGAACATCCATAGTTAGGTAAACCATACTGTCGGGCTGGGTTTTTACCGCCCTGTCATCAAAAAGAATCAGCTTCCCGCGTGAATCACGTATAGTATTGACCGGAATAGCTGTTCCTTTTAACATTTTGTCCGCAAAATATTCAATCCCTGAAAGCCCCTGATTGTCCACCCCTGTGAATCCAAGAACACCTGCAAGCATATTCCCTTCAGGGTAAAAGCGCGCGTCTTCAAGGCAGTATTCCAGCCCGGGCACTGCCTTTTTCAGAGT
>JAIRQX010000021.1 GCA_031256375.1 Deferribacteraceae bacterium
GTCCCGTTGCTGGACGTAACATACGGATATGTACCAAAATCTATATCCAAAAGGGTCCCCTGTGCCCCCTCCAGCATAATCTTTTTATTTTCCGCAATCGCATCGTTTACTATAACAGCAGTGTCAGCAATATAAGGTTTTAGCGCCTCCGAATATTTTTTTATTTCATTCAGCATCTCTTCAAGATTAAATGGGGGAATGCCATAGATGTTTACTGCCGTGGCATTAAGAAATTCAATCTGTTCTCCGATCTTTTCACGAAGAAGCGCAGGGTTAAGCAAATCTCCTATACGTACCCCCGCTCTGTTTATCTTATCTGAATAACATGGTCCTATCCCTCTGCCTGTAGTGCCGATCTTTTTATCCCCTTTCATCTCCTCTCTGCGTTTGTCAAAGGCTATATGATACGGCAGAATAATATGGGCGCGGTCGCTTACAAAAAAACGACCAGATAATGATATTCCCATGTCCGAAAGTTCTTTTATCTCTTTTATTAATGCGTGAGGCTCAACCACCACGCCGTTTCCTATCAGATTCAGCACATCTTTATGTATAATGCCGGCAGGGATCAGATGATGTACATATTTTGTATTATTTACCCAAACTGTATGTCCCGCGTTATGACCTCCCTGATAACGCATGACCACATCCGCCTTAGCGGAGTACATATCCACGATCTTCCCTTTCCCTTCATCGCCCCATTGAGCGCCTATAACTACAGAAACTGACATTTTAACGATCTCCAAAGATATTTTTTGCTTTCACATTAGTGGTAAAATTTTGCAACTCATTTTTATCAAAAAGGTGTGCCACTGTAAACCCTTTTCCTCTAAGTTCTTCCGCCTTTGCCAAATTTTCGCTTCCAACTACAATCCAGTCAATCAGCGCTCCGTCTATCTCCGTTTCCGCCAGCGATTCTATCTCGCTTAGGTAAAACGCCATACCGCATGCCGTATATTCAATTCGGAATTTGTGCATCAGGCTGTCATATCTGCCCCCTCCGGCAAGCAACGCCCCCGTTTCTGTGTGCAGCGCTTCAAATCTCACTCCGGTATAATAATCCAGTCCGCTCATTTCACCGGGATCAAAAACAAGTTTCGATTCTTCCATCCCCATTCCTGTAAGGCGGGTAAAAAGCTCTCTTATATAAGCGCACCGTTTCTTAAGGATAGGATCAAAACCTGAAAGCGTTTCAAGAGCGGATAGTTCATTTATTCCGCCAAACAGTAGAGGCAGTCGGGTTATTAAATCTTTCAGTTCCGGTTCCAGCCTACATTCTTTCAGATAGTCTTTTAGTAAGTGCATCTGTTTTCCGGCAAGGATAGGGGCATACGAATCCGCATTTTCTCCAAGTAGCTCAAAAACCCTAGACAGATAAGCGCCGTCTCCAAGCGCCACACGGAAATTTTTCAGTTTCACTTTATTCATACAGGCGTTAAGACAGAGCAAGAGTTCCGTATCTCCGTCCAGTTCCGGAGCGCCGTAAAGTTCGCATCCGATATGATATTGTTCCGCTCTATAACCGCGGTCTATATTAACATTGCGGAATACCGCGCCCCTGTAGTATACGCGGATCGGCAGGGGAAAATCGGTATGGTAGCCCGCCACCATACGGCAAACCTGCGGTGTGAAATCAGGTCTGAGTACAAGTAATTTTCCGCTTGTCCTGTCATTAAATGAAATTATATTATCATCGCTGAAATTACGCGTGATCGTTTTGAGCACGTCGTAATACTCATACACCGGAAGAGAAACCTCATTATAACAATAACGCTCAAAAATACCGGCGACGGCTGATTCAACCGCGTTCCTGCGCGCCGTTCTTTCCGGGGCAAATCCGAAATTTGTTGCTGTAAAAACTGTTTTAGACATTTTGATTTCATAAAAAAAGTCCCTTTGCGCAAAAATAAATTATTTAATGAGCCAAGGGACTTTATAATTAATACTATCTGAGATTTACAACAACTTCAGTATCCGTGAAATTTTTTACCGTGTACCCCTTTGTGCCTATTATTGCCGCGAGGTAAAGCGTTTTTTCAGGATAACTTATTGACAGAGCGTCAACCCCCAGTTCTTTTACATCAAGCACCCACGCGACATTTTTTATCATATCACGGAATTCCTGAAGGTTTTTAACATCACGGTTACCGGCAAGCGTAATCCTCACTGTCCTTTTGTTGTCGCCAAGCACCTTTTGGGATACTACGCTTACAAGCTGACCGCTCTCTTTTTTTGCCAAATTTTTCGACATGGTATTAGCCGCTTGCTCGGCAGTGGCGCCTTGCCCGCGGTTTGTCATAGTCCCGCTTGCAAGGATAGATTTACCGCCTACCAAGCGATAAGCTACCTCTCCGTCAACTATAATAAACGGAATATCGCCGTACCCCGAATCTTTCCCTTTGTCAACAACTTTGACCGTACCAACAAGCGCATACGATGCCATATATTTTGACACCAAAGCCCTCACAGTCGCCATATCATTTTTCTGTACCGCTTTACTAAGCGTTTCTGAAAGTTTGGGATCATCGGAAGCCATATCAATTACTTCAAACTTATTATTGATCAGATCCTGCACAACCTGCTCGCTGAAAGCGTGCGTTTCAGTGACCGAACCGTCAAGTTTAATCATAGGCAGATAGACAACTACCTTTGTGTTCATAGCAAGACCGCCCATAACATTCTGGGCTTTGGACGGTTCAACAGTCACTTTTGCCTGCACCCAGTAAATATCGCCGTCTTTACCTTCATTGGTAATCTTAAAATTAGTTATGCTACCTTTTACTTCAGATTTTACAAACTCGTCCAACAGTTCGGCGTTATGTATAACGGTTTCCGATTTAACTTTAACCTGCGCCGCACTCTCCATGGCAGCCCAGCGGGCGCGCGACTCCGCCTGTATCTTAGCGGAAGGTACATCGCCCCTAACAATCTGCGCTTCCCCAACAGCATCCACCGTCACGGGGGCGGCAAACGCCGCCGTGACAAACAACGCGCAGACAAATAAAAGCAGAGTTAGCTTTTTCATAATCAACCTTTATCTTTACTTTATCTGACAGATACGCGTCTAACTATACTGCCGACTTTTATTCTTGCAAGCTGACCTTTATCAGATGTATCAACAGACGTCCATGATTCATCATCCTGCACATGCTTAGCAGCGACAGTCAGATAAACCGGTAATGGAGCTACGCCACACTTTTTTGCGCCGGTTTTAAAATCTGTTATAACGTTTGTTTCATAAATCTGAAGTCTGTCTCTTTCCTTAAGACCAGCTTCTTTGCCCATGCTTACAAGTGCAACCTTTTTACTGCCGCGCAGTTGGTTAATATAGCCGTTGATTACAAAATTTTTGGAAAGTTCTTTCATAGACCCCTTTACGGCATCCGCCAGCGCATCTTTTGAACCGACTATACTCTGTTCCGCAGTCGGAAAAGCAAGCGTTTCGCCAAGGTTTTTGGTCCCTTTCGCCTGTTTGGTGGCAACTATCTTACCTGTTTCAATATCAATAACGTTGGTCGTTATAGTAGCCTCCACGTTCCAGCCAGAAAGAGCTACATTATAAACAGCTCCGCCAATGGCAATAGCCGCGCCCAGTAAACCGCCGACCTGCTTACTTGCTTCCTTTGTATCTACAGGCTCTGTCCAGAATATATTGATATTATCCACTGTACCGTTGATAATATACTGTGCGCCGAGCAGCGAACCGAATTCAACCGCAGTGTTCGGATCCGCAAGTGTCATCTGAAATTTCTGCTCTTTAAGAATTTGCGCCATCTGAGCTCTTGCGACTACATCCGCTCCGCCCATTGCAACAAGCCCTGACTCCATAGCGCCCTGAGCAAACTCACCCAACTGCGCAGTAAGGGTCTTATATGACGCCTCAATGGTAGCGCGCCCTTTGGCGTCAATACCGGCTTTGAGAGATGACATCTGCGCATCGCCTATTGTAGATCTGTTGATGTATTCCGTAACAGCGACAATAAGCTTGGCTTTTTGGTCATAATGCTTTTCACACTCAGGGGGATATTCAACTTGCTCCTGATCTGCACTTTCAACCCCCATTGAGAGTGGATCCAATGATCCGCACGCCACAATACAAAGTACCGAAAACAACAAAACTAAATACTTGAACATAAACACAACTCCTAAATTTTATTTATTTTTGTCCAGCTCAGCCATCACCAACAGGAGATCGCCCCAGACAATCTTCTTCTTTGTCTCATTACGCAGCAGGTACGCAGGGTGAAACGTAGGCATAACCTTTATGCCTTGGTAATCGTGAAATCTACCTCTTATATCAGATATCTTAGACCCTGGGTTCAATAAATGCACCGCTGTCAATAAATGCACTGCCGAAACATTACCCAAGCATACTATCACTTTTGGTTTTATTATGTCAATCTGAATTTTTAAAAAACCTATACACGCATCAACTTCGTCTTTAAACGGATTCCTGTTTTCCGGAGGGCGGCATTTTACAACGTTTGCAATATACACATCCTCCCGTTTATACTTCATCGCTTCAATCATTTTAGTCAGAAGCTGCCCCGCTCTTCCTACAAACGGTCTGCCGGTTTTATCCTCATCCCCTCCGGGAGCCTCCCCTATAAACATAAGACCGGTGTTAATATTACCCTCACCAAATACAATATTGGAACGGGTTTCACATAACCTGCACCGTCTGCAGTCTTTCATATCCGCCCATAGTTTTTCCCAGCCGGCAATGTTTTCATCAACCGCAGTTTTTACAGATACAGTCTGGGTTTCCTGCGTTTTCAGAACATCAGAAATACCGTATATATCAACAAGTTCCGCGCGTATGTCATTTATTTTCATAACTATCCCGCGCAAGGAACAATGCCGTCGCCCTGTCAAAAATAACCTCGGCGACAGCCTGTTTTGAACGTTTGCTTATATACTCCTGTGCGCCGTTAGCGAAAAACAGAGTTACTTCGTTATCGTCAACGTCAAAGCCTATATCTTCACGGCTTATATCATTACCCGCGACAAAATCAAGGCGTTTTTCAGACATCTTTTTTATCGCGTTCGCGTTGATATTGTCTGATTCCGCCGCAAAACCGACAAATATCTGATGGGGTCTTTTAAGGGCGGAAACAGACTTTAATATATCGTCCGTTTTACCCAATTCAAAAACTATCCTCTCGTTTTCATCCTTTTTGATCTTATGCGCGACCGGAGTCAGCGGAGCAAAATCCGAAACCGCCGCCGCCATGATAAATATATCGCAGCCGATAACACGTGAATAGACGGCTGTCAGCATCTCAGCGGCAGATCTTACTTTTACCGTATTTTTTACGGGAGTCTGCAAATGCGTGGGACCGGAAATCAACGTTACCTCCGCGCCCATAAATGCGGCGGCCTCCGCAATGGCATACCCCATCTTTCCGCTGGATCTGTTTGATATATAGCGCACGGGGTCAATGTCTTCCACAGTAGGACCCGCGGTAACAAGTACCCGTATTCCCCCGGCGGTCTCATATTGTTTCAGGCTGTCCTGAATGTGTCCTACGGCAATATCAGGTTCAGGCATACGTCCCATGCCAATATCCCCGCAGACAAGCTCACCGGACACAGGCGTCACAACTTTAACCCCATAGTTTCTTAAAATAGTCAGGTTAGCTTGTGTGGCGGGGTTTTTATACATATTTTCATTCATAGACGGAAAGATTATTACAGGGCATTTTGCAGCAAGCAGTACGGCGGTCAGAAGGTTATCCGCCAGTCCGTGAGCCATTTTAGCCACAGTATTGGCTGTTGCCGGCGCAACAACAATAATATCCGCCCATTTGGAAAGATTAATATGGTTTCCATCTTCACTGTGCAAAACGTCGCTGTGTCCATACACAGGAAATCCTGAAAGCGTTTTGAATGTCAGCGGAGTTACAAACTGCGCCGCCGAGGATGTCATAATAACACGCACATGATGACCGGCTTTTTGAAGTAAACGTACTATGTAAGCCGATTTATACGCGGCTATCCCGCCGGAAACCCCTATAAGGATATTCGGCATATCATACGCCCTCTTGCAAATCATCCTCAAACGTTATTTTATTACAGATAATTTCATTAAGCGCGTTGGTAGTTACCTTGCAGAACTCAACAGACTGCTGCGATAAGGTGGTTTCAACCGGAGAATTCAGCTCCCTTGCCCTCCTGCTCGCCAAATTTACCAGCCGGAATCTGCTTCCGACCTCTTTTGAACTGATTACACTGTCAATATCCAGTAACGGCATAAATTATTCACACTCCTTATTTATTTTCCTCTCGCCTATATATATCGGATAGCTCTGCGTAGGCATGCTCAAGCGCATCATTTACAATAATATAATCATATCTGTTTTTATAAGCAATCTCACCCGCTGCGTTTGCCAGCCTTATCTCTATAGATTCACGCGTATTGTTACGCAATGTCAGCCGCCGCCTGAGAGTATCAATAGACGGCGGCATTATAAATATATACACGCCGCGGTCAAATTTTCCCTTCAGTTGCATAGCTCCCTGCGGATCTATATCTAAAAGGATATTTTTACCGCCGGCAAGATTTTTTTTTACCTCGTTTCCGGATGTGCCGTAATAGTTTTCGTGCACTACCGCATATTCCAGAAAATCGCCCGAAGCTATCTTTTCTTCAAACGTCTCTTTCGGCACAAAATAGTATTGCGTTCCATGCGTTTCATCAGGGCGTGGCGGACGGGTTGTGTACGACACAGAGTAAGCTATCCCGGGAAACTCATCCCGCAACATATTACAAAGCGTTGTTTTGCCGGCTCCGCTGGGAGCGCTGATAACAAAAAGTTTTCCTTCCCTAGATGACATTTTGTATCTGTTCCCTTATACTGTCAACCATCGTTTTTGCTTCCACCACAATATTGATTATTTCAATTTTCGGACTCTTGGCTGCAACGGTATTCCACTCCCGGTACATCTCCTGACAAAGAAAATCAAGTTTTTTCCCGCACGGGAACTCCGTATCCATAATTTTGCGAAACTGTTGCTGATGAGAATACAAACGGGCAAGCTCCTCTTTGATATTAGCTTTTTCCGTATATATGGCGGCTTCCTGAATAATTCTGTCCTGACTATGTACGTTTTCGTGTAAAAATTCGTTCATCCGCGTTTTTAATCTGTCTGCCCAGTATAAAAGAAAATCGTTCTTAAAATTATCAACTTGTGCAGACAGCGTATCCATTTTATCAAGCATTTGGATAATTTTGCTTTTCAGATTGTTTCCCTCTTCCGCGCGCATGGCGTCAGCTTCTTTTATGCAGCCGGCAAGCGCTGACTTAAGCGCCGCCTCAAGTTCATCCAACTCAGAGTTAGCGTCATACTCAATAAGATCATTAAACCGGAGCAGATGATCAAGCGTTATATCATCATTCAATCCGCCCATAGTTTTCATCTGCTCCAGCACGTTAAGGGCGGATATAAACGTTTGGCGGTTAAGCGCAGGCGCCTGTACCGGTTTATGAAACTTAGCCTCTACATTCACATCTACCTTTCCTCTTATCAGTTTTTCCTGAATAAACGCCCTCAGAGGGATTTCAGAGAGTGATAAAATTTTTGGCAGACGTACATTTATGTCGCAATATTTGCTGTTTACGCATTTCAGCTCTGCTCTCAGATCGCAGGTTGCGTTTGAGATAACAGCGCGACCGTACCCTGTCATACTTTTCAGCATATTGTCCTGTTCCTCAGTTTCCGGCTTGCGATTTGCTTAACCAGATGTTACTATACCGCAATAAATATTGGAGGTCAATATATGGGTTTTGGTCTTTATTTTCCGGCTGTATTTTTGATAATTATCGCCGCTTCATTGCTTTTTATGTGCGTTAAAATTTTACAGGAATATGAGCGGGCTGTTATTTTCCGCCTCGGGCGCTATACGTCCGTGCGCGGACCCGGGCTTATTCTGTTGCTTCCGTACATTGAACGTATGGTCAGGGTTAATCTGCGTACACAGGTTATGGATGTTCCCCCTCAGGATATTATAACAAGGGATAATGTATCGGTAAAAGTAAACGCCGTAGTATATTTCAGGGTGGTAGCTCCGGAAAAAGCCATCTTAAGTGTGGAGGACGCATATTACGCTACAAGCCAGCTCTCACAGACAACGCTCAGAAGTATTATAGGTCAGTTTCAGCTTGACGATCTGCTTGCCAACAGGGATAAAATTAATATGGAGCTGCAAAATGTAATTGATAAACAGACGGATCCGTGGGGGGTAAAGGTAAGCTCTGTGGAACTTAAACACATAGACCTGCCGACCGAAATGCAGCGCGCTATGGCGCGGCAGGCGGAGGCGGAACGGGACCGCAGAGCGAAAGTCATTAACGCTGACGGTGAGTTTGAAGCTGCCGCAAAATTGTCGGAAGCCAGCGCTATAATGCAGAATAATCCGATAACGCTGCAACTGCGTTATTTGCAGACTTTAGCGGATATATCTTCCAAAAATAACGCCATGACTGTTGTCCCATTTCCTGTAGATCTTATCCATAATGCAATAAAAGCGCTGAAAGATCAGTAGGAGATAAGGCGGGCAAACCCCGCCCTTATCTTTATTGCCAATATAACCGTTCCGTGAACATTTTTTCCAATAATGTTGATTTATTTTTATTATTGTTGTACCATTAAAAATAAATTGAACTTTGGACCGGAAATCAATGACTAAAAAAAGATCGGGAACTGTAACAATAAACAGTGAATGGTGTAAAGGTTGCGGAATATGTGTTCACTTCTGCCCTACCAAAACGCTGGCAATGCGGGAATTTAAAGCTGCCGTGGAATATCCTGAAAAGTGCAACGGTTGCATGATGTGTGAATTGCGTTGCCCTGATTTCGCTGTTGAGGCTAAAACAACAGAAACGGAGAAAGCTGAATGAGTAAAAGGGAGTTCATGCAGGGTAATGACGCGATAGCTTACGGCGCTTTGTACGCCGGATGCAGATTTTTTGCCGGATATCCCATAACCCCGTCCACAGAAATCGCTGAAAAAATGGCTGCGGAACTGCCCAAACACGGCGGCAGATTTATACAGATGGAGGATGAAATAGCCGCTATGGCAGCTATTGTCGGCGCTTCCATAACAGGGGTTAAGTCATTTACCGCTACGAGCGGTCCGGGGATGTCGCTGAAGCTGGAAAATTTGGGTTATGCGTGCATGACGGAAACACCTTGTGTAATTGTTAATGTCCAGAGGGGCGGACCGTCAACAGGGCTGCCAACTGGACCAAGCCAGTCCGATATTATGCAGGCGCGCTGGGGCGCTCACGGTGACCACCCGTGTATAGCCGTTACCCCCTCTACCGTGCGGGAACAGTTTGATGAAACTGTCCGCGCGTTTAATCTTTCCGAAAAATACCGTATTCCGGTAATAATCATCAGCGATGAGATTATCGGTCATATGCGTGAAGCTGTAAATATTCCTGAAAAGGGTGAACTGCCGGTGTTTGACAGAGTAAAACCTACGGCGGCGGCTGAAAATTATAAACCGTACAACTCATCATCAGGGGATATCCCCCCAATGGCAAACTTCGGTGAAGGGTATAGGTTTCATATAACAGGGCTGACTCATGAAGAAACCGGTTTTCCCACAAATTCCGGCGCAGTTGCGGATAGGGAGGGAAAACGGATGCAGCGTAAAATTGACGCAAACTATGATGATATAGTTAAGGTTGAAGAGTATAGATGCGATGACGCCGATGTTATATTATTTGCCATAGGTTCTGTTGCCAGATCAGCGAAAGATGCCGTAGATACGGCAAGGGAGAGCGGTTTTCGTCTGGGGCTGATGAAACCGCTCACTATATGGCCATTCCCTGATAAACATGTAGCAAAATATTCCGGTAAAATTAAAGGGATTTTAGTAGCGGAGATGAATATGGGACAGTTGACCGGCGAAGTTATCCGCGCTTCAGCGGGGAAATTTAATGTCAAAGGGTTACTCCGCACGGACAGCGAACCTATAACCCCATCCCAGATAATCAGTGAGGCTGAAAATGTCTTATAATTATAAAAAGTATCTGCGCAGCGGCAAACTTCCCCATATCTGGTGTCCGGGCTGCGGCTACGGAATAATAATGAAAGCGTTGATACGCGCGATTGACGCTATCGGCTGGAGCCAAAATGATACAGTAATAGCCTCCGGCATAGGTTGCGCATCAAGGATGCCGGGTTATTTGGATTTTAACACTATTCACACCACTCACGGGCGCTCTCTGGCGTTCGCAACAGGGATAAAACTTGCAAAACCACATTTGAAAGTAATTACGCTCGGAGGGGACGGAGATATGTCCGCTATAGGCGGCAACCATCTGATCCATGCCTGCCGTCGCAATATTGATATCTCTTTGCTGATTTTAAACAATAACATATACGGGATGACCGGCGGGCAGTTTTCCCCTACTACTCCTTTAGGAAAACGCGCTACCACTGCTCCTTACGGAATGACAGAGTCCGCGTTTGACTTGTCCAAACTGGCTATAGGCGCAGGAGCGACTTTTGTGGCGCGCACTACATCTTTTCATGTGGCGCAGATGGAGGATATGATGAAACAATCTTTTTCTCACAAAGGTTTTTCCGTGCTGGAGATAATATCAGGGTGTCCCACAGGGTACGGCAGACGGAACGCGCAGCCGGAGGCTTGGGATGCGCTTGAATGGCAAAAAATAAACGCAGTTAGCTTAAATAGATATGAGGCGATGACACCGGAAGAGCGGGACGGAAAGTTCATAACCGGTCTGCTGCACAACGAAACGCGCCCTGAATATGTTGAAAGCTATGACAAAGCGGTGAATATAAATAATGAAGCATGAAATAAGGTTATCAGGTTCAGGCGGACAGGGACTTATCACAGCGGGAATAATTTTGGCGCGCGCTGCGGCGCTGTTTGACGGTAAAAATGCCGTTCAGACGCAATCTTACGGACCGGAAGCAAGGGGCGGCGCAAGTAAGGCAGAGGTAATCATAAGCGATGCGGAGATAAATTACCCAAAGGTGCGGACTCCTGACGTTCTTGTAGCGCTTACTCAGGAATCGCTCAACAAATATATAAAAGACGTTAAAAGCAACGCGGTGATAATAGTTGACTCAATGCTGGTGAAAAAACCTCCTCAGGGGGAGTTCCGCGTATATACTCTTCCGATTATACATACAGCGTCCGATATTGTAGGTTCTATTCTAACTGCAAATATTGTAACGCTGGGAGTTCTGAATAAAATTTACCCGCTTGTGACTGATGATGCGCTGATAAAAACAGTTACCGAAATGTTTTCCTCCAAATCCGCTGATATGAATATCAAAGCGCTCAAAGAGGGAGCGCGGTTGTAGTCAGAGCATTTCAATTTTTAAATGCCCCAAGCATATTATAAATGCTGTAATGATTGAGAATAATTCCAATTCTAAATTAAACGTGCGTTAATTTAGAATTGGAATACACGGCATGAATGCCGTGACAAAATGCTTGGCATTTTGGAAGGCAAGGCAAGATAACACTCTTGCCGTAGCCGGT
>JAIRQX010000060.1 GCA_031256375.1 Deferribacteraceae bacterium
ACAGCCTCTGCTTTGAAACTCTTGTCGTAATTTCTTCTCGTTCCCATTTCTTTGACTCCTTCGTGTTCTTTTTTTTATTACACCTATTTAAAGAGTCAACAAAAATTATAGTACTCCAGACTTCTTGCCATGGGGAGTATTTGTTTTATTATATCTTTTCTGAACACTTGCGTGTAGTTGGTATCCCTTATTCCCCATTTTTCTTTAGGAAACAGCATCAGTACCATAGAGCGGTTTATAAAGGATGTAAATCTGCGCCATATATTTGTGCCGATATATTTTTTCCGCTGCAAAATTAATAAATCTGTCTTATCGCTTATCAGTTTGATAATTTCAGAAGTAGATACCGGATCTAAAGGGAGATCCGCGGCATTATAAAATACATACCATTTGCGCCTACCGATAAAAAATTTCTGACTAAATTCGGTCCCCAATAGCCATAACCCAATACTGCAATATTAAACACTTTCCAATATATCTGTATTTAACTAAAACTTGACTAACACTTGTCACTCCAAGAGAACATTAAAGCTATTTTTGTACATATGCATATAATTTTTGATATTTTTCTTCAATAACATAAGCCGGATTAGCCTGAGTTATTATAGAACGGATAACTTCAGGATCATCCGGCAAATGGTAGGTACAAATAGAAAGTTTAGGAGCAAAGCGTTTCATTGTATTTACAGCGCCACGTAGCATATAACGCTCTGCCCCCTCAATATCAGCCTTGATAAAATCCAATTTTTCAAGTTTAAAATTATCAACAAATGTGTCAATTGTAGTACATGGAAGGGTAATCACGTCATTTTTATTTTTCATATCATCACTATAGGCTGAATAAGCGCCCATATTTAGTAAGTCATTTCCAGGTGCAAATTCCAGTGTACCTTCAAAATCAGAAAGCGCGTAATTACATATCGTAATATTACTGTTAAGAGCAATCGTTTTAGACAAATACTTCTCCACAACAACAGAGATAGGTTCAAACGCATAAACACTGCATTTTTTGGCTGACGCCACAGCGGAAAAATAACCCATATTTGCACCGCAATCAATCACAACATCGCCTTCTTTAAGCTCTACAGAGCCAGATTCATAAGGACCCTCCCAAGTGATAAGACTTAAAACAGATGAATTGTCAATGAAATACGAAACAAAAAGATCATTAAACTCCATTTCAAATAAGTGCTTAGCTATAGCGTCTTCTGACGGATCAGGAATCTTAAAATCACCCAAATAAAGCGTCCCTGAAGGTGAAGGAAACTTTTTTTTCAACTCATTTATTACATAATCTTCAGGCAGATAACACATTTTTGATTGTCTAACACGATTCCCACCAAATATATAAGCCAATCGCATAAACCTGACAGATACATCAACATACCCCTTAATAAAATAATATCCCCACTTGTCTTTATCTGAAAAAGGGGGCGGAGTTGACGCAATAATTTTTTGCGCTTTTCCCAGATTTTTCAACTTTCTATAAAATTCCCCACCAAGCCTACTCTTTATCAGATTAGCAATACCCATAACCTACCCTGCTCTTTTTTTACTCTCTTTTTTTTTAGTTGTCAATCAAATGGTATACGCCAAAATTCAGTATATCAGACATGAGTTTAACAGAATTATACTGATTCTTTCCGCTATAAAATGCCCTATTGCTTATTTTTAAACCCGACTATTATATCATCAATTTTATAAACATATAAACGTTTTAGGAAAGGGACTGCATTGAAGGTATCTTCCGAAAAGATATAAATAGTATCTTTATCTGCTTGACCATTATATATCCTTTTCATTTCATCACGTTCGTATGATGATATTAACTCGGTATTTTTTCGGGCTAAATAGAAATCGTTAACTGTCATACGATTATCTATGGCATATTTTGTTAGTGCATATAAATTATTATGTTCAGGTAATTCACCTAAAAATACGATATGTTTTTGGGTTTTAGCCAACTTATTCCAGAATTCTGACTTTAAATTGGTTTCCCATTCAACATGGTTTGAGAATATGTTACCTTTAGTTACAAAAAAATTATGCAGATCATATAGTTGAATAAGTAAAAAGAACAGCAACGCAAATATGGCTGTTTTTTGTTTATACTCTTTTGCAATAACCCATATTGCATAAAACATGATGATATAAAACACCGGCCATATCATTCTACCTGTAGATCGGAATATTCCCCATACATACATAAAACCCGGAATAGAATATTCAAATAATACTTTACCATTTAAAGTCACTCTGGGGCTAATTGCAAATATTGATAATGATAGTATTAATAATGAAGTAATCTTGGTTTCCCATAAAAACCTTTTATCATAAAACATTGCTTTAAATTTTTTACGTTTAAAAAATATTGTTATGAAAACAAAGATAACGCACAAGATCATCCCAAAACCTAAATATGCGTTGCCTTCGTATTGCCACTTGATGGCGTAAGGAATGGTGGGCAGGAAAGGAGAACCCAAATCCTCATTATTGATAAATGCGTTTACAGCAGGGTTAATGAATGTGTTTAGATTAGCGCTGGCATACCCTGCGTTGCTGGTCTTTTTGGAAGAACCTGAGTGAAACATTCCTATAGAGAACATGACTAACCATAATGTCAAAATAGGAACGGCTATCTTTATCAGAATATTTACCGGTTTTTTTTGTTCATAAAAGTCATTTATTGTATAAAAAACCATAAAGAATAAAACCATAAACGTCAAATAAAAGTGTATTAAAGTAGCTAAAGTCAATATACTACTCCATATTAAGGTGTTTTTTAATATATTCCCCCATCCATTTTGTTTTTTCCTCTTTACAATACATATGTAAATACATATTAATATTATGAAATGAGCTGCAAGTGCGGTATGAGCAAATAAACGTTCTGCCATAACCGTTGATAAAATAAAAAACAGCGAACCTATTATGCTAATGGTGACGCTGTTTGTTATTTTCTTTATTATCAGTCCTGAAATACCGCCCTGAAGTGTATAAACCAAAATTCCGAACAACCCGAAATATTGAAAATTATTAGGCAATATGGGAGATAAAATTTTGAAAAAAAACGCAAAAAGAGGGATGGAATCTGTATATACTACTGATTCTTTGAACGGATGCACAACACCTTCCATCAGACCTAACGGAAAAGACCACGAAGAATGCCTTAATAATTCCCATCCCAAATAATGCTGTGTCAAATCCCCGCTATTCATAAGCCAATCAGTGTATGTAAAATCAAGAACATATATTCCATAAACTTTTATGAAGAATAACCCACCTAAAACAGAGCAAAAAATAAAAACAAACCAATTTGAATTATTTACGAAAGATTGTAAAAATTTTTTATATGGCATCAAGTCATTCATTATGCAATACCTTTTTTGCCATCAGCTCACCTGCCACTTTAATACTGTTTTTAGCTGCTTCACCACATTCGGAAGCCAATTCATGCAAAGTTTTTTCAGCCATCCTGCCTGAAAAAGCTTTCAGTAGCATAGGCAGGTTCACACCGGACACAATATCAATATTTGGCTTACCGGCATACGAAAAAGCGATATTAGACGGGCTGCCGCCAAACATATCGGTTAATATAAGTATCCCCTTGTCTCTTTTTTTTACAATAACAGAGTCAAGAATATCCACAATTTCAGTAATTGAACTCCCGGGCTGTACCGCAATATTGTGTACATCCCCCTGTTTGCCCAATATTATTTCAGCGGCAAGAAAAAGTTCCTCACCGAACAACCCATGCGTTATGATTACGATTTCAATCATAAGCGCCCTCCCCTTATTTATTTTATTACATCTCTGTGACGTACCTGAATACGCATCTTTTTTAATTTTTCGTTGGCAGACAAAGCTGTTGTCAACAATTCGCTTATAACAACAGATCTGTGGCGACCTCCGGTGCAGCCTATAGAAATATTCAAAAAACGTTTACCTTCATCCTGATATTTTGGTATAAGAAAAACCAGCATATCGCATAGCTTTTCAAAAAACTTCTCAGATACACTGTCTTCCATAACGTAATCAGTAATTTCCTTGTCCTGCCCTGTTTTACCCCTTAACTCATCCACAAAATGCGGGTTGCGCAAAAAACGAACGTCAAACAGAAGATCGCTGTCAACCGGTACTCCATATTTAAAACCGAAAGATTTGATACTAACTAAAATATTGTTTCCGTCCTCTTCCTGAAAAAAACTGTTGAGCAGTGAATTAAGTTCGTGAACATTCATATCTGATGTATCAACTATCAAATCTGACACAGATTTTATATCCAGCAGGATTTCCCCCTCTTTATTAATGGCTTCAAGAATATTGTCACCCAGAGGATGCTTGCGTCTGTTTTCTTTATATCGGTTAACCAGCGTATTCGTTGCTGCGCTCAGAAAAATCACCTTTGCGCTATATTTTTGCCGGAGCATACTAATCACTTCATGAACCGTTTCCCCGTCACCGGAACGGGAATCTATTACAAGAGCAATTTTGGATTTCATAGCGCCCACATCAATAAAAATATCCATAAACCTTTCAATGAACATGAGAGGCATATTATCTATTGTGTAATAACCCATATCTTCCGCTGCCTTTGCAGTTACCGATTTTCCCGCCCCTGACATACCGGTGATTATTACCAGCGATATATTAAACATTTGCACATCCTCATCCGTTTCGTTTAAGCTCAATTTGCTTTTGTATTTTTTCAGAAAACATTTTGGAAGAATCATGCTTCATCAATTTAAGAATATGGTTTTTTGCAACAAGTTCCACAATCTCAGACATATTTCTGCCGGGATAAACAGGGCATAATATAAGCGGTATATTCACGTCAAGTATACTAACCGTATTATCCAAAAGTCCGGAACGGTTTGCTTCAGTATGCTTGTTCCATTCATTAAAATTAATAAATTCTATAACAAGATCAATCTTTTTTCTATTCCTTATAGCGGTTATTCCGAATATTTCCGACAGATTAAGTATCCCCACCCCTCTAACCTCTATATGGCTGCGCAAAAGATCATTACTTGTTCCCACAACGTAATGCCGGCGGCGTTTTATATGTGTAATATCGTCAGCAACCAACCTATGCCCTTTTTTTACGAGTTCCAAAGCGCATTCACTTTTACCTATACCGCTTTTTCCGATTATCATAGCTCCAAGACCGCATACATCCATGAATACGCCATGCATCACTGTTTCCGGCGCTAGAGCATAATCCAGGCAGTATGATATTTCGTTATTGGTTTGAACGGTGCTTTGTTCGGAACTTATTACCGGCGCTTCCCTATTTTGAGCAATTTTCAAAATCAGCTCGGGGACAGGCAGTTTTTTTGAGACTATCAAAAGACTTTTGCTGAGTTTAACCAGAGTATCAATGACCTCTTCCTGTTTACTTTCAGGCAGGGTGCGCAGAAAAAATAACTCAGTTTCTCCAAATAGTTGAACCCTGTTAGGTCTTATATGATCAAAATACCCCGCAAGCGCAAGACCCGGGCGTTGTACCCGGGAAGAGGTTATAGCGCATCCATCCAATAATTCATGTCCATAAATAATTGATAAATTAAGACGGGACACATTTTTTATCAGGGTAGCAGCGGAAACTTTATTCATATGTACCTCAAATATCTCCGTACAGGATGCACGAAAGGTACAAACCTTTTACGGCTCTATCAAACCTATATTTCCATCATCCCTTTTATAGACAACATTAATCTCCTCAGAAACAGCGCTTCTAAAAACAAAAAACGGTTTATCCAACAAATTCATTTGCATGACAGCTTCCTCCACAGCCATAGGTTTTGCGGAAATCTCTTTAGATATTACTATCTCCGGCGTATCGGTCTCCACAGAAGAGGCATTATACACATTCATCCTTAGAGAACTGTTGCTGATATCATGTTTCCTGTTATGAATACGGTCTTTATAACGTACTATCTGCCTCTCTATCTTGTCTATAGACAAGTCGAGCGAAGCGTAAATATCTTCGGATTTCTCAATACCTTTAAGATATAATCCTTTGACATGCAATAACACTTCTGCGATCTGAATATTTTTCTGTACAGAAAAAGTAATCGTTACATCAACAGGCACATCAAAGTATTTCGTAATACGCGGCATCTTCTTTTCAGCATACGCACGCATAGCATCTGTCACTGGCAGATGTTTTGATACAATGTTAATCTTCATAATCTTATCTCCTCATACGTTTTCTTTGTGACATTGTAGGGATATTTAACTCTTCCCTGTATTTGGCTACGGTCCGGCGTGCAACATCCACTCCCTGACCAGAAAGCAGTTTTACTATTTTTTCATCAGAATACGGGGTATCCGGCAATTCTTCGTCAACAAAACTGCGTATAAGAGTTTTAATCTTACGCGTTGACATATCTCCCCCATCCTGAGAATCCATCCCTTTTGAAAAGAACGATTTTATTTCAAGCAACCCGTGATCAGAAAGAGCATATTTGCCGGCGGTTACACGGCTTATTGTGGATTCGTGAAGTCCGGTTATTTCTGCAATATCTTTTAAACGCAACGGTTTAAGGTATGCCTCCCCTTTTGTGAGATAATCTTTCTGTATATCCACTATGGCTTTCGCCACTTTATAGATCGCTCTCTGCCTTTTTTGGAGGCTTTTTAATATCCATAAAGCGTTTTTTACTTTTTCTTCAATATATTCGCGGGTATTTCCGTCAATAGACGCATCTTTAAGTATTTTAATATAGTAATTATTTATTCGTATAGAGGGAAGCCCTGATTCATTCAGCATTACATCAAAAGTATCCCCATCTCTGACTATAAAAACATCCGGCACAATAAAATTATTCCCTCTGACAGAAAAACTTAAACCGGGATGCGGATCGGTACGCCGGATAAAGTCCAGAAGCTCGTTCAGATTTTTTCTGTCCAAGCCTGTTTTTTTGACTATCTCATCGTATCTGAATGATGATAGTTCCGGTGAATAAATATCAAACAGTTCCCTAATCTGTTCGCATTCCCCTTCAGTTGCCCCCACTTGCGGCAACTGAGTTAAAACACACTCTGCAAAAGATTCGCTGGCAATCCCTGCAGGGTCAAAACCTTTAATAATATTAAGCACTTCCAGCACATTTTCTGCACTTTCCGAACAAATATCAGCAATATCAGATATTTTCAGACGGAAATATCCGTCTTCGCTCAGATTTCCGATAATGGTTTCACCTATTTCAAGCTGGTTATCATTCATATCAGTAGTTTTTAATTGAAAAAGAAGATGATCAATCAGTGTCATATCAGAGGAAATGTACTGCTCATAATCCATCTGTTCATTATCTGATGAAGGGGTAAATGACAATTCGTTAGAGTTCCCTTCATTTATATAGTCGTCCCATTCCGGTTTACTTAGCTCTTCCAGCAGCGAGCTTTCAGAAGGCAGTTTTTCATCGGCAAAATCTTCCTCAAGAGGTTTTGAAAAATCTTCATCATACTCCATTGTCTCAAGAACCGGATTTTCTTCAAGATACACGGATATTTCCTGAACAAGGTCTGTTATGGGCATTTGAAGAATAGAAAGCGACTGTTTCATCTGCGGCGTAATGAGCAGCTTTGGGGAAAGTTTAGTAGTAAGCCCAAGATTCAGCCTCGGATCATTCATGTTATATTAAACCCTTCACCAAGATATTTTTCTATTACCTCTTTGTGGTTAACCACCTCTTCAGGGGTTCCTTCCATCAATACATTGCCATCGTTTATTATATAAGTTCGGTCGGTAATTTTTAACGTATCGCGTACATTGTGGTCTGTTATAAGGACGCCTATCCCTCTAGCTTTTAATGAAAAAACCATCTGCTGAATATCAAAGATTGATATAGGGTCTATTCCCGCAAACGGTTCATCCAACATTATATAATCCGGCTCACCGGCAAGACACCTTGCTATCTCAACCCTTCTGCGCTCACCCCCTGATAGAGAATAACCGTAGCTTTTTTTCAGATGGCTCAGACGGAACTCATCTATAAGATTCTCAGCCCTATCTTTTCGTTCAGTAGAGTTCAGATTCTTAAACTCCAGCGCAGCTATTATATTGTCATACACAGTCATTTTACGGAAAACTGACGCTTCCTGCGGAAGGTAACCAATTCCGGCAAGGCATCTCTGATGCATAGGGAGTTTAGACACATCCCGGTCTCTGAGGGTCACATTTCCGAAATCAGGCTTAATTAACCCAACAATCATATAGAATGTAGTGCTTTTCCCAGCCCCGTTGGGTCCTAATAACCCTACTATCTGCCCTTTATCAAGATTAAGCGAAACATTATTCACAACTACACGTTTTTTAAACTGTTTTTTTAGATTTCGCGCCGTTAAACTCATGGGAAACTCATATTGTCGTCAGGTTTGAATATAACTGTTACACGGCTGTTCTGCCCTTTTTCCACATGTATTTCTTTTTTTTCGTATTGGATCGCCACTTTAGCCCCTTTCAGATAATTGTCATTCTGCCATATTTCCGCGTTTCCCTCAAGAGTTATAATTTTGGTAGGCTGCTTAAGCTCGGCGTTATCTGATGTAGCCAGTATGTCGCTGGATTTAAAAACTACCTGACCTCTGCATACAATGCGGAGGACTTCATTCTTTTCACTGAAGTAAACGTCAACATTATCCGAAGTAAGGGTAAAATTATCGTTTGACGCATAGACGTTCCCGCTAAAAGACGATTTATAAATACTGCCGAAATATTTCATGGTATCGGCGTTTATATTTATGTAGCCTGTTTTCGCAGGCTGAGCCCAAACAACTGAAACAAAGATAAAAAAACATATTATATTTACGGCAGTTAAACGAGTCACCGTAACTCCCCCTCAAAAATAGTTACACGCACCCCGCCTGAAAAAACGTTTTCCTGTTTTTTCCTGTCATAAAAAAAATTTTTTGCACTGATTTGTGATCTGTTTATATTAGTAAGTGTCACATTATCTCCTATATACGCATGCTCTGCAATAAAGTCATATTTCAGAGCGCCGTTTTCAGCCACTTTGTAATCCAGATTGTTCCAAGTGCCGGATATATTGCCTTCAGCAAACAATGTTTCATTAATTTTATACACTCCCCGCTCAGCGTGTGAAGTCATTTTGATACTGTCCGTATTAATACTAAACTCTGTATCAGTCATCGTAAGCAGATCCGCATTATGATCAAAATATGCCGCTTTTGCGCTCATTGTAAGGTAGCCTCCCTGTAAATCCAATACCCTTACGAGTAAAATATCCTCAAGCTGCAAATGATTTTCAGGCAACACAGTTTCACTGTAATCAATAACATCCTGCTTCCCGATATTCCCAATACTTACAAATATCAGAAGGAGTATGAAAAAAAGTGTAACAGCAATAATGACTATTTTTTGTAACAAACGGTTATCACTCCGCTTCTCAGTTGCGCCATAACTTGGAAAAAGTGTAGCAGTTTATCTCAAAGTTATCAATGGTTATTATGGAAAGTATTTTTTAGAAATTTATTCCTTGCATATTTTTATACAAAGTATTACTATTAGCGGATTTCATGTAGCTTATAGTTTAGGAATATTATTTTGCATAAATAACGGAGGATATTTTGGCTATTATTACTCATAAACCGTTTTCAATCGGTTATTCGGGACACGCGAATCTGTTTGAACTGTTCAGCAAGAACGCGCAACTATTCCCTAAAAAGAAATACCTATTTTTTAAAAATATCTCTTACACGTATAAAGAGATGAAAGAAAAGATGGTGCATACCGCAAAAGTCCTCGTCAATAACGGTGTAGAAAAGGGGCGCCGTGTAGCTCTCCTGATGGGAAACTCTCCGGAGTATCTTTTTGCGTATTTCGGAGCTGTTATGCTGGGAGCTGTTATGGTACCGATGAACATCTTTCTTACAGAGCGGGAAATAGCGGTGAATATGAACGACTGCGAAGCGGAATACATGATTACATCAGAACAGTTTGCAAAATCTGTAGCCGGACTCAGAAATCATGTCGGTTCATTAAAATTGCTTTTTACATATGAGGACACATCATTCAAATCCATAAACATAAACAGTCAGGATGTCAGCGGTGTAAGTGTGACATCAAATGCTGGCAGACAGGACTTAGCGTCCCTTGTTTATACATCAGGCACTACCGGAAAACCAAAAGGCGTTATGCTGACCCACAACAACCTTTTGCATAACGCATATGATTTTAGTACCGTTTTGCGCGCAAAACAGGGGAAAGACCGTTTTGTTTGTATTTTGCCAATGTTTCACTCGTACACTTTTATGGGGTGTATTGTAGGACCGCTTGTATCAAGCAGCAGTGTGCTGTTATTTGAATCAGTCATGGACGCAACCAAATCCTCATTCAAAAAGGCGCTTTTATTAAGACGACCTTCGGTTATGGTTGGTGTGCCGCAGATATATTCAGCGATGGCAAAGAAAAAGGTGTCGTTTATTCAGCGTTTGCTTTTTCCGTTTCGGTTAACGGCAAGCGGAGGCGCCAGTTTGCCGCGTGATACAATGAATGCGTTTTATAAAAACTACGGTCAATATATAGTAGAAGGATACGGTCTCAGCGAGGCATCCCCTATTGTTTCCTTTAATCCGGTAAAGAGACCAAAACCCGGTTCTGTCGGATTGCCGTTTCCAAACCTTCAGATTAAAATAGTAGATAAAGATGATAATGAGCTACCTTTCGGACAGCCGGGAGAATTATGCGTAAAAGGCGACAGTGTGATGCAAGGGTATTGGAATCAACCTGTTGAAACGGCTAATGTGATCAGAAACGGTTGGCTGCATACGGGAGATATTGCAGTAATGGACGAAGAGGGTTATTTTGCCATAGTTGACCGTATCAAAGATATGATTATAACAAAAGGCATTAATGTTTATCCAAGCGAGATTGAAGAGTTGCTTTACCTTTATCCGGGCGTAAATCACGCTGCCGTGATAGGGGTGCCTGAAACAGACGGAAGCGAAACTATTATTGCCTACGTTACTACTGAGCCCGGAGCGGAAGTAACTGAAAAGAAACTTAAAGACTACACTAAAAAGAACCTTGCAGCGTTTAAAGTACCCAAAACCTTCGTTTTTATTGACACCCTTCCTATGACTCAAACCGGAAAAGTATTAAAAAGGGAGTTAAAAAAGATGGTAATGAACGGTGAGATCAGGTATAAAAACACAGCATTTTCTGTTTAAAACCATTTTCAGATTAAAAATTGTCCCCGCGTAAGCGGGGATATTTAAAACAAACCCAGTTCCCGCATATACCATTCAACCGACGATTGGTTTATTGATAATATTTTTTGCGGTGTATCAGATAGTTTCACGCAATACCTTAATTTATTATCTATAATTATATGTGTCATTTTGATAACCCAGTCCACTGGTTTCAGTGAGGATTTTTCAGGATATACATCGTTGGTGAGCCATGTTCCTATCCCAAAATTACGGCGTATTTCACCCTCTCTGTAATGCTGCATATGGATAAGCCTTTCAATAGAGTTTATAGCATTGGAATGGTTTATTATTTTTGTCGCCGGATCAATTCTGTGTTTTTTATAGTGATCTATAAGCATATCAACGAAGTTATCAGTATCTGGAGATGAATCTTCCCTAACCCCATCCCATAATTTACTGTTAAAAAGGTCAAAATCTGTCAAGAAAAGTTTTGTGGTATATGTGTCCGGCAGATATATCCCGAGCGCGCCGTTATAAACATCCACCCACTCTTTCATAACTATACGGTTTGCCATTGCGGGGTTAAACTTTGCCCCGATGAACATAACCAACTCGTGACCAAATGTCCCGATAGGAGTAAGGTTGAATTTACGGGAAAACATTGCGTTTGATGTCCCCTGCAATACTTCAGGCGCTTCATTTTTAAACTGAACTAAAAATTGTTCATGTACTGATTTTGAATATCTGCGTCTGGTACCAAACTCTGCCACTTTAGCGCCGCAGGATGCGATAAGTTTTATTTTGTTTGAATTCCGTTCCTGCTGCCCGTCAACAGATATGATGCTTTTTCCCATATCTGTCATTAAATTATATAGTTCTGACATCGTTGAAAGCAGATAAATTTCAAAAAAGATTACCTTCCCCCACTCACCTTCATAGGTAACCTCAACATCTTCATAATCTTTATAAGGGATAGATTTAATCCTAATACATTCAGGTTCAAAACGATAAGATTTCAGATAAGACCATATATAAAAGTAGTCAAGCCAATACATGGTTTTTTCCAGATGTGTAAGCATTTCATCTGTAAAAGCAAGACCGCTCCATGAATTAACTTGTTCCTGAAGGGCATCCGTGAAACCCAAAGGGAACTTTGTCCCCCCTCTGTTAAAAAAACGCCACCCTACGCTCTCTCTGAGATAGCCTTTTTTATATAAAAAGTTACTCATTGACCATTTATAGACATCGCAGTCAGTGGGATCGTTTATTATCTGAGGGTATTTCATCTGGCACCATAATATAAAACTTAGTTTACTTTAGCCGCAAATCCCAAAAATATCAATTATTTTAAGTATGAAGAATCTGACAATCAGAGCATAACTGCCAGATTCTTTTGTTTATGAATATCTTACGGAGTGATATTTACATTCCAGTTATCGCGTATATACCTTGCCGCTACATCATTGAATACTACGAGATAAAGCTCATCAATGACTTGATAATAAGCGATACAGTGCGTATTCTCTTCATAGTAGTACAGATATATATCACCTCTTGTTGAAGTAAACGTATATATTTCGTCATTACCTGTTCCGGTTATTGTATAGGAACCGCTTGTGTTAGGAATTGGTTCCGTAATAAACGGTGACCCCCAAGAGAGATACCTATTTATAGGAATCCATGTAAAGGTTCTATCGGACGGATTCATGTTTATTCTATCGCCCCCGCTCCCTCCATAACTGCCTATATTTATTGTGTTACCTTCCCTATTTACGCTTGTTACCACATCGGCTTTTAAACCTTCATTACTCCAGCAAGGATAATTATTAGAATTACCCTGTCTTTTTTTCCTAAGCTCAGCAAGAGTGTCTAAAGTAATGTTAATTTTATTGTAATTACCTCTGTACATAACTGCGTTTTCAGGGAATGGTCCTATCTCCTGCCAATAAAATGCGGAATTAGCTTTAAGCCTTTTCCCCTTCAAAGGGGTTATAACGAAGTTGCTTAATTTCATTGGGATATAAAAATTGAACAAAATCCCTCCGTCAGAGGTTATAGTTACCGGTGATGACTCGGTAATTGTTGCGGGAAGTGTATTGTCGCTTTTGAGAGTATTTAAACTCGTCCACTCAGCAAGTGAGAATGAACTGGAGTTAATACGCCAACCATTCATAGCATACATATTATCATTAATTGAAAAATTGTATAAATTCAGGGTATTGTTGTATTTGTCTAAAACTGCTTTAACAGTCATAATCTCTGGCTGACCGTTTTTAAGAGCGTCCATTTGACTGTTTATATCCGCTTCGCTCCTAGAACCTACCGTGTCGCTCACTACCTCTTCAGTGGTTTTACTGCCGTCCGCAATAGCGGCAAGCTGCGGGATTATCTCATTCATTACAAGCATTATCGTTCTGTCACTGATGGTAATGCCGAATCTTGTGAAGAGTTTGTCAAACATAGCCGACACTACTTCGGTAATTTTGCCTGTAAGTGTCGTTATAGCCACTGTCGGCGCGCTGTCAAAAAGATCATCGTCAGCGCCTAACCCCAAATCGGTTTTTACCGCGTCACTGGCATCCCCCAAAGAGAGCAAATCCTGATCCATTTTAGCTTTAATAATAGTAGTGATTGATGAGACTACCCGTTGCCCCGCCGGAGTCTCAAATATTAACGATGGGGTAGCCAGCGTTGAATATGAAGCGGTAACTGTAGCCGTAAGTTCCGCTACCAGAGCTACACTGTTAACATCCGTTAAAGAACCTGTGATAGTAAATGTTCCATTAGACGCTATGTTTGCGCTTGGTTCATTATCATCACACTTTTTGTTGCTGTTTCTGTCAAAACATACCTTACCCTGACCACTGAAAGGTGAATGAATAACTTTCC
>JAIRQX010000078.1 GCA_031256375.1 Deferribacteraceae bacterium
TGTTCATCATATCATCAAGAGAGTTTCCAAGTTTCCAATCTGTTTTGTCAATCACAGGAGATGCTGCGGTCATGTCTATTCTGTAAAATGAATCGTTGTCAAAAGCAGTCTGTATATTATAGCGGGTTGGTCGCATAACTACACCATCCCATAGAAAACTATGCACTGCTAAACTTTTTACGCCTAAGTCAGGGTTAATAGCGGTTTTGCTCACTGTTTCCCTCTTAATAACTTTATTGTCCAGATACCATCTGTTTAACGCTAAATAGTACTCAGAGTTATAGCAGTCGGAATAGGATTGGTTTTGCTCCGCATCTGCGTCTATCTTGCATACAGTAGAGCCGTTTACAGCGTCAGCTGCATCTACAGGTTGATCAAACATCTTCATAGAGTCAAGAGTATAAATTTCCCCCCTGCTATCACGCATTATTTTATAATATATTCTGTCGCCGTCAGAAGGACGGTAATGTGCAACGCCAACATCAGTATAATTATAATTCCCACTTAAAAAACCGAGATTATAACAATAATAATAATTATCATTATAATAATCTCCCCAAGAGGAATAGGCGTAGTATTTTACAATATCAGTCAGCGTGTGAGCCTCCGGTTTAACCATATAGGACCAGACTCCCATATCAAATTCCGGTTCATAGGGTAAATGCGCTGAAGAGGCGGGAAATATCTTTTTACCCGTATAATTCGCAATACCTAACATATCCCCTGTACTAAAAAACAGATAATCATCAAACCTATCATAATCAGGGTTATTGTACGCAATATACGTCATATCAGTCAGGTCAACTTTATACGCTATTCGAACAGTCGTAAAATAAGCGTAATGTCCCATAACCTCCACAGAGTTTATATCAGGCGCATCATAAGGATAATAACCATTGTTGCTTTTGACTTTTAAATCATATATTTTCCCCGATTTGCCGTCTATCAATAAAGTTTTTATACCGTAATGTCCAACCGCGTACCCTCTGCCGGCGTTATTGAAACCTTCAAATTTCGCCTTAGCGCTATTTTCATTAAAAGTAACCTCCTTCACGCTATTGTCTGGCAGTAACGCATAAATTGCCCCATCTTTCAGCGTCTCGTCGTCCTCACCTGCCGTTAATGTCCGACTATCCACTTCCATAGACGCCGCGCCTGTTTGAATTTTTGCCATAAAGATACTTTTTGTCCCCGCCGGAATATTTGCGAATAACAGCTCACCGCCGCCACTGCCGCCGCTACTGCCACCGCCGTTGCTCTCTCCACAACCGGTAAAAAGGAAGATAGATAAACACATTAACAATAACAATCTTTTCATAAACACCCTCCTAAAAATGTTTTACTTTACAGGCGAATCCGCCATTTGCTCATCCAAATAAAACGACCGTTTATTTTGGACTGGTTCTGTGATGTTTAAATAAATGAACTGAACAAGGAGATAAAAATCATGATATACGCATATATTCGTGTTTCTACAGACAAACAGGATTTCAATAATCAACGCTATTCTGTGCTTGAATACACAGATAGACATAACCTTTCAGACATAAACTTTATATCGGAAAGCGTTTCAGGCAGGAAAAACTGGAAAGAACGCGCTATTGCAGAAATAGTTGATAACGCGGTTGACGGCGATGTCCTTATTGTCAGTGAATTATCGCGTCTTGGTCGCTCTATGCTTGAAATATTTGAACTTATATCAATTTTACTGCGTAAAAACATTCAAATTCACGTTATTAAAGGGAACACCGTCTTAAAAGACGATATACCAAGCAAAGTATTTACGTTTGCCTTTAGTCTTGGTTCAGAGATAGAGAGGGATTTAATTTCACAACGGACAAAGGAAGCGTTAGCCGCCAAAAAAGCCAACGGTCAAAAATTGGGACGGAAAAAAGGAAGCCAATCCTGTAAACTGGACATTCGCCTTGAAGAGATAAAATCCTTTATAGATAAAAACACCTCTGTATCATCCATCGCAAAACTACTGAACATACCGCGATCAACTATGTATTACTTCTGCAAAACCAGAAAACTCTTGTCTGTGTAGTATAATTATAGCAGTTCCACTCGTCATTGCTTCGTCACTGCGTTCCTCGCAATGACGAGTGGAACTGCTGTAATGATATGGCGTATCTGTTGCGGTACAGGGATATTCACCCAGAGTCTTTATTTACGGCATTTTATTTATTAGAAAAGGCAGTCAAAAGTATAAGCTTAAAGAAATAATCAGAATTTGATACATTGACGCAAATTTAAACCGCTACAGCTTCACCGCCCATTCATCATAAAAGGATTTTATATATCCTTTGGCGCACATACTGTAATCTCCGTTAGATGTAACAATTATATGATCCAAAAGGGTTATGCCGGTGTACCTCAGCGCGTGGCATATCTGTTTTGTAAGAAGCAGATCTGATTCAGAAGGGGTTGGATCGCCTGAAGGGTGATTATGCGCAAATATTACGCCGCTGGCGTTATGCTGTATGCCTCCCTCAATAATATCCCGCGCTGCTATGGCGACACTGTCAACAAAACCTTCACGGACAATCCGGTGGGTTATAAGTTTATTTTTAATATCAAGAAAAAGGATAATAAACGTTTCTTTGTTGTTATAGCCTATCCTGCTTCTCAGAAATTTGCTGACGGCGGAAGAGCTGTTCATGTCAACAGATTTTTTATCTATTTTTTGATAATCCGTCCTGCATATAAACTCCCGCAATACGCTGAAAAAGAGGATTGTCTCATTTCCCACGCCGCGCACAGATTTCATATCACTTTCAAATATGCCGCCCAGATTTACGGCTGCCGCTAATATCTCTTTTGACTGAGGTTTTACATCCCTGCCTTTTATAACATATCCCAGAAGAAGCTCAATCAGTTCAGCGTCAGACGCCGCTTCCGGCGCTTTGCTGAAACGCTCTTTAAGCCTTTTCCGGTGCTGTACATAATGATGGACGCTTTTTTCCTCTTTCATAATCAATATAAAATTAAAATCCTATTATTGTCATCCGGCGGAAAAATATCTTTTCACTAACGCCTGCGCAAGAGGGATATCCGCCGGTTCAGTTATCTTTATATTGTCCGCGCCCGAAAGACACACAGCCACTTTATGCCCCGCCGCTTCAAACGCTGCGGATTCATCGGTAAATCCCATTTTTTCTGTTTCCGCTTTTTCAAGCGCGGCAAGCAAGGCGTTACGGCTGAAAACCTGCGGCGTATGCGCCAGAAATACTGTATCTCTGTCTTCCGTACAAACTATCATTCCGTCTTTTATACGTTTTACGGTATCCCGCGCGTAAACGCCGCATATAGCGCCTCCGTGTTTAATCCCCGCTTTAACGGTATTTTTTACCGTATCAGAAGATACAAAAGGGCGCGCGGCGTCATGTACAGCAGCAAAATCACAGACAGACTCCCGCAGAGCGTTTAGGACGGTTGCCGCGCGCGTATCCCCCCCGGGGGTTAGGGTAAAACGGGTTATCCCCAATTTATCCGCTATGCGTGATATATATTTAAAATCTTCCGGATGGGCGCCAACGACAAATTCATCAAAAGGGTAAGAATCGTTCATCATCTTCATGGCATAATACAATACAGGGTAATCCCCAAGCAGAAAAAACTGTTTTTTTATATCAGCGTCAAAACGTTTCCCTACGCCCGCCGCTGGTATAATTGCGCTTACTGTAGGCATCCGCTGTTTTTTCATAACATGTATATGTATAACCCTGCGTTATTTGCTATCATGTTCAGAAAGGCAATAATTCCCCTGTTCATAAAGGAAAGCAGCACAATTGTCACAAGCGCTGAAAGATCAAGTATTCCGAGCGGAGGCACTATTCTGCGCATTGGAGCAAGCGCCGGTTCCGTAATATAATATATCAGTTGTACAATTATATTTCCCGGACTAGGAGACACCCATGATATAAGAGCGCGTACTATAATAACTACAATCAGTCCGAATATGATAGTTGTCAGCCCCATGGCGAATACAACAGCGCTTGCCGCTGCCATTTTAGGCATATTAACGGGGATTATATTAAACGGTGAGGGATTTAAAATTAAAGTGATATATGTCAAAGCGGTGTTCGCAACCACGAATAAAAAAGCTATAAATAACAGCGCTGGGATAATTATCATATTCCCTCTTAACGGCATTACCTTTCTGACCGGATTTACGCATATATTTCCCAACCGGTAGAAAAAAAGAGGCAGTATGCCGGCAGATGGCGTTGCCATACTGCCAAGCAGGACGCAAACAACAAAAAAAAGCGCAATAAAAAGCGTCATTTCTTTAAAAGCGGCAGTTATCGCAACATCCCAAGTATATTTTATAAAAAGGCGCAGAATTACCCCGTACAGCAAAATAATCAACGCAATGACCAGAGGGATAAAACGATCCGTTTCTGATTTGAGCTTCCCTTTTTTATCAAGGATAGGGTCAGTTATTTTAGCCACCCCTCTGCCGATAAAGTTAAAATTTAGTTCCTGCCGCGTCATAATCCAGCGGAGAAAAAGCACAGCAATATACGCCTTAAATAAAAATGATATTGTACTCATAGTAAATCCCTTTAATTACGCGTTCCGAACAACGCCGTACCGATTCGCACCATTGTCGCCCCTTCCTGCACAGCAACTTTATAATCGTCACTCATCCCCATTGAAAGAATTTTTATAAATTCGCCGCGCGCGGTATATTTGTCAAATACTTTTTTCATTAAAGCAAAAAGCCGCCTGTTTTTTTCAGGGTCTTTTTGCCACGGCGGTATCATCATAAAACCGCGTACCCTTATGTCCGGCAAAGCGGTCACGCGCTCATAAAACTGCTCCAGCTCTGAATTTAAAACCCCGCCTTTCTGCGTCTCTTCAGCTAAATTTATCTGAATCAGTATATCCTGTTTATATCCGGCATTTTTGGCATAAATCTGGATTTGCTGGGCGAGAGTGATTTTATCAACAGAATGTATAAGCGTAAATTTACCGACAGCGAATTTTGCCTTGTTTGACTGTAATTTGCCTATAAAGTGAAAACAAATATCAGGCAGAAAGCGCAGCGCCTCTATTTTAGGCAGGGCTTCCTGTATCCGGCTTTCACCAAAAGCCGTTACGCCAAGAGCGGCAAATCTGCGCATCTCTTCAACACTTTGGGTTTTGGAAACAGCTAATATTGATACATCGTCAACACTTCGCCCTGCGGACAGCGCCGCCTCCGCAACCCCGTCCCTGATAATTTTTAACCGCTCCCTCCCGTTAAATTCACTCATAATTAATGCCCTCGGCGGTATATGACCGAAAGACTCCTTCCCGCATCCTTACCGTCCCTGCGGTAAGAATGAAAGCGCTTATCCCTGTAAGAACATACGCCTAAACTCTCAACTATACCCACATTATGATATTTAAGCCGGTCTTTTATCAGACGCGCCAGATCAAAAAAGCGCCCTCTGTTCTTCTCAGACAGATACTTTTCAGGATCTATGTATCTTTTTACCTCCGCTATAAAATCGTCACGGACACAGAAAGCGTCTTTTGATATTCCGGCGCCGATATAAGCGTACTCCGGCGCATCCCCGTGTTCCGCAAACATCGCCGCGGCATTGTCTATAATCCCTTTAACCGTTCCGCGCCAACCGCAGTGAAGCGCCGCTATATATTTTTTACCCGCAAGCATAACCGGAAAACAGTCTGCGGTCATTATGCCAAGCGCTAATTCAATTCCGGAAGAAAAAAGCCCGTCTCCCGCGCTGCCGTTCACAGAGGTAAAGTTCATAGCGTTTACCTCAGTTATATCTGCGGAGTGACGCTGATCAAGCGTTATAAGGTTTTCTACGCTTATCTGTTTTTTTAGCCGTTCGCAGCTTTGCCTTGAAAGTTGATTATCAGAGTAGGGTTTATTATAATCCGCGCCGTTTTGCGCATCAGCCATAAAGACCGTTATACCGTCGGAAGCCATAACTCCGCTATGTAAAGAGATGCTCATAACATCACGGCAGGGTGACATCACCAGCCATCAGGCATTTTTTATACCATAGCTGATACTTTGTTTCCGGCAGTTCAAGAACATCCGGCGCGTCAATAGGGATAGCCTGTATCCCCGGAGGCGCCTTAATAGCCCCGGTGACAACCCTGTATGAACCGGAACTCTGTTGCATAACCCCCATAATCCTTATTGGCATCTGCATCCCCATAGTATGAAAAAGTTTACGCCCTTTGCTGTTCATTTCAAACAGCATCCCGCCGTAGGGGAAAGTCCTCTCGGTATAACCCAGCATTCCCTTTGCTTGTTCCGCTGGGGTTTTCATCACTATCACATCTATATTACATCTGCCCACAACTATAGAAACCTCTTCGGAAGCGGAAACAACGCCGGCAGATAAAACGCACAGCAGTGCAAAAACAGCGGCGGATAATCTTTTTACCCTTATTTCCCATTTCATTTAATTTCGCCTCCAGCCGCTGATTATATATTGTACACTGTATTTTGTACACACCAATTAAACCCCTTTAATTACTTTCATAACAGATTGCGTACCTATCATCCTCATACAGTTAAAGTTCTGTTTTGGGCATACTGATAAGCCGTGGACATGGCACGGACGGCATGGGAGGTTACATTTTTCCACGATTTCACAGCCGCTGAAAAGTGGGAAAAATCCCAGCTCTCTTGTAGCGCTGCCGAAAACAGCGACAGTTTTTCTGTTCAAAGCCACAGCCGCGTGCATTGGACCGGAATCTGTC
Source organism: Deferribacteraceae bacterium (assembly GCA_031256375.1). Lineage (GTDB taxonomy): Bacteria > Chrysiogenota > Deferribacteres > Deferribacterales > JAISNW01 > JAIRQX01. The sequence continues at coordinate 6,733 of JAIRQX010000078.1, forward strand.
GTTATGACAAGCGCCGCATCAGATATTACATCAAACATCTCTGATATTTCAGGCGTTTTTACCCTCTCCACCCCGTCAATAAGCGGAAAATCGCCGTTACCTACAATATAAACCCGCCTGTTATCAGCCGCAAGAAGTCTTGCTAACTCCGCAAAATAAGGCCAAACCTTAGTCGCTTTGCTGGCAAACGGATGCAGTACAATTTTATTATCATCAGTAATATTTTTAGCCGGTATATACGGGCGCAGCTCTTCCAGCGGAGGCGTCTGAAATCCGAGCGCAGGAAAAACAGCGGCGGCATACCGCTGCACTGTATGAAACTTCAACTTGTTTCGGCAAACCCTGAATTTCACAAAAAGACGGCGGCAGAGCGGCTGTTTATCATAAACAATCACCCTCCCTTTTATTACAAATCCAGCAATAGCGGAACGTATGCTGGCGTGCAGATCAAATATCATATCAAAATCCGGCATTTTACGCAGAAAGGCTGTAAACGCGGCAATGCCTGTTTTCCGTTTAACCGGATGTATCTTTGTCACAAACGGCAGATTTTGCCACACCGGCACGAACTCTTCGTATGTAAGAATGTGGAACTCTGCGTCCGGAAGCAATTCGCTGGCTTTGCGGATAACTCCGGTTGTAAGGATTGTATCCCCCAGCGAGCTAAAACGTATAAACAGAACTTTTTTCAATTATTCTCCAGTTATAACTCTCCTATACCACATACCCCGTATAAAATCAAAAAATAATCGTTGCAATATTTTAAAGAGTAAAATATACTAATATATATAAATATAAATTTAGTATTTATTTAAAATAGTGAGGAGAGATTTGTTATGAAAAAAATTGTTTTTAATCTGGCTATTATACTGCTTTGCGCGTATATGCCACTTTTTGCCGCGGAAAAAGTCACCGTTTTTGCCGCGTCTTCTACCACGGATTTAATGGATGAGCTTATCGCCGTTTACAATAAAAAAGGCGGTAATGTTGTCGCAAGTTATGCGTCCAGCGGGGTTCTGGCTAAACAGATAGAATCCGGAGCCCCCGCGGATCTTTTTCTCTCAGCAAATGAAGAGTGGATGGACTATCTGTCAAAAAAAGATTTTTTGGAAGAGACTTCCCGCAGGGATTGGCTTGGCAACAACCTTGTACTTATCGCCCCGAAAGGGAGTAAGGTTAATTATAAGTTTGCAGGCGGGAAAAGACTGTCTGAAGTGTTAAAAAAGGAACGTCTGGCTATGGGTGATCCGGATCATGCGCCTGCTGGGCAATATGCCAAAACAGCTCTGGAAAAGCTCGGACTTTGGGATGATGTCAAAGGGCAGACAGCCGCTGCGGAAAATGTCCGCGCCGTGCTGACTCTGGTTTCCCGCGGTGAAGCGCCGCTCGGTATTGTGTTTGGTTCTGATGTGACCGCCGCAAAAGGCTCTGTAATAATTGCGGATGAATTGCCCAAAAATAGCTATGGCAAAATAAGCTACCCTATATCGCTTATCAAGGGAAAAGCTACCGGGGAGGCAAAAAAGTTCAACGAATTTCTTAAATCGCCCGAAGCGCGGGAAATTGTGAAAAAATATGGTTTTACACCACTATAAGCATATAGTATTGATATATGAATGAATTTTTCCGCCTTACGCCGTCTGAACTGGAAGCTGTTCGTCTTAGCCTTTTGGTGGGATTTACGGCGGTTACAGGGAGTTTTCCGTTCGGTATTTTTTTCGGCTGGCTGCTTGCGCGCAGAGAATTTCCCGGCAAAAGCGCCTTAGACGCGCTTTTGCATCTGCCGCTCGTAATTCCGCCCGTCGTAACCGGTTATATCCTGTTGATTCTTTTTGGCAGGAGAGGGGCGTTAGGCGGATTTCTCTATAATATTTTTGGGTTCACCTTTGCTTTTAACTGGAAAGGGGCTGCTCTTGCAAGCGCTGTAATAGCCTTTCCGCTAATGGTAAGGTCTATACGCATATCTATGGAATCTGTGGACAGAGGGCTTGAATCCGCGGCGCGTACACTGGGCGCGGGCAGAGTAAAAGTATTTTTTACAATAACAATTCCGCTCTCTTTTACGGGGATTCTTGCGGGGGTGGTAATGGCGTTTGCCCGCAGTCTCGGGGAGTTCGGCGCAACTATTACATTTGTGTCAAATATCCCGGGCGAAACGCGCACTCTGCCTTTGGCGCTTTATTCGCAGCTTCAGATGCCGGGAGGGGAGTTCGGCGCGGCGAGGTTATGTGCGGTTGCGCTTATAATAGCTTTTATTTCAATGATCTTGTCCGAGTATTTTGCCCGCAGGAACAGGAAAAGGTATGATTAACGTTAATGTTACAAAACCGCTCGGAAAAATTACCGTTACCGCCTCATTTTCTGTGGCGGATTCAGGGATTACCGTGCTTTTCGGCGCGTCAGGCGCAGGTAAAAGCAGTGTTATAAATATGATTGCGGGGCTGCTCACCCCTAAAAGCGGACATATTGTTATAAATAAAAAAACATTGTTTGATTCCTCAGGGAAGATAAACCTCCCCCCCGAAAAACGCGGCGTAGGTTATGTTTTTCAGGACAGCCGCCTCTTCCCTCATTTGAGTGTCCGTAAAAATATGCTGTATGGAGTGAAAAAAAAGGAGAAAGACGGCGGAGCGGACTGGGAACAAATCAATTCCCTTTTGGGGTTGGGCGGGCTTTTAGACAGATACCCCGATAAACTTTCCGGAGGGGAAAAGCAGAGAGTAGCGATAGCGCGGGCGCTGCTGTCGCAGCCGGACATCCTTCTTATGGACGAACCTATGGCGGCGCTTGACGCTTTCAGGCGGGATGAGCTTATACATTATATTGCAAAACTGCCGGCTCTTTTTAATATACCTATAATATATGTAACGCATACGATGGATGAGATACTCCGTTTGGCGGACTATGTGGGGCTTATGTCAGACGGGGCTTTAATAAATTTCGGTCCTGCCCTGCGTGTATTAAACAGCAATGATATAGCGGAAATGCTTCCTGAAAGGGATTTTGGAGTTATATGCGAAGGCAGAGCGCTTTCCGGCGGGGAGAATGAGCTTGGAATAGTCTCTTTCGGCGGGGGGCATATAGAGGTGGCGACAGGTAATTTACGCGCCGGCGGCAGGGTGCGGTTCAGGATACCGGCTATGGATGTTGTTCTGAGCAAAACCCGCCCGACTACAGTGGGGAGAAATGTTTATGCCGGAACAATTACAGAGGTGCGGGAGCGTGATTTGCTGGCAGACATACTTATTAATATAGATTCAGACGAAGAAAGTACACATCTTTGGGCGCGGATTACACGCCTGTCGTTTAAAGAAACAGGTCTTGCGCCGGGGGACAGAATATACGCTATGGTAAAAAGCGTTGTCGCATCGTCACAGTTTTACGAATTGTATTGATTGCAAGCTGGTATTACTCTCTGTCCAACATTCTGTATTGAAGCGCCTCCGCAATATGTTCGCTTCTTACATTAATCTCCCCGGTCAGATCCGCTATAGTTCTGCTTACTTTCAGTATCTTACCGTAAGCTCTGGCGGAAAGCGCAAATTTTTCCATTGTAACGCCTATTATTTTTGATGCCGAAGGGTCCGGCTGAACATATTTTTTTAAAAGTTTTTCGTTCATCTGTGAGTTAAAGTGTATGCCGGAGTCTCTGAATCTTTCCGCCTGAACTTTATGCGCGGCGGCGACACGTTTTCTGATAACATAAGAAGATTCTCCGTCAGCGATGTTTTTAATATCTTTATAATCCACTCCGAAAACCTGAATATGCAAATCTATCCTGTCAAGCAGCGGTCCCGAGAGTTTCCCGCGGTACCGCTCAATAGCCGCCGGCGAACATAGACATGATTTGCGGTTATCCCCTAAATATCCGCATGGGCATGGGTTACACGCGGAAATAAGCATAAATTTCGCCGGATAAGTCACTGTTCTGTCCGCTCTGGCGATGGTGACTTTGCCGTCTTCAAGGGGTTGGCGCAGCACTTCCAAAACGGAACGGCTGAATTCAAGCATTTCGTCTAAGAACAGCACTCCGTTTGTGGCAATACTGACATGACCGGGTTTAGCCTTAGCGCCTCCCCCGATTATAGCTATATCGCTTGCGGTATGGTGCGGGGCTACAAAAGGGCGGGTTTGCGCCAGTTTTCCTTTATGTGTTAAAAGCCCCGCGGCGGAATGAACTTTTGTAGTGAGCAACGCTTCTTCCGGCGACATGGGAGGAAGAATGGTCGGAATTCTCTTTGCAATCATGGTTTTTCCGCTACCGGGCGGTCCCATCATCACAAGATTGTGCATACCGGCGGCGGCGATTTCTGCGGCGCGCCGCGCCGCAAACTGCCCTTTTATATCCGCAAAATCGTGTTCATACATCAATTCCGGCGCTGAATGGCTGTTATTCGCCGCTTTGTAAGGTTCACATACATTTTCGTTGCGCAGAAAAGAGATGACCTGTGAAATGTGATCAAACGGATATATATCAATTCCGGACACAAGCGCAGCTTCTTCAGCGTTTTCTTGCGGTAGAACTATGCGTTTTATGCCGAAATTTTTAGCCCATGAACAGATGCACAACACCCCTGCGACTCCGCGGAGAGCGCCGTTCAATGAAAGTTCCCCCAGAAAAAGGGTTGAATTTACCGGATAGGCGTCAGGGCTGTGTGATGCCAATAGTCCGATAGCTATAGGAAGATCGTAATGACTTCCCTCTTTTTTAAGATCAGCGGGCGCTAGATTAACAGTTATAGGATGGCTGAAAATATTATAATCAAGGTTACGCAGCGCCGAACGTACACGGTCTTTACTCTCTTTAACCGCTCCCTCGGCAAGCCCGACAATAGTAAAATACGGCAGTCCAAAATCGGCGGTATCCACCTCAACCTGTACTTCTGTGGCGTCTATCCCTGATATATGGGCGGATAATACTTTAAAAAACACGGCAATCTCCGTTTTGTTAAACTATGTCATAAAATTACGTTAAATAAAACAAATAATCACGGCAAAAACATTTACTCATCGCCTCCTGAGGCATATTCCCTATTCTGATACCGGTTGATTATTTTATAAATTTTACAAAAATTTAACAATTTTATTTATAAAATAGGATAACTTAATTTTAAAGTTAAATTACAAAAAGGATTTGGTATGTTTGACAATCATCATTATCAGTTAGTTGAAAAAATCCTTGACGGAGAATGTATATCTCCCGTATATCAGCCGGTTGTATCGTTGACCGATGGTCAGATTTACGGATATGAAGCCTTAAGCAGAATAAGCGATAAAGAGCTCAGTATGGACATAGAGTATATGTTCAGAGTTGCCGACAAAATTAACAGATTATGGGAACTTGAAACTCTGTGCAGAAAAAAATCTTTGGAAAACGCCAAAACAATAGGCGCCGATAAAAAACTTTTTATTAATGTTCATTCCAACATTATACATGACAACAAATTCAAAGAGGGGTTTACGAAACAACGTTTGGATGAATATGCTATTAACCCTGACAATGTTATATTTGAAATTACTGAACGAACTGCCATACTTGACATAGACGCATTTATGGGTTCGATAAACCATTACAAAAAACAAAATTATAAAATCGCATTAGACGACGTCGGAGCAGGTTATTCAGGGCTTAATATCCTTACGAACATCAAACCCAATATAATAAAATTGGATATGGGGCTTATCAGGAATATTGATAAAGACAACACTAAGCAGTTGTTATGTAAAGCAATGATTGATTTCTGTAAAAACGCCGGCATTAAATTAATTGCTGAAGGGATAGAAACGGATGAAGAGCTGAAAGTACTGATAAAATTAAATGCCGATTTTGGTCAGGGATATTTTTTAGGCATTCCGCAGGAAACGTTCAAAAATATACTTCCGAATAAAGTAGAGATGATTAAATTGTTCCGTTCTAAAAATTATGTTGAGAATATTACCAACTCGGTCTATCCTGTGATAGGGCATTTGGCAAAATCAGGGCTTACTTTTTCTCCGGATGAGAAAGCTACAGATATTTATGAAATGCTAAGGCTTAATCCCACTGTAAGAGAGTTTTCCGTAGTTGAAAATAATATAGCCAAAGGGTTTATGACAAGATCTGACCTGAACGAGATTTTAGGCGGAAGATACGGGTTCAGCCTTCATTCGGGAAAAACGATTGAAAAACTGATGAAGCCTGATTTTTTAAGGGTAAATTACCGTATGCCCCTTGATCAGGTATCCAAACTTGCCATGCAAAGGTCTTTTGAACAGTTATATAACCCTATACTGGTTGAAAAAGACAACAGGTATTTAGGCGTTGTAACGATTAAAGACCTGCTTGACGCTTGTACGAAAATAGAGATAGATATCGCTATGCACTCCAACCCGCTGACGGGACTGCCGGGAAATTTGCTGATTGAAAAACAGATATTGAAAAGGTTGTTCGGAAAAGAACCTTACTGCATTACATACTACGATATTGATAATTTTAAAGCGTATAACGACGCTTATGGGTTTAATAACGGTGATTTAATGCTGGAACTTGTCGCCGGTATTCTGAAAGAGCATGCGGTAAAAAATGAGTTTGTCGGACATATAGGCGGAGATGACTTTATTGTTATATGTGATTACCATGAAGGGGAAAAATACTGCATACCCGTCATTGAAAAATTTGATTCAAAAATTGCGTCTCTGTACCGTGAAGAAGATATAAACAACGGATTTATCATATCCAAAAACAGACATGGCGTAACCGAAAACTTTCCGATTGCAAGCCTGTCTGTTGCGGGGATTTCAAACAAAACAACTGCATATAACAGTATTGATGATTTTTCAAAAGATATTGCACAGCTAAAAAAGAAAGCCAAAAAGCAAAAAGGCAATTATTTTGAGATAATATAGAGTATTTTTTGGAACTTCTATAATCCGGTTCGCGCCAAAATCGGCGCCGCCGCCCGCTCCAAAACACCCTGACAGAAAGAGATTGCCATACCGTAGTTGGTCACAGGAATATCAGCAATAACGCATCGCTTCAGCCTGCGCAACGTCTCCCTCTGAGTAAGCATACAGCTACCGCAGTGAACTACCAGCCTGAAGCGCTCAAGATCGTCAGGGAAATCGCCGCCGGTAGTAAAAGCCACGTTAAGCGGTCCGCCCACATATTTTTCAAGCAGACGCGGTATTTTTACTTTGGCGATATCATCTTCCTGAGCATGGTGGGAGCAGGCTTCGGCAATCAGGACATGATCTCCGGGTCTAAGACTATTGATAACCTGCGCTCCTTCCAGTTGCAGTTTGAAATCTCCCTTCAGCCGCGCAAAAAGGAGTGAAAATGTTGTCATGGGAATTGTAGGAGGAAGGGCGCGCGCCACTTCAAGAACGGTCTGCGAATCGGTAACAACCAGATCCGGCTGGGCGTTCAGGCGCTCCAGAGCAGCGGTCAGAGTCGCCGGTTGTGTAGTCATGGCAAGCATATTGTGGTCTGTCAGTTCGCGTAATAGCTGAACCTGCGGAAGTATCAGCCGTCCTTTCGGAGCGGATGAATCTATCGGGATAACGCATACGACAAGTCCGTGCGGCGGCACAATATCCGCCACTAAAGATTTTTCAGTTTCCGGCGCTGGCATTAACGCCAAGATCGTTTCCCGCAGGAAGGCGGGAACAATTTTCTCTTTAAGGGAGATTTGAACAGTTTTTATGCCTAACTGCCGCAAGCGGTTTTCATCTTCTGAATTAAGCGGACGTATATCGGTCTTGTTGGCTATTGCCAAAACCGGCGTATCCAACTTTTTCAAATAGTTTATCAGATCATTTTCCTGAGAGCCCAGACCGCGTTCGTCAAGCGCTAAAATAACCAGATCCGCTTTATCAATTATTTTAAAACTTTTTCTGCGGCGCAGTAAACCGAGCTCACCCGGTTCATCAAGTCCGGCTGTATCGTAAAACAGCGCCGGTCCATAAGGCAGCAGTTCAAAAGGTACGGAAACCGGATCCGCCGTTGTACCGGGCTGATCCGAGACAATAGCCGCCATCTGCCCGGTCAGACAGTTTAGAATGGTGGATTTGCCGGTATTACAGCGCCCTGTAATGACGATATGTGTACGGTTTCCTCTGTGCGTCTGAATCATCAGTTCTCCTCCATGC
>JAIRQX010000096.1 GCA_031256375.1 Deferribacteraceae bacterium
ATATCACCATAAATCCGGGGCAAAATGCAATCTATAGAAGCGAAACTATGAATATGAAAGAGCCGGGTTATGACGTAAAATATTTTGGCGTAGGCGCGCCTGCCGTTAGCTCTGTCAAATACCTGTCAGGAAATGTAAGAACCACATTTGCACTGACTAATGCTAATACTCCGTCAACTACCTCTGCCGAGACAGCGACTGTTTACGCGAATAACAGCGCAGGCAAAACCAGCAGTTCTTTCGGAACAGAGATCTCAAACGCGTCTCACGCAGACTTGTTTGATATGTATAAAGCTGCTTATAGCGCCGGAGATATTATTAAAGACTCAGGCTATGTGGTTATAGAGTTTTTGGAATCTATAGCAATTTCTGCGGGGGGTTCTTTTGGTCAGCAAAAAGCGTATGCTACCTTTTATAATGCCGCCTCCGGCAATCCGGTTTTTTCCAATGAATTTGATTTGGTATCCGGCGCTAATACGATAGAGGTAGGCGGAAATAGGTTTACGCTTAACGTTGACACTATCGATGACAGAGCTTATACCGCAGGAAGTAAATTAGGCATTACCCTGCAAAAGGGTGGTATTGCCGCAAACAATTGGGTAGAATTGAGCGACTACGGTAATACAGAGTATTTAAGCGTTGCCGTTGACATTTCAACTCATAATCCGGGTAAATTTTTTGTTTATGCCCTTGGATATTTCAGCGCAGGAGCTACAAGCGGCATGGTAGAACTGGCGGGCTTTGAGTTTGATACTCATGCCGCGCTGCCTACCGGCGTCAATATTTCCATTAATGTAAATCCTTACAATATAGCCAAAGAAAACACCCGTCTTGCGGATATCAGCTTGTTTACCAACGGAGACGGACGTATGATTCTTGCAAATAATCAGGAGTTACAAATCTATGGCAACGGCAACCGGACCAGCATATATCTTGACGGATACGACACGATAGCCAGTCTTAGGGATAAACTGACCAGCGCTATTATTGATCTGGGTATGGGCGCAAATGCCATCAACAACAATCTGGTAAAGTATTTTTCATCTGCTACGTCCACCACGGGCGGCAACGGTGGAGTTCCCGGCACATTTATAATTCAAACCGCATTGTTGGGCGCAAATTCGGAGCTGCACTTCGCAGGGGACGAGCATCTTGTGAATGCAATGTCGTTACTGACAGTACAGAGTTCCGCCCAATCCCAAACCTCCGTATCTGTGTTTGATGCACATAGCGGCAGATATATAGGTAGCGGCGCTGTGTATGATAATATGCTTCGTGGCGTAATTAAAGGCGTTGACGTTAAAATCAATTCCCAGACAGGCTATAATGCGAAATGGAACTATACAAACAATCAGGTCTCTTTCTCGTCTATAGGTAAACCCCAATCTGTTTGGCTAAATTTAACAGACAATCAGGCGGAAGTGCAGGTGGGATCAAACGAAGGACAAAAGGTGAATATTTCTGTTGTGCGTATTGATACAGCAGCTCTTGAAATAGACGATGTAAATGTTGTAACCATGCCTCTGGCGGCAAAAGCTATCGCTAAGATTGATATGGCTCTGGACAGAGTGAGCTTCGAAAGGACAGACTTAGGCGCTAAGGTGAATCGTCTGGAATATGCGATGAAAAATCTGTCTTCATCCAAGATTAATCTTATTGAGGCGGAATCTCGCATACGCAATGTTGATATAGCTTCTGAGTCGGCTACGTTTGCACGTAACCAAATTCTTATGGATGCCTCAATAGCGATGCTTGCTCAGGCAAACGCAATACCGTACAAAGCGCTGCAGTTAATTAGAGGGTAAAAACAATGTCGTTACTGTAGAAAATACACCGAAACATAAAGATACTTGTAGAGAACAGTTGTGTGTGTCAATGCCTATTGATACGGAATACCCGATCACGCCTGTTTCATAAAATTGCAAAATGGCCTCCAATATGCTAAAAGCAAAAATGGAGGAACAAAATACGGGCGCGCTATAAAGAGTGAGTAATTACGTGCCTAACAGGAATCGAACCTGCAACCTCAGGATTAGGAATCCTGCGCTCTGTCCTATTGAGCTATAGGCACATACCTCCGGTTTATAGCTGATTATATGGCACATTTCAACCAAAAATTTTCTTCGCGCGCCCACATAGCGCTGGATTGCTTCGCTCCATAAAAAACATTTCGCCCGCAAAGACAGTCAATATTAAGTGTAACAGCTATAATATAATTACGTTGATTTAAACGCCCTGTAAGCCATCATTATCTCCCAGTTAAGTAATGAAACGGTTTGTTTATAAAAAGCAAGACAATAATCTATTAATTCTTGTTTAAATACTATATCCGGCAATCCGCCTTCATCGCTCTGATAAACATAAAGGCTTTTGTATTTGGACCATTCAGCAAGAGGATGCTCCTGCTTAAACCCTTTTGGGTATTTTTTCAGCATAAATTCACTTGTTGCCGTAATATTCGCTTTTTTCAGCGCGGCGGCTATCTTTGCAAACTCACTGCCGTATTTGTTGTCCAAAAGCGACCGTCTGTATTCCGCTAACATTTCGGGCGTAAATATCCACGCCCCGGCGGCAAGGTAAAGCTGATAAGGCTCAAGCTGAAAATAAAACCCCGGATTCATCTGCCGCGCATCGTACGGTCCTTTCCAGAAAACAATTCCCAAATGCGTTTTGTACGGAACCTTTACCTTAGAAAAACGAACATCCCTGTTCAGCCTGAATACAGACCTGTCTATCTTAGGATCATACTGCAGATCGGGTACAAGTTTTGCCAACTCCTTTCCCATTGTATTTGTTAAAGAGAAAGCGCCGGGTAAAAAATGTTTTTCATATTCAGGGCGATGCTCCTGAAACCACTCCCGTGTATTGTTCTGAGCAAGACCTTCAAGAAAACTGGTTAGTTCACGTGAAAATCCTTTAAATTCTGTAATCAATTTATTCTCCTCATTCAAGATATGGGTCAGCGTAAGAAACCATATCCGGATTACACACGCTAAGTTTATCATCTACAAAAATAGATTTGATCCCTGAGCAGGAAAGCGCTGAATATATCAGATAATCGTGCGATACAGCTTTGTCCAGATTTTCTTTTATAATGTTTTCTATTTCAGGCTGATTTTCCTTCATGCTGTCACTTAACCATACTATAAACGGGATAGTGCGTTCAAACCGGTTATCATTATTCCCTCTGGCGCGTATGCCGTTTTCCCCCAAAGGTTCCCCATGATCGGACAGATAGAAGAGAAATACGTTCCGCTCTTTCATAAGCCCTGTTAGTTTAGCATAAAAATCGTCCACTGCAAGCACGGAATTATCATAAATATTGCCCAGCTCGTCCCCGTGACATTCGGACATAGGTTTATTTTTGTCGCATACCGGTACGAACTTCTCAAATTCAGGACCGTATCGCTCATCATAACGTATATGATTACCATACGTGTGTACTATTATGAACTTATGCGGGTTAGGATCATCCAGCGCGTTTTGTACCATAGGCAGTAAACACTGGTCCCCACTTTGGTTTCCTGAAATTCTGCGGTCATCACAGAAAGATATATTATCCGCCTCAATAGCTATTGAACCCACCCATGTATCATGTCCTACTCTGCCCTGATTGGATATCCAGTAAGTAGAAAATCCGAGCTTGCGGAAAACCGATATAACCGATGTTTCCTTAAGTGACAGTTCCCAATTATCCGTTGTGCCGCGTGTCATCATACACGCCACAGAATGTGACGTAAGCGTTGTGCATGATAACGCATTTCTGAAAGAGTAAGCCCCCGACGCCTCAATATTCGGGGTTGTGGGACGCGGGTAACCATTTATGCCAAGGCGATCCCCTCTGAGCGATTCTCCTATGACCACAACCATTGTCATAGGATCGCCTTCGTTATCAAACTGAAATGTATATTGACTGTTTATGTCGGTTTTATTTCGCAGAAAAGCGTTTATCCGGCGATTTTCCAGAAAATAATGATAGATATGCTCATAATAGACATAAGGCATAGCCATATGCTTCTTGATGGCTTCAGGATGCACAGTCCTGCCCGCTGTAGCGATAAGCGCCAGCAAAACAAGCATTGCAATGACAGCGAGCGGTTTCGGTTTTTTCTTTATACGAAAACGCCATACCATAAGTAGAGTGAAAAACAGAAGGGACAGAATAACCCACAAAACTGCCGCAGGTTCAAAAAATGCCGACACTTCACGTTGATCCGCCAACATAATTACCCGTATTAAACCAACGCTGATCATAATTTTATATGTCACCATATAATATGAGAAAGAGGCTGCAAGAAAAACGGTTACCGCTCCTGTTATAAGCAGAACCCATCTGTTAAGGGCAAGCAGATACCAGAAAATCAATGTTTCCGCCGTAGCAAGAATAACAGCAAATATAAGAACGGGTATATCCCCTTTTAATACGGTTATATAGTATGGAATATTGTAAAGAAGTGAAAAGAGAAGAGAGAAAACCGCAACAAACACAATGTATTTTTGTTTACACGATATAAAAAACATCGTCACCTACTAATTCCATTTTTAAATAAAAATTGCGTCCTGCAATTTTTATTTACCGGCTACGGCAAGAGTGCTATCTTGCCGTGTATTCCAATTCTAAATTAACGCACATTTAATTTAGAATTGGAATAATGCAGTTGTGACATACTCCCGCCGCTTAACGCCTAACGGCGTTTGAAGCGGGGGCTTCTTGGGAACTCTCAACCAATGTTGAGATATTTACCAAGCTATCCCCGTATGCCCTACGGTTCATTATTCTTATGCCTTCATTTTTGATATTGATTGCAGCATTTACATCTCTATCGCAAACAAGTCCACAGTCACAGCGGTATGTACGTTCAGACAATGTTATCTCAGGTTTGATTATTCCGCAAACTGAACACATTTTACTTGATGGAAACCATTTATCAATTTTTACAAACTGTTTGCCTTGCTCCAATAGTTTGTAAGCAAGCATATTCACAAACATTCCCCAACCGTTATCTGAGACGCTTTTGCCGAAATTCAATACTTGTGACATACCTTGCATATTCAAGTCTTCTACACAAACAGCGTCTAAGGCATTGGTTATCTGCCTTGATTGTTTATGCAGAAAGTCTGAACGTTGATTAGCTACTTTTTCGTGAAGTCTTGCAACCTTGATTTTTTGCTTTGCCCTATTTTTGCCCCCTTTTTGACGTTTTGACAGCTTTCTTTGCTCTTTAGCAAGTTTGGCTTGGGTTTGTCTATACGGACGCGGATAATTCGGCGTTTGTCCCTCTGATGATACATACAGTTCTTTCATAGAAAAATCCAAACCCACTGCACTATTCACTACAACGGGGATAATCTTTGATTCATATTCATACAAAATTGAAACGTAATATTTGCCTGACGATTTTTTACTGACAGTAACTGATTTCAATTTATAGTTATCCGGAATATCCCTGTGTTGCTTTACCTTAACCAATCCTAACTTAGGGAGTTTCAAATATCCGTTAATTAACATAATATTGCCATTTACAAGATTAGTTGTATAGCTGTTATATCCTTTATGTTTGCTTTTGAATTTTGGAAAACCGATATTTTTATCTCTGAAAAAGTTTTTGTAAGCTACTTCAAGGTGTAATTGCGCGTTGGCAAGCGCTAGACTATCAACCTCTTTAAGCCATTCAAATTCTTTTTTATATTGCGCTGGCGTTGTTTTCAAATACTTTTTCGTTTCTTCATAATGCCTGATTTTATCTCCCAGCATACGGTTATATATAAACCTAACACAACCAAAAGTCTTGGCAAACAGTATTTGTTGTTCGGTATTAGGGTATAGTCTAAATTTATATGCTTTATTCATTACTCATTACCCTGACTTTCAATATATTGTTTAATAATGGAAAGCGGGGCACCTCCCGCTGTCAGCAAACAAAAACTTTGACTCCAAAAATACTCTTTCCAAAGTTTCAAACGTATTTGAGGAAACTCTTTCTTCAAAAGCCTTGAACTCGCACTTTTATAAACGTTTATAAATTTACTGATTTCACTTTTGGGGTGTGAGCGAAATAGTATATGAACATGATCTATATCGTGATTCCACTCCATCAATGTTATTTTATACTTCGGCATAATATACTCAAAAATAACTTTTGCTCTATTAGAGATAATGCTGTCAAACACTTTGCGCCGATACTTCACAACAAGTACAAGGTGATAATACAACAAAAAGACTGAATGAGTATTTGTGTCTAATTCTAACATATAGGAAGTTGTCTCCTGTTTAGACTGATTTTATATTGCTAGAGATTTGTACGGTTGTCAATAGCTTTGCCACAATTCATCCCACCACCTAAGAGGTGGGGGACTTCTTGTGGAGTTCGGTTAAACTTACAAAAAATACTACTTATAGGAAGTTATGTCAATCAACCGTAAAGCTGTTTACTTTATTTGATTACAGATGTGCGCAAAAAGCCAGAGAATTCCGGATGCCATCAGTATAGCGAAAAACGCGCCGTCTTCGTATATTTTCAAAGCTCTCCGTATTTTCAGAGACGACAGCGGTTCTTTTCCGCCTATAATTTCCGGCTTAAAACATTCCACTCCGCCGTAAGAAACAGTCCCTCCCAATGTAACCCGCAACGCACCTGCAAATGCCGCTATACCATGGGCAGAGTTAGGACTGGAATGAGATTTACGGTATTTAATATAAGTTTTCCTTGCATCCGCAGGGTTTTCTCCTGCAAGCGCAGCTCCGAGCATTATGGGAATTATTGATACCCGCGCGGGGATAAACCCCATAATATCATCCGCCTTTGCCGAAACTGCGCCGAACTTCTCATACCGGTCATTTCTGTAACCCACCATAGAATCAAGCGTACTAACCGCCTTATAAAACACCGCTCCGAACCCGCCCGCCAAAAAAGCATAAATCACAGGAGAAAAAACTGCATCGGTGAAATTTTCGCCCACTGTTTCTATCGCGGATGAAACAATTTTTGGTCTCTCCATGAGCTGCGTGTCACGACTGACAATAAGCGACAGCGACTGCCGCGCCAGAGGCATATCTTTTTTATCAAGCGCATCAGCCACCGGTAAAACCTGTTTTTTCATATCTTTTATGCTCAGGGCAGTCCATACGCCCAGTGAGCTGAACACAATATACAACAGCGCCGATACATTATACGCAAAAAAGAGAATAAAAAAATATGGCGCTGAAACAACCGATATTGTGAAAATAAACAGAACCGCTCCGGCAAAAAAACCATTTTTACGGTAAAACAGACGCTCACCCCAGGAAACCACCTTGCCGATAAGTCTTACGGGATGCACTCTCCATGCCGGATCGCCTATGCAAATATCCAAAAAAAAGCCGGTTATTAACGACAATATGTGCGCAGATATAAAAAATGACATTATTTAATTTAATATCCGTATTATTTTTTCCATATCTACATGGTCTTCAAACAATTTTGCAATAACCCCCCACTGTTCGTCATAAATAGCATTGGGATCGTCTTTTACCTGCCATTCAGGGACTTTAAGCCGGAAAAATTTTTCTGCCACAGCGATATCATTCAGGTTATCGGCGGATTCTATCCACATCCTGTAAAGCGAAAATTGCATTAAGTTTTCGCCGCCGCCAATCCCTAATACCGGAATATCAACAGCAGACAATACTTGTTCTGTTGGCTGCGCCAGCCAGTATTCAGCAGCCTTCTTCATATCCGCGCAATCAGGCACTACAAGGAGATCGCATCCGGCAATATCCCACACCGTTCTGACCATACAGGGAGATACATTGCGGTAGCAGCGAAAAGTAGGGAAAAGAGAGTAGCCTGACATATGCGGCATCCAGAAAATCCCCACGCGGAGAGGTTTTCCCATATCAAACCGCGCAGTGTACTCTGTGGTTATATCTAAAGAGTCTTCCTCTTCCAGCAGATGATTAAACCACGGCAGCACACCCAACACGGGTATGCCTGTCATACTTTCCATATCTGATGTACCGGAAGCGAGAATTGAACTGTCTCCCCTGAATTTGTTTATCAAAAAGCCTTTAATAAGCGGGCGGTATTGCTCTTCCACAAGATCAACAGTGCCTTTAAGCGCCGCAAATACGCCCCCGCGGGATATATCGCCGGTAATTATAACGCCGGCGCCTGCATAAGCAGCCATACGCATATTAGCTATATCATCTTTAAGCAGATTTATCTCGGCTGGGCTACCCGCCCCTTCCAACACTATAACATCGTATTCAGACGCAAGGGTTTGGAAGGCGGCGCAGGCAACTTTAAAATTTTCCTCTTTCATTGCATAATACTCTTTTGCGGAGTAAATGCCAATCTCCTTACCCATGCGGATAAGCATAGATCTGTTATCTCCCAATGGTTTCAGTATTATCGGATTCATACACGGAACAGGCAATGTGCGGGCTGCCTTCGCCTGTAAAATTTGTGCGCGGCTAATCTCGCCGTCATCTGTTTTGCCGCTGTTCAGCGACATATTCTGCGCCTTAAAAGGAGCGGTTTTATACCCTCTGTCTGCAAAATAACGGCATAACCCCGCCGTAAGAAGCGATTTTCCAACGCCGGAAGATGTACCCGCAATCATAATTGATTTAGCCATATTTCCCCTCACTGTTCCATTCAATTAGATATGGAATTAAATAATAATATCAAACTTTCCCTGTTTTTTTATAATTTCGCTCCTTATGTCAAATATTTCAATGTCATTTTTTCTGAGTCGTTGCCAGCGTACAGTAGCTCCGGCGATCTCCGCTTTTGACAGCAGATCAGAGATATCCCGCTCTGTCCGTACAGTGGCTGTGTATTTCCCTGTGTTTGATGGAACTATGCTTAAAACTGCGCTGCCTAGCCGTGAAAACATCATCTTCATGTAAAGCGCCGCGCCGTATTTTTCCCGCCGTACACGGATTACAGCATAATCCTCCAGTTCATCCATCTCAAAAAATGAAAATATCCCATCTTCCAAAAACGCCGAAGCAAGCTGCATACGGCTTATCCCATCCCATACCGTTTGATTTCCCTGTATTCCGGCTTTAAGTTTTGTGTCGCCGCTAACCGGTATATCTTTCGCCAGCTTGTTTTCCAAAAATAAACCGCAGTTACGGATAATCCGCTGTAGCTCTCCCGCGCTTATAACAGAAAGTTTCATCGCCGCCATCTCTTTGGCGATTGTGGCAATATCTTTTCCAGCTAACGCTAAAAGCTCTGAACGCCGTATATCTGTTGCATAATTTTCCGGCATAAGCAAAAGCGGTGATTCTGACATTACCTTTGCGCTGAATGTACCTGTTTTGGCAAGTTCCGCAGGCAAAGTACAGGGAAAATCACGCCCAGATATACGCAGAATAAATCCCCCGTCCTCCCCCCTGACAACCGTAACTGTAACAGTCGTCCCGACCCGGAGGGAAAAAGTATCCTTTCCCTGCAACTGCCCTTTTATTTCATCTCTCGGCGGGGCGGTTATCCCTGCCCTGAGTGATGTTTTAATCATTTCCGCATTATCTGAAACCGGCGTCGCTGACGGGGGCATACCGGCGGAGATATCTGCCATAAGGTTATTCTTTGCCCATATTTATGATCATATTTACTTCTTTGAGGGTTATTTTAAGTTGTTTCGCTATTTCAATACCGCTTTTGCCCTGCAGGTAAAGGCGATACACTTCACTCTGAAGCGGATTATCCCCCAAAGCGAGGTTCTCAATGGAAGGAGTCTCTTCATAAGCCGATATCCGGTTCAGTCGGTCCAGCTTGTTTTCAACAAGATCGTTTAGGTCCTCCAGCGCCGCTTCCCTGTCTTGTATTGACGCGTCAAGGCGTTCGGCAGCGCGTTCACTTTCAATAATCATCTCCCGCATTTGTTCCACAAAAGCGGCGACATCTTTAGCGGTCACATCCACCGATTTACGTTCCAGTTTGCTTACACGCATTAGCAGTGAAAGGATAAGCAAGAGCAGGACAATAATAATAAGAAAGTTTATTATAAAAAATGTATTCATCTGTCACGCATATCTTTAATCATCTCCCGTTCACAAGAAAAAACAAAACGGATAATAAGATCTTTTATCCCCTCGCTGATATCGCTGAAAACCCCTTCATAAAAGCAGTCATTTTCAGCTTCCGCAAACCTGCGTATATTAACAATCGAAGCAAAAGTAAAATGGTCTTCGCCGTTTCCCGCTGTAAGTTCGGTAAACGCCGCAATATTTTCCGGTATATCTTTATCACAATAAAATATTATACCGCGCACGTTTATTCCTACGCCCCGCGCAACAATAACCCCCTCTTCATCAGGAGGATGTGCGAACATACGGATAATATCGTCCAGTTTATTATTAATTTCCTGCATAAAACGCAAAACAACGCGGTTTTCTGATGTTTCCTTGAGAGCCATTACACATATGCGGTGGTTCATACTGCGCTCTTCCCGCATATTCTCGTAAGAAACCTTTTGCTGATAACGCAGCAGTTCATTCTCATCAATAACTTTCAGATAGACAGTACTTTTATAATCTACGGTAAAAACTCTGGATTCTGAAAGCGGTACAGCATTCCCAACAATTTCAAAATAGCAGATACCGTCTTTATGTTCCAGATAAGTGAGTTTCTGGCGGCTGTAGCGTATTTCGTCATCGGCATCCGTTTCTTTCCATTCCAAGTATATATCTTCAGCAACGGTAAGCTGATCCGCCGAAAACCACCTGACTTTCAGCCCTGCCAATTTTTTCCCGCGTTCTACAGATACAGGCTGAACATAACGCCAGAAAAGGTCTCCGCCGCTCTTTACAGTAATAATCAACGGCGGATTGTCAGACAGCATTTACCGCCTCACACTTTGATGTCCAGATTAAACCCCTGACTTCCCTTCTTTTTATCTTCTTTTTTATCCCGTTTTTTGCGTGAATTTTCATCTCTGTCTTCTTTCTTTTTAACTGCCTGAAGGGTATCTAACTTGTCCATATTCTGAACTATCTTTGTTTTTTCATCAGCGTGCCGCTGCACCACAACAGCAGTAGCCTGCTGTTTATTGTCAGATGCCCGTTCCGTTACATCCGCAACCTTTTCAGGTATGGGGGAACGGGAAATAATTGTTGTTATCCCTTCCGCCATGATATTTTCCTCTCGTAAAACTCACTTCGTGATTACTGAACCCATGTTAAGAGAATTGCTCAAATTTCAGCGCATATAGGGGCAAATATTATTTGCCCCTGCGCTTTACTGTTTTAAATGCACTATCCCGCCGCCAAAAACATTGACGGTGTACGATGTGGATAGCTTGTTAACCGATTCCGAATGACCAAGGTAAAGGTAACCCGGAGAGTTAAGGGTATTGTAAAACATATCAATAACCTTTTTCTTTCCGTCCATATCAAAATAAATCAATACATTACGGCAAAAAATAATGTCAAATTTACCCATTAATGTACCTATACCCAGTGTTGTGAGATTGCCTACATTAAATTTAACCATGTGTTTTATATCATCGTTTAATTTATAAATTACGTTGTCCTGCTTAAAATATGTCGGCACAAAATGATTAGGCGCCCCACGGAACGACATACTTCGGTATTCACCGGTTCTGGCAAATTCTACTACCTCTGAATTTATATCAGTGCCGACAATTTCAATGCTTGCCTTGCTCTGAAGCCCCGCCTCTTTAATAAGAATAGCGATAGAATAAGGTTCTTCTCCTGTGGAACAGGCTGCTGACCATATACGTATGCTCTTCTTCCCTTTGGCAATAATTTCAGGCAAAGCAACCTTTACCACATGATCAAGCTGAGGGCGTTCACGCAGAAAATAGGTTTCGTTTATAGTTACAAGGTTTATCATCAAATCTAACTCTTTACGACAGTTAATATCGTATTTAAGATAGTAGATATAATCTTTGAAACTTGAAAAGTTCAGCTCCTGAATACGCTTGGATAGCCTATTTTCAAGAAGATACTTTTTATTTTCAACAAAGACTATTGCTGATTGCTTGTATATTATGTCACGAAGCTCTAAAAATTCGCTGTCACCAATTTTTATAGTATTGTTCAGCATTTATATACCCAACACTGAGGCAATTTTTTCTTGTATATTACGGTTGTTATCCTTTTTCTTTATTTTTGTCAGCACTTTTTTGTATCCCGCCGGTTTTTCAATGCTTATAATTTCGAGAGCTTTGTATCTGACAAGCCAACTGGGGTCATCTTCAAGCAATTTAACAGATTTGGCAATAGCCGTTTTCTTATTTGATTTATATATGGCTGATAAAGTTACTTTCCGGATATCTTCATTGCTGTCAAACAGACGTTCAGCAAAAAAATTATCCATATCGGACGGAGCGTTGCTTAATGCCTCAATTATAGCTAATCTTAAATGTTCCTCCGACTTGTTATATATCTCTTTCAGATATTTAGCGCTTTTTGCGCTGCAATTTTGTCCCAATGCCTTAACAGCAAAGTAACTAAGCCAAACATCCTCCATATTAATCCTTTTCAGAACCTCATCTTCATGTCCGCGCAGCCCTGTGCGTCCTAACCCTGCGGCGGCGGCTTCTTTGACACTTTTTGAACTGTCATCAAGCATGGAGATCAGCATTTCTGTGGCATCAGGCTTGTTAAAATACGCTATCCTTTGGACAAGAACCGTGCGGACCTGTTCATTCCTCTCCTTTTCCAGCATCTTAACGATTATAGCATACGCCTCATCCCCATTAATTAGAGACAGCGTTCCAGCCACAATAATGCGTATGTTTGAATTTTCACTTTCACTCAGTTTTCTGAGTTTTTCCGGATCGCGCTCATCAGACACAAGCGATATTGAAGCTCCGGCAGCCTCAGCCACCTCTATATCTTTTGAAGAAATAAAATTAAAAAAACGTTCTTTGGACTCACAATCCCCCAACCAGCCAAGGGCAAGTATAGACGCCCGCACAACATTCGGATAAACGGAATCCATCCCCTGACGGATAACCTCCGTAGCGTCAGAATCCTGCGCTCTTCCCATAGTAAGTATGCAGTGTTCCCTCACCTGTGAATCTTCAGAATTTGCGCCCTCCATCATCTTATTATGAAAATCAGGGGAATAGTTTGATGAAATATAGACAGAAATTTCATTGGCAACGTCCGGATTGTGGAACATATATACCAATTCATCTATATGGTAAAGGCTTAAATCCTGCTTAAAGATAAAAAGATTAAGCAAATCAGCCATTTCCAGTGTAGTATAAACGCTTTCAGATACATTCAGAAGCACTACGTGGACGCTCTTAGCGCCGACGTTTTTTTTTATTGAAACAATTTGCTCCTGTATTTCACTTTCAATATAAACTAAATCCTTCATATCTATACGAACCTCCTTCAGTGAGGGTATATTATTAAAGGATTCTAAAACGGCGCCGAAATCTTTATCGCTCGCCTCCTGAGAAATGTGGATAAGTACTGAATCGTTAACCGCACTAAACGTTACACTCATTTTGACTCCAGTGCAGCAGCCTGCGTATCATATATCTTAAAAACTTTTTCAAGACCGGTGAAGGTAAACATCTCCCTGATATCTTTAGACATATCGCACAACCTCAGCTCTTTTTTCACTTTTGTTGCGTTTTTAAGCAGATCAATTATCTCCCGTAAACCGGAGCTGTTGAGATATACTACTTTATCGAAAGAAAGTACCAATATGTTTGCGGTATCAAACAGTTTAATTATAAAGGCTTTACATTCAGCCCCCGTTTGCGCGTTAATTTCGCCACTTAGTGAAACAAGCTGCTTCCCGTTTTTCATCTCATTTTTCATAATTAAATCTCCTTTTTTATTTTTTTATAAATAATACTCTATCAAGACTATCAAAAAAAAACTATAATTTTTTTATTACTAAAATCGTAACATCATCACCAAAAGGCATATTTTCAGAAAAACTGCGCGCATCTGAAACAATCTCCTCTATAATATCATTACAGTGAGTGTTGCTGTACATGATAAGCCGGCTTATAATCCTATCCATGCCATACTGATCGCGTCTGGGGTTCATCGCCTCAACAAGCCCGTCTGTATACATAAAAATTATGTCGCCGCTGTCAAGCGTCAATGTTTTTTCTTCATATTCCACATTCGGAAATGAGGCTAAAAAAAGACCGCTCGCCATAAGCTGACGCACAAGCATGTCGGAACTGTCAAAATGCAATACGGGGTTATGCCCCGCGCTGGCAAAATTGAATTTGGCATTAACACTGTCCAGCACCATATAAAACATAGTGACAAAATCCTGTGTATATACGTTTTCACACAGAATATCGTTCACCATTGTCAACGCTTCGGAGGATGAAACTATATCGTAGGTATAAGAGCGCATTATAACACGCGCCATTGCCATTATAACCGCCGCCGGCGTACCGTGACCGGACACGTCCGCAATGGCGAATCCCCAATAATTATTACTCATTTCAATATAATCATAATAATCGCCGCCGGCAAACTCCGCGGGAATATACAGCGCGCCGAACTCATAGCCGGGTATGTCAGGAAGACTGCTGGGCAACAGGCTTTGCTGTATGGCTCCCACCTGCTTCATATCTTCATTGATTATATTTTGAGCCTCTTTCAGTTTAGTATTCATTCGCAGCAGATCGCGATTTAAAAGTTCCATCTGGCGCTGTTTTTCATTAATTTCGTCCTGAGATTTACGGATTTCGTTTATAATCTGGATTTCGCGCGTGCTGTCGCGGACACTTTCCGCAAGAAATTTGCCGAAAGATTCAAACATAACCGTCATATTAGAATTTCCCATCATGCGCGGCAGTTTGGTAACCCGCCTGTTTTTAAACGGGCAGTCATCGCACGGATCTTGCTTACCGTAAATATTGTAACAGCGCTGTCTTCTGCCGAAATCCGGCGGAAGCCCCGCCTGAGTTCGCAGAAGGTTATTTATAACCACGATATTATAGTCGGTATCCGCCACCATCAGACCGTAGCCCAGACTGTTGATGACGTTTGTCAAAAAAACTACGCGGTCTTTTATCTCTTGTTTGTGAAACCGCTCAGCAACCTCCGAGGCGCTGATCTCTTTCATCAGATGATGACAAATATTGAGTTCCTTTTGAAACGCAGTGACATCACTCAGGCTCTCAACATAATAATCATCTGAATGCGTAACAAACGCGTTATAAAAGTATCTGCCGCCATCATCGGCAATAATATCGTGCATGACAGCGGCGCTGTTACCGGAAGAGACAGGGCATTTCGGACACGGTTTTGCGCGTCCTATGAAATTTTTGTAGCATATAATGTTTTCGCTTTCGTTAAAAGATTTTCCCGTTATTTTGGATATTTGCGGTGACGCATATTTGACATGATATTCTGAATCCACCACAAAAATGATATCTTTAATGCTCTGAATTACTGCGGATTCATCCATAACTGCCTCATAATTAATAAAAACTACCGCATAAATGCTCTGAAGTCGGTTAATCTAACAATAGTAAGTTTATTTGAGAAGTGCAAATTTCGCAAGGGATATTTCATA
>JAIRQX010000112.1 GCA_031256375.1 Deferribacteraceae bacterium
GAATCAGCTTCCCGCGTGAATCACGTATAGTATTGACCGGAATAGCCGTTCCTTTTAACATTTTGTCCGCATAATATTCAATCCCTGAAAGCCCTTGATTGTCCACCCCTGTGAACCCAAGAACACCTGCAAGCATATTCCCTTCAGGGTAAAATCGCGCGTCTTCAAGGCAGTATTCCAGCCCGGGCACTGCCTTTTTCAGAGTTTCCGCTTTGGAAATATCTGTCTGGCGTTCAATCCATACAAAGCGATTTTTGCTCATAAGGGCGCTCTTTGCGGAAGGGTTCAGCTTTATCCCTTTGCTTTGCAGTGATTTTACAAATGCCTCAGGATCATCAATATTCCGCCCGAATGTATAAAGGGAAGCGGTTTTGCGGTTTTGCGCAAGCGGCTTGCCTGTGCGGTCAACAATAAGCCCTCTGTCTTTAGTAAAGGTAATATTAGCGTTGGATTGAGTTTCCACAAGTTTTGAATAAAAATCATGTTTCACCACCTGCAGGTAAAAAAGACGCCCGACCACAGTCAAAAATACCAGAAAACTGAAAAAACTGAAGAATCTTAACAATACCCTATCGTTGAACATTAAAAGTTTTTCCATCCTCCATAAGAATAAATCCACTATCCGTAGCTAACTGAAAAAGAATCTCTTTTGAAATCACTGCGGAACGCGAGGCTTCGGAATTATCAATTCGCACACGCAGTTGTTCAATCTCCTCAGACATACGGGAAAGATCATATCCTATACTGATACATCTGCCGCGTACCACCCCCGTGGCGAACAAAACAATCCCCACACAAATAACAAAAAGCAAGGTTATCTCCTTAAAAAAATTACCCTTTTTTTTGTTCAGCACATCAAAACCATTCATATAATTTTCTCCGCCACTCTCATTTTAGCGCTTCTTGAGAGCGGGTTAACTTTGATCTCTTTTTCATCAGGCGTAATCGGTTTTTTGGTTAATACTTTAAATGACGGTATTTTTCCGCACATACAAAGCGGAAACTCAGGCGGACAGATACATGGATGTTCATAACCGTTGAGATAGTTCTTTACCAGACGATCTTCCAGAGAATGAAACGAAATAAATACAATCCTTCCGCCTTTGGCAATAATTTTGTCCGGTTCTCTCAGAAGTGACTCAATGGCGGCAAGTTCTTGATTCACATGAATCCGAATAGCCTGAAATGTCTGTGTGGCAGGGTGAAAACCGTGTTTATGATATTTAACAGGCACAGCTTTTTTTATCACGGCAGCAAGATCAAGAGTGGACACAAACTGTTTTGAAACTCTTCTGGCAGCTATGGCGCGGGCTATCCTGCGGAAAAATTTTTCCTCACCGTAGCGATAGATAATCTCTCCGAGCGTCTCTTCAGAATATTTATTTACCACGTCTTTGGCGCTCTCCCCCTGAGCGGCGTCCATACGCATATCTATGACGCCGTCCCTTCGGAAAGAGAACCCCCGCGCATTATCATCCAGTTGCCATGAAGAAACGCCAAAATCTGCGTACAAACCATTAATTTGTTTAATATCCAACTCTTCTAAAACAGAGGAGATATAACGGAAGTTTGCGTAAACCACATTAACCTGAGAATCTCCATAAAATTTTTCTTTAAGGCGTTCCACAGCCTGAACATCCCTGTCCAGTATGACAAGTCTGCCTGTTGTAAGCTGTTTACGCACAAATTCCGCGTGACCGCCGCCGCCGCCGGTGCAGTCCACATAAACGCCGTCAGACATAATGTTGAGTGAGTTAATCAGCTCACCCCTCAACACAGGCAAGTGCATCTATACCCCCGTATATTAATGCCCATATATATTCAAACGGATATACCGTACTGAAAGGCTAAAAACTCAGTTGATTAAACTGACCTCCTAATCCCTCGCTGTCATCATCAGGAATCTCTGTTTCTATTTCGGCATCCCAACGGTTTTTATC
The DNA here is from genome assembly GCA_031256375.1 of Deferribacteraceae bacterium. Lineage (GTDB taxonomy): Bacteria > Chrysiogenota > Deferribacteres > Deferribacterales > JAISNW01 > JAIRQX01. The sequence goes on from JAIRQX010000112.1 coordinate 1,941, forward strand.
CCATATCTCAAATCTGTTGCTCAGACCGGCTATGACACATTCCCCGGACAATCCCGCCTTTGCGCGTAGCGCAAGCGAAATCAATATTCTGCCCTGTTTATCTATACTGACAATCTCACTATTGTTTGTAATTTGTCTGGCTTTTATAGCATCTGTCCTAGTTTGCGGATTCATCAGATCGTTTTCTTTCTTCTTCCACTCCTGAGCCGGAAACACCACTAAACAACCTCTGTCCCTGTTTAAAGTCAGCACCATGCTTTCATCAGAATACTCACGGTTTAGCACATCGCGTATTTTTGATGGAACGCTGATTCTTCCATTATCATTGATTATGTGTACGCTTGTGCCCAAAAAACCCATTTATATCAGAACCTTTATCAACTATTTTATTTATGCCATTCCGTGCCATTTCAATCCATTGAATGACATTTCATAACATTTAATATTACATTTCATTCCAACTCGTCAAGCTATTTTTTTGAAAAATTTTCTAAAAATTTTTCTAAAGTTTTTTTTATTATTGCCGATATAGATTTCTGAATTTCAAATTTTTTTTATTTTTCTCTTGACAATCTCTGACGATGGTAATATATAAAAAGATAGTAGAATATTTATAAACGCTGGACGGTGTTGATATAATCAGGCCGGTTTCCCGTAGGGGCGCCGGCTTTTTTTATTTTAGGAAACGGCATTGAGACAGTCAGGCCGGCTGACCGTAAGGTCATGCCGGTCTTTTGTTTTTAATGGCAAGGCGCAAAGCGAACTGGAGATTTTTACAAGATAAAAAATTTATAGGAGACCTTATCAAAAACATTTAAAGCCTAGTGGGGCGCGCAAATCCACAATAAGTAAACCGGCAGGTTAGACAGACATTATCGGTCTGCGGGCGCAACCGGCATGACTGTGATTTGGTTCTTTTGTTGAAGATTAAATCGCGGTCGGGTGTGCGCAATAGTGTACGCTGGTGAAAATTTATCATGGGATCGGCACGGAAGCCGTTTACCCAAAAAACTTACATGGAGGTAAGTTATGTTAGACATCTATACAAATAACTATTCCTACATCGCGCAGAACAATCTCGCAACTGCAAACAGCATGCTTGCGAAATCAATTGAACGTCTCTCATCGGGACTTCGTATTAACCACTCCTCTGATGACGCGTCCGGACTCGCAATAAGCGAAAAACTGCGCACACAGATCAGAGGTCTTGCGAAAGCCAGTATGAACGCTCAGGACGCTATCTCTTTCCTGCAAACGGGAGAGGGCGGTCTTGAGATACTGAGCGACATCCTTCAGAGGATGCGCGAGCTTGCGGTTCAGGCGGGCAACGGCACTTACACAAGCAACGACCGTAAAGAGCTGCAAAAAGAGGTGGACCAACTTAAAGCGGAGGTTAACCGGATATCCGCCTCTACCGAATACAACACTAAAAAACTTCTGACCGGTGACGCGTCGGCGTTATGGTCAGCAAGCTCCCCTATAATACAGGGGATAGTCCGCGGGGCGCCCGCTGAAGGGAACTACCGTCTTGACATTATGACAGATCCGGGCAGAAACTCTATCTACAAATCAGACATAATGGATGTAATCAGCGATAGCGAAAGAGGTTCGCCGAAAGCAGTCGCAGGGGCGATAGTGACGGAGCTGAAAGGGATTACGGGGATAACCACCGCAAGATACCTGCAGGGACCGTTAAACGAACAATTCACCCTGACAATCACCTCAACAGCTGGAGGAACAGGAACTATAACATCAGGCATGAGAACGCACTCCATCGCCGCCGGTTCCGGCAACATAAACGAGTTTACCGCAGCGTTTAAAGCTACCGGCGCTGTAACCGAAAATGCGTATGTGGTGATTGAGTTTCTTGATACGGAACTCTCCTCCACCGGTCTTTCGGCAGGCGCAACCGTAAACGTAAAAATTACCTACGCGGCAACTTCGGCGGCTGATACGGATGTGAATTATACCACCATAGAGGTCGGTGCAGATAGCCCTTTGGATAGCTATGTAAACGGCAGCGTTCTCTCTTTTAAACTTGAGTCAGGCACAACCATTCAGTCGGGGAGTAAAGTAGCTATTATGCTTGATAAAGGCACGGCAGGCGCCACATCTTTAGCCCTTGATAACTCAAAATATGCCGACAACTATGTAGGCGGCTATGTAAACGTAACCACTTCTAGCGCTACTGTATATGCTATGAAAAAAGTCTCTATAGACGAAGATGTATCGTTTGTAGGATTCAGCGTAGCCATATCAGGGACTTTGGATAACGGCACAACAAGCACATTGAAGGCTATGGAAGGGGTTCAGTCCACAAATATCAGCGCCCAGTATCTGGGGGGGAACGAAGGGGTGTATGTGGCTGAAATACGTAAACCAACCGTAAAAGTCAGCGGAGTGGCGACGCTTCACTCCACATACACCCGCAACACTGCAAACACCACCATTGATGCCAACCTTATTGTCGGCATCTCCGCGAGTAACAGCAGTAACCCTCCTTCTACCGGTTACATCGTGTTTGAAGTTATGCAGGATTACGTTAGTTTTGATAACGCCACCGATACTCTGCTGGTGAAAATCACATATATCAGCGCTATAACGGGTGAAAAAAAAGATATCACACAGTCGCTGCATTCAGGCGTAAATACATTAGATTTTGGCAATTTCGGCGCGTTTAAAGTTGATCTTGATGGAACTGAGCTTGACGGCGGTAACTTTCAGCACGGAGATAAAGGCGCGTTTACATGGCAGAATGAGATAAATGCTGACACCTTTGTCACAAGCATTTCAAGCCCCGACGGTAAATATAAAGCGTCATCCAACGCTACCATAGCTCTGGCTCCGGGGGTAACCAGCAACGTATGGGGGCTTGCGAAGGTAGGTTCAGGCGATCTGGAAACGGTGGGTTTAGCTATTAAAGCCAGTCAGAACCTCCAGGCGGGCAATGAATTTATTAGTATCAGTTCTGGCTCCGTTTCGTCCGCCGGCGGGATTGCCGCTTTAGACACTAATCTTGCGCAAATCGGCAGATTTACAAACGCTGACGGTCGCATGATCCTTGAAAACACACAGGAACTTTTAGTTTACGGCAACGGCAAACAGACCTCCATATTCCTGCAGGCAAGCGATACCATTCAGGATTTGAAAGACAAACTGATCAGGTCGATCATAGACCTGGGCATGGGCGCCACGGCGGCATCAGCCGGCTCTCAGGTGGAAGCGGACAAGATCAACGCCAATCTCGTACAGTATATAACAGCCGAAAATAAAAGTACGTTCGGCAACAATACTGTGGAGGGAACCTTTATTATCCAGTCCGCTCTTGTAGGCGAAAACTCAGGGATATACTTCATAGGCGATGAAAACCTTATTAACGCCTTGTCTCTGGCAAGAATACAGGATTTTTCAAGATCACAGTCAACAGTGTCCGTATATGACGCTCACACCAATAAACTTATTGGTTCCGAAAAGATTTGTGACGGGGTGCTCCGCGGAATGATTGAGGGGATAGATGTAAAAATTGACTCCAACGTAGGCACCAAAGCCAGATGGGAAGGTTCCACCGGCACAATAGTGTACTCTCCTACGATTGAGCCTCAGAGCGCATATCTGCACGTTGTTGACAACCGCACCGAGGTTCAGGTGGGCGCAAATGAAGGGCAGAAGTTCAACATCTCCATAGCCCAGATGGATACCACATCCCTTGGAATAGACGATGTATATGTTATGACGATGGATATGTCACAGAAAGCGCTTACCAAACTTGATATGGCGCTGGAGAGGATAAACTCCTCGCGGGCAACCATAGGCGCCCAGATCAACCGTCTGGACTTCACAATGAAGAACCTGTCGGTGGCAAGAACAAACCTGATCGCATCCGAATCGCGCATACGCGACCTTGATGTGGCGTCGGAGTCGGCATTGTTCACCCGTAACCAGATTCTTGTGAACGCGGCTACCGCGATGCTCGCTCAGGCAAACGCGCTGCCGCAGGTAGCGCTGCAGCTTATCGGTCGTTAATTAAACAGGGGGAGACAATTCCCCCTCTTCGGTATTACGGGGTGACATATGAATCAGGTAAATACGGTGTTAAACAGTTATAATGCGGCGCCCGCGCAAACTGTAGCAGTCAGGTCATCTGAAGCTACAAGTGAGCGAACAGTTTCCTTCAATAGCGATAAACTCAGCGTTAATAACGCGGTAAAAGATATTAACATCGCACTGGCGGCGCTGAGAAAAGAGGAACGGCAGTTTAGGGTGGACGAGGACCTGGAAAGGCTGGTGGTGAAGATCATTGATGCCGACACTAGGGAGCTTATTCGCCAGATTCCCACAGAAGAAGCTCTGGCGCTGTCCAAAAAGATGCAGGAGATGATAGGGCTGCTGTCTGACTAGGCGTATAAAAAATTTACCGCAGGCGGCGCTTATATAATAAGTTTCAAGCGTGTTAAGCCCGCCTTGCGGCAAATCTATGACCTTTACCTTTCATGTACTCAAAAAGGGGGCGGTGAAGAAATATCCGCCCCCCTTCACCGTAAAATTACAACCGACACATAACCTTTTCGTTTGTATCAGTTATAAAACTTTTCCTTGACTATTTATACATAGATTTTCTAAAATTACTGGTTTTGATTCATATAAACTAAGGAGTAATCCGTGAGAAGCAGAATAACGCGCGATGATTTGCTTAAAATAGCAGCCCTCGCTAAAATTAACCTTAATGAACAGGAGATAGAACGGTACGCCGCAGACCTCAACGCTATTGTAGATTACGCCGAGCGCCTGCAAAAGTTGGATGTCACTGACGTTGAACCGATGATCTCCCCTATTTTTGGACAAAGCTCCCCGCTTAAAGAGGATATTGTCAAATCGAGCCTTTCACAGGCAGATGCGCTTAAAGGAGCTTCCCAGACAGAATCAGGGTACTTTCGTGTACCGAAAACACTGGAGGGATAGACATAATGGAAATTAGAAACCTATCCCTTCCTGAACTGAAAAAAGCTCTTGATAATAAGAAAGTATCAAGCTCAGAAGTAGTAGATTTATATATTAAGCGCATTGAAAAATACAATCCGCAGATTAATGCGTACCTTCATGTTGCGGCTGAAAGCGCAGTAAAAGAAGCCAAAAGGTATGATGAACTCCGCGCCGCCGGCGCTGATGTCCCTCCTTGCGCCGGTATCCCAGTAGCTCTTAAAGACCTTATTCTCACTAAAGATATGCCCACCACCTGCGCGTCTAAAATGCTGGAAGGGTACTACTCTCCGTTTGACGCGACAATAGTCGCAAACATGAAAAACGCCGGTTATATAATACTAGGAAAACTTAATATGGATCAGTTTGCCATGGGTTCCTCAGGTGAAACTTCATATTTTCAAAAAACCGCAAACCCTTGGGATATTACTAAAGTTCCGGGCGGCTCAAGCAGCGGTTCCGCGGCGGCTATGTCCGCACGTCTTGCCGCCGTCACAATAGGCAGCGACACAGGCGGTTCCATTCGCCAACCTTCAGGTTTCTGCGGAGTGAATGGTTTTAAACCTACTTATGGACGGGTATCGCGCAATGGCGCTGTCAGTTATGCGTCCAGCTTAGATCAGTTGGGACCTATCGGTAAAAGTGTTGAAGATATCGCGTTTATTATGGATGTCCTAGCCTTGCACGATCCGTTAGATTCCACCTCTTCCGCGGATGCGCCTCCCTCATATTCTGAAAATCTTATAGCCGATGCAAAAGGTTTAAAACTTGGGCTTCCAAAATGTTTTATTGCTGAAGACCTCACGCCTGATGTAAAAAAAGCTATATTTAACGCATTGGATATGTATAAATCAATAGGCGCAGAGATTGTAGATATAGATATGCCGTTTATTGACATAGGCATCCCTGTTTATCAGATGATTGCAAACGCCGAAGCAAGCAGCAACCTTGCAAAATTTGACGGAGTTGAGTTCGGTTACCGCGCCGATACCGGTGACCTGAATGATCTGTACAGCATTTCACGCTCTGATGCTTTGGGAGCGGAGGTAAAAAAGCGCATTATATTGGGAACCTATATTTTGCAAAAAGAACAGTATCAGGATTTCTATATGCAGTCTATGAAAATACGCCGTTTTATACGCCGTGATTATGACAACGCTTTCCGGCAGTGCGATCTTATTGTGGGTCCGACTTCATCCACCACAGCATTCAATTTTGGCGGTAAATCCCGCACCCCGATGGAGATGTATCTGAACGATTTATACACTATCTCCCTTAACCTGAACGGCTCATGCGGAATTACTATACCGTGCGGTTTTGATTCAAAAGGACTCCCTGTTGGGTTGCAGCTTCAGGGCAATATGTTTGCCGAACAGAAAGTTCTGAACGCCGCATATGCGTTCCAAAAAGCCACGGACTGGCACGCCCGTATCCCCGCTATGGCTGCAAAATAAGGAGAATACTTTATGCAATTTGAATCCGTTATAGGTCTTGAAGCTCATGTTCAGCTAAATACAAAGGCAAAAATATTCTGCTCATGCTCAACGGAGTTCGGCGCGGAGCCTAACTCTCATGTATGTCCCGTGTGCATGGGGTTTCCCGGATCTTTGCCTGTACTGAGCAAAGCTGTAGTGGAGAAAGCAGTCTCCGCCGGTCTGGCTCTGGACTGTGACATACAAAAAGTAAGCGTTTTTGACAGAAAAAGCTATTTTTACCCCGACCTGCCAAAGGCATATCAGGTAACACAGTTGTTTTATCCGATTTGCTTGGGCGGAAAGATTACGATAGAACTTGAAAACGGAGAGAAAAAAACTATCGGAGTTACACGCATTCATATTGAAGAGGATGCCGGAAAGCTTGTTCACGGGGAAAATGCCGGTTCCGCCGATTGCAGTTACATTGATCTGAACCGCTCATCCATGCCCCTTGTGGAGATAGTCAGCGAACCGGATATACGCTCCGCAGAAGAGGCGCGGTTATATATGCAGAAACTCCGCACCCTCTTAAAATACGCAAATGTGTCGGACTGCAATATGGAGGAAGGTTCTCTGCGCTGCGACGCAAATGTTTCCATCCGCCCCGCGGGACAGGAGAAGCTCGGTACACGCGTTGAGATCAAGAACATGAACTCTTTCAGGAACGTTCAGCGCGCTGTGGAGTATGAGATAAAACGTCAGGAAAAAGTTCTGCGTGAAGGGGGAACCCTCCGTCAGGAAACGCGCCTGTGGGATAACAATAAAGGGGTTACAGCCTCCATGCGCTCAAAGGAAGACGCGCACGACTACAGATATTTCCC
>JAIRQX010000014.1 GCA_031256375.1 Deferribacteraceae bacterium
ATAACCCATACGCCTTAATGCCGCGTTCATGGTTACTTTGCTCATAAAGGTGTGCTTGGAACGTACACAGGGAAATACATACTTCCATTTGCCTGTAACAAAATGTAACTCCTGCAATATCTCTAAAGCCTGACGGGATAACGGTATTATATGAGGTCTCCTCATCTTCATCTTTTCAGCAGGAATTTTCCATTGCCTATTTACAAGGTCAATCTCAGACCACTCAGCACTGCGTAACTCTCTGGGTCTTAGCATGACATAAGGCGTTAGCTTCAAAGCGCATCTGGTGATAAAATCACCTTTATAGCCATCCATCACATTAAGCAGTATTCCAACTTCTTGCGGGTTTGTTATCGTTGGCATATTTTTACGCACTACAGGGATTAAGGCTACTCCTTTCAAATCATGAGCTATATTCCTGTCCGCTCTGGCTGTGGCTATAGCAAAAGCAAATACCTCAGATACAACGCTTCTTGTAAGGTGCGATGTTTCTATTATGCCACGAGTTTCAATCATCCTGATTACAGATAAAAGCTCCTGAACAGTGATATTCTTTATAGGGCGACTGCCAAGATACGGCAATACATATTTTTCTAATCTGTCCCATTTAGCATTTGCGTACTTTTCTGTCCATTTAGGTTTGGCGGTGTCGTACCATTCCTTTGCTAATGCTTCAAAAGTATTATTGGTATTGCTGTAAATATTATGTTTCGTAGCTTTCCTGACTTCGCTGGGGTCAATCTTTTCACTGAGTAGCTTTTTAGCCTCATTACACCGCTCTCTTGCAACTTTTAAAGATGTTTGGGGATATACCCCCAACGCTAAAGTCTTTTGTTTACCTGCGAAGCGATAAGCAAATCTGAAATATTTACTGCCTGACTTGGTTACATGCAGATACATTCCGTGTCCATCTGAAATTTTGTAGTCCGCCTCTTTAATCTTAGCTGTTTTTACTTCAATCTCTGTCAAACTCATAAAGCATCCCCTTAAAATTTGTGTGGTATCTCTCAAACCGTTGTTAATATTGCCTGATAAACCAAAGTTGGTACTTACTGAGTTATAGAGGTTCAATACCATAATTTATAACAACAAAATGATTCGGATACCATCATTTCTTATCGGAAATTATAAGACATAAAATTCATATAGTCAAGCATAAAATAAGGAATATATAGAATTTATCGGAAGTTATAAAATGCTCATTCAGTTCTATAGTCCTGATTTAAATCCTATTGAGATGATGTGGTCTAAAATCAAAGCTTATCTGCGAAAAGTAAAAGCCAGAACAAAGGAATCATTGGATGAGGCTATAGCAAAAGCTCTTTAGCTTGTTACCGCTACCGATATTTCAGGTTGGTTTGCAGAAGACGGATATAATATATGTTAAATCAAATTGCTATAATTATTACAGTGTCGTATATCTCCTTAATTCTCTTACAAAAAAGGCAAATCTATTTTAACACGCGTTCCGCCTGAAGGTTGCGGCATTCCGAATAATTTATTGATTGCTTCACTTCGCTCGCAAATATGAACATAGTTATTATGCACAGCGCAACAGCGCACGAGCATAGCGCGTCTTTGCAGGGAATGTAGTGAGAATCAATCCGGAATAAACAATGAGGAATAGCTATAATATCTATTTGAGTCTGTTAAACCTTTCTGTACCGCCAACCATCTGACCTGACACCGAACCCAGTATTAGTAAGGGTATTGAGTAATAAGAAACCCCCATCAGCAAACGCAGCAGGATAACAAGCGGAACGGGAGCGTGAATTGCTATAAACCACTTTGCCGAAAACCTTTTCTGCCGCGCCCTCCATATGCCCATAGGGACATTTATCAGGAAACACAGGACAAAAAGTATGGCAATATATAGCATTTCACAAAATAGGGCTTAAAAAAATATTAAAATGAAGCCAAAAATATTCCTGCTGCCACGGCAGAACCTATTACGCCCGCCACATTCGGCGCCATGGCGTGCATAATCAGAAAGTTTGTCGGGTCTTCCCTTGAAGCCATAACATGAGCAACCCTTGCAGCCGCTGGTACAGCGGATACGCCGGCTGCGCCGATTATCGGGTTTATCTTATCCTTTACAAACAGATTCATTATCTTCGCAAACATTACCCCTCCGGCAGTGGAAAAAGCAAAAGCGAAAGCGCCCATAACAAAAATCTTTATTGACTCAGGGGTAAGAAAACGCGAAGCGTCTGTTGACGCCCCCACAGTTAACCCCAGCAGGATGGTGATTATATCTATAAACGCGGTTTTGGCTGTGTTGGCAAGTCTGTCTGTAACGCCACTCTCTTTAAGAAGATTGCCGAAGAAAAGCATACCAAGAAGCGTTATCGCGCCGGGCACAAAACAAGCTGTTATTATAAAACCAAAAACAGGGAACATTACCCTCATCCGTTTGCTTACAGGTTTTGACGGTTTCATACGGATAAGACGCTCTTTTTTTGTCGTCAGAAGTTTGACTATAGGCGGCTGAATCAACGGGATCATCGCCATATAAGAGTACGCGGCGATAGATATAGCCCCGAGGTACTGGGGAGCCATCTTGGACGCAAGAAATATTGATGTAGGACCGTCAGCCCCTCCTATAATACTTATTGCCGCGGAGGTTTCCTGTGTAAAGCCGAAAGCTATGCCTAGCATGAATGTTATAAATATTCCCATCTGAGCGGCGGCGCCTAAAACAATGAGTCTCGGGTAGGAAAGCATTGCGGAAAAATCAGTCAGCGCGCCTACGCCCAGAAAGATCAGCGGCGGATACCACCCTTTTTCAACTCCGTTGTATAAAATGTTTAATACGCTACCCTCTTCGTATAACCCTATCTCCATTCCGGGGATAAAAGGAATATTACCGAGAATAATGCCGAAACCTATAGGAACAAGAAGGAGCGGTTCATAATTTTTAGATATTGCAAGGGCAACAAACAACATACCAACAAAAAGCATAAAGAAGTTGCCCCAAGTAAAATTAAAAAACGCGCCGGACTGGAGAAAATTCAGAAGTAAGTTCATGGTATAAGCCTATTCATATTCTATAAGAGTCTGACCTTCGCGTATCGCTTCACCGGCGGATACATCAATTTTGCGCACAACAGCGTCCTTATCAGCCGATATATTTGTTTCCATTTTCATGGTTTCTACAATCAGCACAGTTTGTCCCCGTTTTACGGTATCGCCCGCCTTGCACTTTATCTCCTTAACAGTGCCGGCAACAGGGGAAATAATTCCGTTTAAATTATTCTGTTCTGCGCTTGGCTTGTTCGTGGCTATCTGTGGAGCAGTCTGAGGATGATATGCTGTATTTGAATTAGCAGGCGGCATATATAAAGGAATAGGAGCGTGGGTAGGGACATTCCCTTCCAAAACCTCAACGTCAACTTCATACGCTACTTCGTGAACAGTAATCTTAAGCTTCATAATATATACTCCTGAATCAATTTTTTATTTACTTTTTAAATCCCTGCTGGCTAACCCATGAATGCCCCCACGCTCCGGCGTGACGCACGTTAGCGCCGATACGCCTTATCCGGCGCATATGTATATTTCCGTAAACTGCGCCTACTGCCGCGGATATTAAAATCAGCGTTAAGGGATCAAGCATTTCTTCTGATTCTTCCGTTTCCTCAGTGTTTCTTATGTAATATTTTATAATCTTTGTCAGCTTTTTTTCAATTTTTAATATCATTTTAACGCTTAAAATTACCAGAATCAGAATCATAATAACAATCAAAAACCCTGAAACCGAAAATAGAAATGCGTCAAAAACCCCTATAGCGACTTTTGCTTCCTTCATGTAACCTCCTTATAACGGTATTAGTCCGTGTTTTTTCATAGGACGTAGTTCCCGTTTAGTGGCAAGCAGTTCTAATGCCTCGGTTATATGTGACCTTGTATCGGCGGGGACTATTATATGATGAATATATCCGCGGCTTGCCGCTAAATACGGCGTGGAAAACTGATCCTTATATTCTTTCAGGCGTTTGTCATGCTCTGCTTTAGGGTCAGCGGCGTTTTTAATCTCTTTCGCATACAGCAGGTTAACCGCTCCTTCAGCGCCCATAACGGCTATTTCCGCTGACGGCCACGCAACTACCCTGTCAGCTCCCATTTCCCGCGAACACATGGCAAGATAAGCGCCCCCGTAGGCTTTGCGCACAATAATAGTTATCTTCGGAACTGTTGACGCAGCATAAGCGAAAAGCATTTTTGCGCCGTGTTTTATGATTCCGCTGTGTTCCTGTTCCACTCCGGGCAGAAAGCCGGGTACATCTACAAATGTAACAAGCGGTATATTAAAAGCATTGCAAAATCTTATAAATCCGGATGCCTTGGCTGATGAGTTTATGTCTAATACCCCTGCCTTGTACATCGGCTGGTTTGCGATAATTCCTACGGAACGACCGTTAATTCTGCCGAATCCTACAATTATGTTTTGGGCAAACAGGGCGCGCACCTCAAGAAAATCTCCGTTATCAACTATTCTTGTTATTATCTGTTTCATATCATAGGGTTGTCTCGGATTATCGGGGATTACACTGTTCAGGTACTCATCCGGCAGCAGGTCTGTCTGCCTGTCTTCCCTGATTATAGGGGCTTCCTCGTAATTATTGGAGGGAAGAAAAGATAACAATTTACGGGTAATATCCGCGGCATGGCGTTCATTATCCGCCACAAAGTGAACAACCCCTGAATGCACCGCCTGACTTTCATAACCGCCAAGGTCTTCCGCGGTGACATTTTCGCCTGTAACCTCTTTAATTATCTTCGGTCCTGTTATATACATCTGCCCCTGACCCTGCACCTGTATTATAAAATCGGTTAGAGCAGGGGAATATGCGGCGCCTCCGGCGCACGGTCCCGCAATAATGCTGATTTGAGGCACAACTCCGCTCATAAGAACGTTTCTGTAAAATATATTGCCATATCCAGACAGCGCATCAACCCCTTCCTGAATCCGCGCGCCGCCGGAATCATTTATGAATATGAAAGGCACTCCTGATTTAAGGGAGTTATCCATTGCTTCGCACACTTTCCGCGCGCCGCTTTCACCTACGGTACCCGCCATAGCGGAAAAATCCTGACTTCCCATAAATACCGGACGACCGTTTATCAGCCCCGAACCGGTAATAACCCCTTCCGCGGGGATCTCTTTATCAGTCATGCCGAAATCTACACTTCTATGACGGGCAAACAGGCTCATCTCCTGAAAAGTGCCTTCATCACAGAGCATACCTATACGCTCTCTGGCAGTATATCTGCCTTCAGAATGCATTTTGTTTATTTTTTCGGCGCTACCGCTCTGATAAATCTGGGCTCTGCGTCTCAAAAGATTATTAATCAATTCATCCATGGACATAGTCCGCTCCTGATAAAAACCATAATTAAAGTAATATAATTAGTCAGCATAAAGTAGAGTATATTAATTTAACGGTTTTGTTTTTGCAATTAAAATATCAGCGATTTAAAAATTTTATTTTTATTGGACATAATTATGTATTTATGTTATCAGTGTAAAAAGTGTATTTTTAATGGGAATGTATGGGGAAGTCTTTTGTATATCTTGTTTTAAAGCTATTTTTTGTTGTTATGCTGTTATGCGGATGCGCATTGGTAAAACAAAGCGCGCCTCCGCCAGAGGATAACCTTGTAAACGGACGACCTTACTGGTATTGGAAACCATCATCAGACGGCGTTATAGGCGGCGTGGGCGAAGCCGGTTCCAATATAAACGGAGTCTCAGCCCAGCGTCAGCTTGCTATTGATCGCGCGCTGGACGATATTGCCCGACAGAAAGGGGTATCAGTTAAACAGATTCAGGAAATTACGCAGCAAGACACACAAACAAGCTCTTCCGTAAACATCAACACATACAGCATTCATGCTGTTGATGGTACAGTCGTGTCAGCGGTCATCAGGGAGATATGGCAGGAACCCGGCACAGGTAAAATTGTTGTTTGGATTACTGAATACAAATAAAATATTAAATTTAGGAGTATTATATGCGTAAAATTATAGCATTACTTATGTTAGTCGTTTTCATCGCCGCCGGATGCTCAAGCGCCACAGTAGAGGTGAAGGCGCCTACAGATCAGCGTTCCATTCAGCGCAGTAGAGAAGCGCATGGCGATTTAGAAAGAAAAATCATGGATTAATCAACATTGGAGGATTTAAAATGTTAAAAAAAACATACGTTACTGTACGTATATCTTTAGCGCTTCTTGTTTCACTATTGTTACTGGTCTCCTGCGCATCAAAAAGCCCTGCGCCGGAAAAGAGTTCCAAAGCCGGTCAGAATCAGCGTTCAATTGATCAGATGAATAAAGCGTTTGACGAACTAAATTCCGGATCAGCTACTCAGCCCAGCAAACCTACTGACGGCAGCAGTTACAGCAAATCAATATATGAAGCTGAAAAAGCCCAGAAAGAGCTTGAGTGCGCAATAAAAGGAAATTGTCCCGTAGATTCAAACCAGCCGTCTCCGAGCGCACCGGTATCGCCAAGCGCGGCAGTTCAGGATAAAAGCCGTCCCACGGCGGTGAATGAGGCTGCCTCCCCTTTAAAAGGTACAAAATATCCGATTGTTGACGGCTATCCGGTTTGGTTTCACCGTCCGGGGCATGACGGCTACATAGGCGGGGTTGGTATCGCCCCGAAACAGAAAAGCGGCGACCGCATAGCGCAGCGGCGCGTGGCAGTGACTCTTGCTCAGGCGGATATTGCCCGCAGTATAAAAGTAAATATTAATAATGAATTAACGAGTGAAAAATATCTTGTTGATTCCAAAAATCAAAGTTATTACAAGGAAAAGTTTTCAAGCATGAGCAAGCAGCAGACCAATGATTACATTAGTAATCCGCAGGTTATGGATGAATGGACCAATGAAAAAACTGGCGAAATTCTTGTTTGGGTAGTGCTTCCGAAGTAGAAAGCATTATAATTTTATCTTTTCCTGAAGATATTTTTGCCGCATTTTTTTGCGTCATCAAGGGCTTGATGAGCTCTGTCTATCAACGATTGCTCATCATCCCCCTTTTTATACGCCGCACATCCTATGCTCACGGAGATATGGATATGTTCCGGCTGGCGGAATTTATGCGCGTCAATTTTTTCACGGATATTTTCGGCAATTTCCACAGCCTGATCAATAGGTTTTGGTATTGCAAGCATAAACTCATCCTCACCGTATCTTGCCAGAATATTATCTGACCTGACAGAGGAAGACATGACCGCGCCCAGCTCCGACAGAGCGGCGTCTCCCGCAGGGATTCCATAAGTATTGTTTATAATTCTGAAATCATCAATGTTTATTATCAGCAGAGACAGGGGGGTTACCCATATCTGCGCATTTTTTACGGCTTCACTGAACGCAAGCAGGAAGGTTTTTTTATTGTACAGCTTTGTAACGATGTCATAACTGGCTTCCATGTGTAATTGTCTTTGTATCAGCAGGCTTTCGCGGGCTTTTTGCAGTATATTCTTACGTTCGGCAAACTCTTCTTTAAGCTGCCTCACAATAATAGCCCGCTCCCCGTTTTTTAAAATAGCATAGGCAATAAGAGCATACTCGGAACTTATCCCATCCTCCTGCCACAATCCGGAAGAGATAATATCGTCCCCCTCTGAGTGTGTTTTAAAGAAAAGTTCGGCAGTTTCCATAAAAAATTCCAAAAAACTTGAGGTTTTCCATGGGGCATTCAGATCAGGGTAGAGATCTTTATAAAATTTCGGAGGCGTTCCGACAACATTATACTTTCCCGGCGCGACCCTTTCAAGGAGAGTTATGTCAAATTCAGCAATAACCGATTTCATTAAATTAAGAATACTCATAACATCATTTGGTCAGCAAGTGATATAAATGCACTCTCAACATTTTTTCCTGTTTTTGCGCTTGTTAAAAAAAACTGTATGCCGGAATCAGTCAGTTCGGCTAAATGCGCATCTGTTATTTCGCGGATTGCGGCATCTTCTTTGTTCAGGAGAAGTATATTCGGAACAGATTTGCCTATAAGCTCAGTTGCCCGTTTCCGGATTTGCAGGGCGGCGTCAAGGGTTTCCTTGCGTGTAAAATCGGCTACGGCAAAAAATCCCATGGCGCCTCTGAGGTAGGTCATATTTATATCCGAAAAATCGTCTTTGCCTTCCATATCCCACAGAACCATAGCAATTTCAATATTATTTACCATTATATCCTTTTTGCTTATCTTTACCCCGACAGTAGAAAGATATGAATCAGAAAAGATTGAATGGACATACCGCTCCACAAGAGATGTTTTCCCAACCGAAAAAGCGCCCATTATACATACTTTTTTATTAATCATCAGTCCTCCATTGTTTCAAATGCGCTAGTACCCTTTTTCCGCGTTTGGCAAAAGGGTTACTTTAAGTTCAATTCTCCTTTTTTCAGGGTCATCATGAGAGTTTTCGGCATAATCTGAGCCCATGCCGAAAATAGATACGGCAATATGCGCCCCCCGGGCAAAAAGCATATACGCAATTGTTTTAGCCCTTTCCTGACTTAGTTCGTAATTATATTTTATGCTTCCTGTCAGATCCGTATGCCCGTAAACAGTTAGGCTAACGTTTAAATTCATCTCTTTTGCGAGTTTTTCCAGTTTAACCAGCAGATTAACGACATCTTCAAGTTTTTGGGCGTCCTGCCCAACCGGATAAGATTTATCGTGGGGAAATTGTATATAAATTTTTTCTATCTCACTGATTCTCATTTCCAATTCATTAAAACGGGGATCATATATCTCTGATATGTCAACCCGTAAAATACCGGGGGTTGCAAGCGCTATCTGTCTGGCATCAGTTATCCAGCGTATAGCGGCTGAACCTTTTAACGTTAGGGTGCCGTTGTCAAAGAAAGCTGCCGCGTCTTTAGGAATATCAAGTTTGCTCATAATCCTGCGTCTAACTATTTCAGGATCGTAAGAGATAAAAGGG
Source organism: Deferribacteraceae bacterium (assembly GCA_031256375.1). Taxonomy (GTDB): domain Bacteria; phylum Chrysiogenota; class Deferribacteres; order Deferribacterales; family JAISNW01; genus JAIRQX01. The sequence continues at coordinate 8,962 of JAIRQX010000014.1, forward strand.
ATGCTTTGCACAGTAAGCAGATCCTCTCTGTAACCGTTATTTTTTAATATCTCCTGCGCTGACAGGGCAAAATCATCGCGGTAAAGAAGAATATGCCACGGTTTAAAACCCCACGGTTTTTTAACGTCAACTAAAAAAATACCCCGTTCCGCTTTTATTAAATTCACCCCTTTATTCATTTTGTAGGAGCTGTAGCTTTTGCATAATAACAGCATGAAGAGAAGCGACAGAACAATAACCGGGGTTGCTTTTACCTTTCTGGAAATGTTTTTGCCGTCTTCAGCAAATTTTACATCAAGCAAATCCAGCAAATATTTGCCTGCTCCCGCAAATGGAGCGGTATCGCCGTCAAACCGCGCTATAGGTTCTCTGAACTCCGCCATTATAAGCTCAATACACTCCCTAAGTTTAGAAGGAAATTCAGGGGGAGGTATCCCATTTGTCACACACGCTATATAAACGGAAGGTCCCTGCTCAATAAAAAGCGTATATGTATCCATTTTAAGGGAGTTCAGAGAGTTATCACCCCCGTCTTTATTGAAACAATCCTTTGCAAAATCCTGAATAGCGGTAAGCATACCGGAGACCATATCCGCATCTTTTGAAACAGTATCTTTTCTCTCAACGTGCATTAAGAGCAGACCTGTGCCGCTATGTATTAAAAACACCTGATCTACGCTATACACCAGCGTGTGCAGCATTACCACCTCTGAAAAGCTCTTTCCTGAACGTATAGCCTCTATACGCCATTTTAATCCTTTTAATGAAAAGGATTTCTCAAGCCCCCTGCTGAAACTTCCGAGCATGGAGTTTAAAGTTTCAGAGATTGATTTTCTTATTGTAGAGCCTATGATCGGAAAGAGCAGATTTATATATTCCTGCGGCTGTTTATGTATATTCTGAATTAATGAGTTTTCAAGCACCGGCTCTATCGCTTTTGAAAACTTATTATTTTTGTTTGAACTCATGATTACGGCTTCAGCAATGACGCCGCTTACCCTTTCAGTTTCCGACAGAGGGTCATTTATCTGCGCTTCAATCTTGTTTAGGCGGTCAATCTCATCCTGAAGCAGAAGTTTTTTTAGCTTTTTCATGTCTTCGGCAGTGTCTGGGGAGATCATTTATCTACCCGTTCAGTTTTGACGCTATATCTGTAAGGAACTGAGCTAATTCGCTACGGCTTACCATATTTGAGTTAGTAGTCTTATCCGCCTCCGTAAATATTTTTTCCATAACCGCAAGTCTTTGGTTATATTCAGCGCGAATTTCCGCTTTTGCTTCGCCAAGCTCACGGTTAAATTTATCGGTAAGTTCTTTTAATTTAACATTAATAAGCTCCAACTGTTCGCCGAAAAGTAACTCACGAATCTGGCTGATCTGATTTGTTTCGTTGTCGCTCATAAAATTCTCCTCCCAGTTATTCTGAATTTTTTATACTTGCTTTTAAGTGGCATGTCAAACTATAGTGTCTGGAAATATTTGCCAATTTTTATGAACACTGGAAACAAACTCTACAGTAAAGCGAAAGAATTATACCCTATCTGCCGCAGCCTAACGGGAAGAGGGGTTGAGGATACGTTAAGCATACTGAAACGCGATATCCCTGAAATGATTATACAAAAAGCGCCGACCGGCGCAAAGGCTTTTGACTGGAAAGTACCTGAAGAGTGGGAGATAAATGACGCGTTTATCGCGGATGAATCAGGGAAAAGAGTAGTGGATTTTAAGGCTCATAATCTTCATATAATGGGCTATAGCGAACCTGTTGACAAGGTCATTACATTTGAGGAGCTTGATAAACATCTGTATTCTTTGCCGGATCAGCCGGACGCTATCCCTTATGTCACCTCGTATTATAAAAAACACTGGGGATTCTGCGTAACTGAAAAACAGAGAGACATACTGCGCGCCGGTTCTGATAAAAAGTATCATGTTTTTATAGAGTCAAGATTGTTTAACGGTTATCTGACATACGGGGAGTGTTTTATCAAGGGGGAAACCGATAGGGAAGTATTATTCTCAACATATATCTGTCACCCTTCAATGGCAAATAACGAAATATCAGGTCCTGTGCTAGCCGCAGCTTTGGCGGAGTACATCAGAAGCGCCCCGCGGCGTTTGAGTTACAGGTTCCTTTTTCTGCCGGAGACGATAGGCGCTGTAGTTTATTTAAGCCGAAACCTTGATAAACTGAAACGCAACGTCATAGCAGGATTTATGCTGACCTGCCTCGGAGATGGCAGAGCCTATTCATATCTAGCATCCCGTTACGGAAACACGCTGGCGGATAAAGTTGCAAAACACGCCCTTAAATATACAACCCCCGGTTACATAAGCTATTCATTTTTGGAAAGGGGCAGCGACGAACGGCAATTTTGCTCTCCCGGGGTTGATCTGCCGGTTTGCTCAATAATGCGTAGCAAATACTGCGAGTATCCTGAGTACCATACTTCTCTGGACGACATGAGTTTAATATCGCCGGAAGGGCTTGAGGGCGGTTATAATGTTATGCGCAGATGCGTAGATATTCTTGAAAACAGGAAAGTTTATAAAAATACTGTACTTTGTGAACCCCAGATGGGGAACCGTGGATTGTACCCCGCGATAAGTATCAGAAACAACGGTCTTTCCGTGCGGAATATGATGAATGTTCTGGCTTATACGGACGGAACAAACGATTTGGAGGACATATCAGATATAACAGGCATCCCTGCCGCGGAACTGACAGAAATTACGGATAAACTTGAAGACGCGGGGCTGATATATCTGTTATGAATTTTATATTATGAAAAAATTAACTGTATTTTTACTGATTTTTACAGGGTTTACTTTTTCCGCGCGCGCGGCGGCTGTACCTGTGTCAATGGATTTTTACCGGAGCGGCGTTAAAGTTGTATTTGAGGCGGACGCTGCCCCTGATATGGTTTTTCATATCCCGTCCGCGTTCAGCTTTGACAGTGTAAAACCTTTGACTGCATCTGGAATTACTTTGGATTATTTTCAAAAGCGTAAAATTATCAATAACAACACTGTACCGGATACATTAAAAGAGCTTGATAAAAAGATAAAAGAGAAAGAGCGTGAAATTGATGTCCTTTCGGCGCAAATAGCGGCGGGCAAGAAAAATCTTGAAATGATGATGAACCTTTCAAAAGGGGAGGTCATGTCAAAAGACCCTGTAACGTATATCAAATCGCTTATGGGGCTTTATTCTGAAAGCAGTGTGAACATTAATCTGTTTAGCCGTAATCTTGCCCTTGCGGAAGCGGACCTAGCGAAACTGAACGAGATGTATAGAAACAATCTTCCGGCAGACCATGACCAACTGACAGAGATAACAATGGGCGTCAGAGGCGCAGGGAAAGTCAAAGTGGAGGCTTATTCCTACGACGCCGGATGGACGCCTTCATACAGAATGAATCTGAACGGCAAAACGGGCGAGATTAAATCAACTTTTGCAGCGCTGGCTCATCAGAAAACAGGGATAACTTACAGCGGCGAGATCAGTTTTTTTACTCAGAATTTGCCGTCGGGGTATATATCCGTACCCAAGGCGTCCCCTTTGGTTGTAGATTTTAGGGAATCGCCGGCTGCGCCGGCTATGAAAAGAATGTCTCAGGCTAACATAGCCGAAGTAATGGAGCCCTATTCCGCTTCAGAAATTTATGCTGAACCGGTTGTCTATGAGTCACTTACCAATTTTTCTGTAAAGGGGAGGGGCAGAGTAAGCGGTGACGGCGCATATGTAACAATAGATTTGGGTAATTATACGTACAGGGCGGAACTTAAAGCGACACTTTTCCGTGATTACTCACAGGAAGGGTATCTTGTAGCTAAATTGTCCAAAATAGCGGAACCGATGCTGCCTGGTTACGCAGACCTCTCTGTGGACGGTCAAAGTTCAGGAAACACAAATATTAAAAACTACGGACGGGGCGATGACGTAGAGATTCCGTTCGGTTTAACGCCGCTGATAAGGGTGAACAAAACCACAAATGTTACAAAATCCGGCGGCAGCTTTATTACCGGCGCAATTCAGGACGGATACATACTGGAAGCAGTGAACGGATCTCAGATAGAGGCTGAGATTGAGCTTATTGACAGGATCCCCTTCGCAGCCAATGACAAGATAACTGTAGATCAAATAAGTATAAACCCTCCCCCCGAAATCAATAAGGAGAACGTACTTACATGGAAAATGAAGCTAAAACCCGGGGAAACCAAAAAATTTACTGTGAATTACAGAATAAAATATCCGTCCAATAAACAGATTAATTACAGATAATACCATACATAGCGCGAGGTTGTTTTTTGAAAAATCTTGGGATAATCGGGTGGCCGCTGAATAAGAGCCTGTCACCGTTTTTACATAGCCGTTTTCTTGTGCAGACAGCCATAAATGGCGGATATACCTCATTTGAAATAAAAGAATCAATGGAATTACCCATCCTGATGCACTTTCTGGAACGGTTTGGATTTACGGGGCTGAATGTGACTTCACCGCATAAACAGGCAATTTTGTCATACGTTCAGGACGTTGATGACACTGTCCGGTTTTTAAAAGCTGCAAATACCCTGACTTTTACAAAAAATGGTTGGAAAGCTCATAATACAGACAGTTACGGGTTCGGACGGCAGTTAGATATTAGCGGTATAGAACCGGCGGGCAAAAATATCCTGATTTTCGGAGCCGGCGGGGCTGCGAGAGCTGTCGCGCTGGCGTGTTATGAAAGAGGAGCGGTTGAGTTTACGGTAGTAAACCGCAACTCCGAAAGCGTTGAACAGATGCGGGCGGATTTTTCCGGTATGGTTATAAACTATACTTCGTTTGAGGACTTGAAAGAGGAAAATTTTTTTGATATACTTATCAACACTGCTACCATAGATTGGTCAAATAGTATTTGGCTGAATAAATTTTGGGCGGGTAAAGAGAAGATATTTTCCCCTGCTGTTGTGATAGACCTTCAATATATGCCGCGTAATACGCCGTTTATGAATCTTTTCCATGATTCAGAAAAGTATAACGGGTTTACTATGCTTGTAGAGCAGGCTGCGCGGGCGTTTGAGATTTGGTGCGGCGTTATGCCGGAATATTCTCTAAAAGAACTGGAGGGAGCCGCTTATTCCGTTTCCGAATAAAAAGCGTAGGGAAGTTATATGATTGTGGATTTACATACACATACGACATTTTCCGATGGGGCGCTTATTCCGGCGGAATCGGCGCGCAGGGCAAGGACTGCGGGATATTCAGGAATTGCTGTGACGGATCATGCCGACCACTCCAATCTTGAACAAAACCTGACAGGCGCGTTGCGTTTCAAAGAATCATACAAATGCGCCGGTAAAGATTTTGCGGTATTGGCAGGTGTGGAGCTGACTCATGTACGCCCTTCCCAGATATCTGAACTGACAAAAAGAGCCAGAGAACTGGGCGCGGATATAGTAAATGTCCACGGTGAAACTATTATAGAGCCAGTTGAAGAGGGGACAAATCGCGCGGCTGTATTGGCAGGGGTAGATATACTGGCTCACCCGGGGTTAATAACCGAGGCTGACGCCCGTCTTGCCGCGGAAAAGGGTGTTTATCTTGAGATTACAACACGCCGGGGGCACGCATTAAGCAATGGTCATGTAGCGCATATAGCAAAGCTGACCGGCGCAAAACTTGTGGTAAATAACGACGCCCACTCCCCGGGTGACTACGCGGGGAAGTCAATGACCCTGAAAATACTTCAGGGGGCGGGGCTGACGCTTGATGAAGCCGAAGAGATAATTAAAGAAACAGTTCGTCTGTTTAAAATAAAAGATAGGAGTGATTATGTCAGGAAATAGAAAAGTTAATATGAAAGATATGCCGGTTGACAAACTGGACCTCTTTTTCCGGCAGAATTATAAAACCATCCTCGGTGCGCTTTTTATAGTTGTTGCATTATTTGTTTTAGGATATGGCATTTACAATATGGTTGAAAACAACAGAAAAAACAGGATGGAAAGTATCGCTGTGGCTGAAATAGCCGGATTATCAACAAAAGCGCAGATTGAGACTTATCAGAAAATTGCCGATTATAATGAATTTGCAAAAGATTATATAAATATGACCGCGGCGGAGCATTGGATGGCGATAGGTTACAATGAAAACGCCAAAGCGGCTCTTGCGAAAGTAGGCGGACATTTCTTGGAATACGCAAAGAGCCTTGATTATGATCTTGGAAACAAACCGGCGATAGACCCGCAGTTGATGAGTAGTGGTATGTTTGCGCCTTTGTGGTATTACAGGGCAATACTTGCCGCGCCGGAAGGGTCCAGAGGGGCGCTTATCGCCCAGTTCCGCGCGGAGTGGCCTGACAGTCAGTTATTGGCGCAGTTGTATAAATGGGATATTAAGTAAATAATATAGTGAGAGGCGGTAAGTGAAATCAGTATTAAGCGGTAATGAAGCGTTTGCCAGAGGCGCTTATGAGGCGGCGGTTAAATTGGTAAGTTCCTATCCGGGTACCCCCAGCACGGAGATAACTGAAAATCTGGCAAAATATGACGGGTTTCACGTTGAATGGGCTGTTAATGAAAAGGTGGCGCTTGAAGTGGCTCTCGGCGCAAGTATGTCCGGCGCAAGAGCTCTTACCGCTATGAAACACGTCGGGCTGAATGTTGCGGCTGATCCGCTTATGACAGCCAGTTACACCGGTGTAAACGGCGGGCTTGTTATAATAGTAGCGGACGACCCAAATATGTACTCCTCTCAGAATGAACAGGATTCAAGACACTATGCGCGGTCTTCCAAACTGCCGATGCTTGAACCGTCTGACAGCGCCGAAGCGCGGGTTTCAGTTTTAAACGCATTTCAAATATCGGAAGAGTATGGCTGCCCGGTTCTTGTCCGTTCTGTTACAAGAGTTTCCCATAGCCTTTCTGTAGTTGAGACGGGCGAACGCACAGAGATTCAACCTATAGAATTCCAAAAAGACCCTTTACGCTGGGTTATGACGCCGGTTAACGCAAGGGCGCGCCATAAAATTGTTGAAGAACGGCTGGTTAAATTGAGAGAGCTTTCCGGAAAGTTCGCGGAAGAGTACATAAACGGCAGGGAGATAGGCATTATCACATCGGGCGCTTCGTTTAATTATGTGATGGAAGCCATGCCGGAGGCGTCAGCGCTGAAGCTCGGTATGATATGGCCTTTACCGATTGCAAAGATAAAAGAGTTCGCAGGCAAAGTTGATAAGCTGTATGTTGTTGAAGAGCTGGACAGTGTAATAGAGACAGAGCTTTTAGCGGCGGGGATTAGTATAATGCCGCTTCAGAGGGATTTTTGCGGTGAGCTGTCCGTAGATAAGGTTATGGAGCTTTTCGGTAAAAAATTACCGGAAACAAAACCTTTGACAGGTTCACTACCGCTGCGGCTGCCGAATATGTGCGCCGGTTGTTCGCACAGAGGGATATTTTTTGCTTTAAACAAGCTCAAACTGACTGTTTTAGGAGATATAGGCTGTTATACCCTTGGATATATGCCTCCGCTGTCGGTTATAGATTCATGTATCTGTATGGGAGCAAGCGCTTCTATGGCGCATGGGTTTGACAGGGGGACCGGCGGTCTGAAAGCCAAACATTCGGTGGGTATTTTGGGAGACTCCACTTTTTTACACACAGGGTTTAACGGGCTTATAAGCACTGTTTACAATCAGGGGGTATCTACCCTTATCATACTGGATAACCGTATCACAGGGATGACCGGTCACCAGCCAAACCCTGGATCAGGTTTTAATATACGCGGTATGCCTGCGCCTAAACTTGATCTGGAAGCGCTTTGCCGTGCCATTGGCGTCAAATATGTGAGGAAGGTGGATCCGTTTGACCCGGATCTTTGTGTTCAGGCGCTGAAGGAGGAAACGGCAAGGGAGGATGTGAGCGTCATTATTGCGGAGCGCTCATGTATTTTTATTGACAAAGCGGCTGTGAAATCTCCTTACGAAATAAACGCGGAGTGCAGTGGTTGTAAGATGTGTCTGCGTTTAGGGTGTCCCGCAATTTCATGGAACACTGAAAAACGTAAGGCGTTGATAAGTGAGGCTCAATGCACGGGATGTGGATTATGCCCGAAAGTGTGTAAATTTGATGCTATTAATTCCAATTCTAAATTAAACGCGCGTTAATTTAGAATTGGAATACACGGCATGGATGCCGTGACAAAATGCTTGGCATTTTGGAAGGCAAGGCAAGATAACACTCTTGCCGTAGCCGGTAAATAAAAATTGCAGGACGCAA
>JAIRQX010000072.1 GCA_031256375.1 Deferribacteraceae bacterium
CATTAACCGTCTTTGCGAGCGGAATGTTTTTTATGAAGCGCGGCAATCCATGCAGGTAAAAGCTCTAACTGGATTGCTTCGTCACTGCGTTCCTCGCAATGACGAGTGGAACTGCTATATAAGCAAAAAACAAGCTGAATTTTTTAACAGAACATTTTGGAATTGATTAAATCCCGCAAAAAGAGACCTGTCGTAAAATAAAAGGATGTATAATGGTTAAATGTACGCCAAGAATGGTCTGGTTTACGGTCAGTTTTTGAAGTAAAACGAATTACTCAAACCCGTAGAGGTCGTAGTATGGTTAGAGCATTTTAAATATAAAATGCCCTAACAAATAAGTTGTCTTTACTGTGTTAAAATTTTATGCCGTTTTCTTTAAGATAACCGCGCACACTGTCTTTCAAACTCTTTGGCAGCGGCACATAAACAAGCTGTTCAGCGGCTTTATCGCCGTTGTCAAAACACCAGTTGAAAAATTTAGCGGCAGCCGCGCTTTTTTCCGGCTGGTCTTTACGGAGAAGGATAAATGACGCTGCGGCTATCGGCCATGATTTATCTCCGGGAGCGTTCACAAGCCACAGATAGTAATCCGCGTTTTTGTCCCAGTTAGCGGAAGCCGCAGCCGCCTGAAAGCTCTCCATGTTTGGCTGTATAAGTTTACCCGCCGTGTTAGTTAGAGCTGTCCAAGTAATTTTGTTATTTTTGGCGTATGCGTACTCAACATACCCTATGCTGTTTTTTATACGCTTCACATTGCCCGCAACGCCGTCGTTACCTTTTGCGCCCATACCGACAGGCCAGTTTACGGATTTCCCCGCGCCTATCTCATCTTTCCACTCTTTAGATACCTGTGAAAGAAATGTGGTAAAAACTGCAGACGTGCCGGAACTATCAGAACGGTAAACAACGCTAATCTGTTCATTCGGCAGTTTTACCCCTTTATTCATGGCAACTATGACAGGGTCATTCCATTTGGTTATTTTGCCGTGGAAAATATCCGCCAGAACTTTCGGCGAAAGCTGAAGTTTTCCCTCCGCAACTCCGTCAAGGTTTATAACCGGTACAATACCGCCTACGATAACAGGGATCTGAATAAGATTGTCTTTACGCAAGTCAGCTGATGTCAAAGGATCATCACTGGCGCCGAAATCAACGGTGCCCGCAATAATCTCTTTGATACCGCCGCCTGACCCTATTGATTGGTAATTAATCTGAATTTTAGTAGCGGCAGCGTAGTTGTGCGCCCACGAAGAGTAGATAGGATAAGGGAAAGACGCTCCCGCGCCGTTTACAGTCTGTGCGGAAACAGAGCCTACTGTTAAAAGCGCTGACAGCAGGGTAAATAAAAATTTTTTTAACATTTTTTCCTCCTAAATGTTTTAAATAGGATAACAGCGGCTTGTTCCGTAGTGGTTAAATCATTGTCAAGTTTTTGTAAAATGTAATCAGCCAACTATTTTCAGAGCAGCATTAAAAATCTGTTCCGGCAACAAATCCAGCATACATTTGAAGTGTTTTTCCGGACATCGTTTCCCGCCGTGAAGTCCGCACGGTCTGCACGGCAACCCGCGTATTTCGCAGATAAGACTCCGGTTATCATACGGCGCAAAACCAAGGGCGGGTACAGTAGGACCAAATATTGCCACCACCGGAATATTTTGACTGACAGCTATATGCAGAGGAGCGCTGTCATTTGTAATCAAGAGGGCAAGTCCGCTTATTACCGCGGGGATTTGTCTGAAGGGCGTTTTATTGACATAATCAAAATACTCCATATACAGCATCTCTTTCAGCGCCATGTTGACTTCGTTATCCGCAGGTCCGCCGAACACAGCGACTGCATAACCGGCTTTATGCAGCATTTCGGCTATTTCCGCATAGTATTCCACAGGCCATCGCTTGGTATTCCAGACACTTCCGGCATTTAATCCCACAATTTTTCTGCCTTTCGCGGCTATACGCATATAATTGCAAACAATATCCGCATATTTTACGTCTCTGAAAGTCCGCAGATTTTCTCCCAAACGCTTTGTTTCTTCCAAAGAGCAACCGTCCGAAAGCTGCGACAAAAACGACAGATTACGCTCCGCTTCGTGCAAGACCATATCACGCTGAATTACCTGCGTATAAAACCGCTTCCCGGTCGCTTCTTTAAATCCGATACGGAAAGGGATGCCTGACAACTTTAATATAAGAGAGGAACGCAACGATTTATGCGGTGACAAGACTATATCAAACTTTTCACGTTTAAGGTTTTCCGAAAAGCGGATAAGCCCTGTCAGACCACTGTCTGTTTTGCGTTTATCAAAAACAATTACTTTAAAATCAAGCCCCTCAAAAAGAGGGGCGCATTCCGGTCTCACGCACAGAACAACATCCGCTTCAGGAAAAAGTTTCTGAAGGGCTGTGACAAGGGGGGTTGTGAGTACTGCATCTCCTATAAATGAGGGGTTAAAAACCAGTATCTTTCTCAAATCTTTAAAGATAGTTTTAACAGTCATAATAAAAAAGGAAACCTTGCTCCGCTTGCTTCGCGGTCGGCGCTTTGCGCCTCCTATATTATTTCAATGAGACGGCGCTTTATACTCAGCAGGCAAAGCCTGCTTGCGTTACGCGCCTTCGTCTCAGCGACGCTACGCAAGGAAACCTTGCTCCACTTGCTTCGCGGTCGGCGCTTTGCGCCTCCTAAAGCATTTCAAAATTGAAATGCTTTATTTGAATGAGCTTATAGCCTTGTCTATAAGACCAGCGTCAAACCCTTCAATCCGTTTCCCGTTAATATAAATAACAGGCGTCGCGTTTATTCCGTGTGACTGAGCCTGACTAACAGTGTCTTTTATGTGTTGGGCGACTCCGTCAGAATAAACAAGCTCTCTGAATTTAGCGTCATTCTCTGATTTTGAGGCAAAGTATGTAATAATGTCAGAATCCGTCATATCTAAAAGCGCTTCGTTTGAAAACAGTTCATGGGAGAAATTTTTTTTCATAATGTAGCCGGCTTCAAATACTTTTGCGAATAACTCCGCTTTTCTGTGGATACTTGTTAGAGGGAAGTGAATAATATAGACAGCCACATCATATTCTCCGCCTTTCAGTTTGTTTTCCAGATATGCGTTCGCTGTGCGGCAATAGGGACATTCAAAATCGGTTATTTTTACAATAACATTTTTCGCGCCGCTTTTGCCGTATAAAAGCGAAAGATTTGACGTATCAATGTCGGTATAGTTGTAATCAAACTGTAGTTCCTTGCTCAGTGACAGGCTGTTTTCATATTTTATAAAATCAGGCGCTATAAATTTGCCGTCGAAGAAAACATACTGCTCATGAGAGTCCCCGCTATCACGGTCTTTTATAGTGACTCTGTAAAAGTAAAAGCCGTTTGGCGCGTCCAATTTCGCCAGCCTTTTTACCTCAACATCAGCATCTATATTGCGGGCTTTAATAGTTTGCCTGATGGATTCCGTGAGGCTATTATCCGCCTCTTCAACATTTGTCTTAAAAAGTTTTGAACATCCGGCAAAAAGACATACCAAAACAAGCGCAAATAATACTTTTTTCATTATACACCTTTAATTTATTAATTATTAATACCTGTGCGAACACAGAAGATTATATATAGACTGTGAAAAAAAACAATAACTTTTACCTGCGCATACGAATTTGGCATACGAATTGGTAACAAATTCCCTCAAATTTATAAAAATTGATTGCCGTGATAAAAAACTTTACAGCAATATCCATTTCACGCTATTTATGTTATCATATTGTTAGTGTGTGCATATTTTTAGAGGGTACAATTTATGGATTATCAACGATTTCTTGATTTAGCGGCGCGTTTTTTTAAACAAGCTAAGCTGGTTCTGCATAAGCGGATTGAACACTATTCAGACTGGGAAGGCAGCCCTGATTGCATTTTAATTGATGAAGCGAGGAACGCTTACTATATTACCAATATAGGTTTGCCGCCCGAAATTCCTAAACATGAGTCATTATTGCAAAGCGCGGTTAATGAATATGCGCAACAGCATGATGTAGGCGTTTACACTGTAAGCCTTTTAGTTTCTCTCGGGAAAAGCCTCAATATCTGTAAAACCAACCCTCCGAATGATCCGGAGGTGGATATGTCCCGTCTTAAACAGAACGGCGCTCTTATCGTAGCTGAAATTGCCGCGGGAGAGTTTACTGATTATCTCCAAAAATCAGGCATAGATTTTCAGAAGGTTCCGCTAAAAGGTTTGTTTACTGTATATCTTTTTAAAGAATCCGCATGTGAAACGATTAATCAGGTTTTTAATGAGATTGACGCGGTGAAATCTCAGAAAGAAGAGAGTGAAGCTGTGTCTTTGCCGCCCGGTGACGGACAGTCTGTTCAGGCTCAGAAAAAATCCGCTGATCCCACTGTTTTAAAACCGCATGACCCCACCATTAAAACAGATTCCCTTTCCCACCATAGTAACAGACCGATGGATTTCGTAAATATAAGTAATGGCAAAATGAAAGACCTTCTGAAAGGTTCAAAACAACTTTTTTACAATGTCTTAAAAGAGATATGGTCATTCATTATTTTCATTCCGGCATATATTTTGCTAAAAGCAAGTCGGAGGAAGATACCTCAATCGTTAATATACTGGTTTAGCAGTATTTGCGCACTTTTTGGAATATATTACATCCTGTTCGGTAAGCTGGCTGCTTTTATTACCGGACCGCTGAAGAGTGTAGCGCTAACTGATTTGAGAGTGACGCTGTCGGGACTGGCAAACCTGAACTCCGCCGCTGTTTTTGAAGGAACCGCGGCGTCGGAAAGTATGCAGGGATTTATACAAAGTCTGACAAACGCCGCAATAACAATTATGGCATTTGATATATCGCTGTTTTCGTTTATTAACAGCGTGTACTACTTGCAATATATTATGGCGTTCGCTTTTTTGTTTACGATATTCCCCGTATGCAGAAAGTTCGGCAAGCGCATGGTTTGTTTTTTGATGACAGTGTACTTTATCTATCCCCCCGCTCTTATAGCGGGGATGAAAGGTGTAAAGCTGTTTGTTTTAAACAGCGCCGGCAGTACAGCGGGGGTACAGGAATTCTTAGCGCTCACAGCTTTATGTTCTCTATCCGCAGGGGTTTTGGTAATAGCGTTGCTTATACCGTTTGTAGTATGCCTGTTTGCTACAAAAGCGTGCGGAAAAGATATTGATGTATTGTAAGTGAGTTTTACGCTGGGAAAATAAATTGGAAGCTGCATAACGCTTATGACTTTTCAGATAATGGATTTAATGCGTTGTATAGTTGCGGGGCACGCAGAGTTGGACGCCCAACAGAAGGAGTTTGTCGAAAAAGGCAACGTCTATATATGCGCTTTCAATGCCGGAAACCATGTCTCTCATGTAGAATCCACGATAATATATCTGAGCGACTACACTAAAAAACATTTTATCACCCAAGAAGCTTTTATGGAGCTTCACGCCTATCCAGGGCTGGAAAAACACGCCGCCCATCACGGAGAATATGTACGTGAGGTTGCAAAAGGATTTAAAACGCTTTTGTTGTATAAATCCAATAGTGATATGGCTGTATTAAATAATCTGTGTACAAATATATGTATGCTGATAAGCGACTGGTTTGAGTTTCATATTCTTCAGGCAGATAAACGGCTGAATGAGTTTATACATTATGAAATCAACGCGCGCAAATAATTCCGGACAAGGTTTTATATAACGCCGCGCGCTACGCATCATTATTCGCCATCATTATTTGCCAATCATTATTTGAGAGATAAAAAAATGTTGACAAATACTTCCGCTCCGCGTATCTTATCGTTAGCACTCATTAACGATGAGTGCTAATATTTGAAAACATACGCAAGTTGCCAGGTGTAAGAACTCTATTCACTCGGGCGCAATGAAGTGAAGCGCTCTGATACTCACAAAATGAGTTTTCGAGAGGAAAAGTTAATGGACGATTTAGGTGATCGCGAAGAACTTGTGCTTAACACTATTGTTACTGAATATATTCAGTACAGTGAACCTGTGGGGTCGCGCAATGTTTCTAAAATAGGACCGCTTAGAATGAGTCCCGCCACTATCCGTAATATTATGGGTGATCTGGAGGAGAAAGGGTATCTCGTTCAGCCGCACTCATCCGCGGGCAGAGTCCCGACGGATATGGGATACCGGTATTATATAGACCACCTTGTGGCTGTTGATATGGAACAGGAGGATATTAACGGGTGGCTGCGCGATTCTCTTAAATTTTCATCCCCGAATCTGCCGTTGCTTTTGCAGGAGTTCTCCCGCAGACTGGGGGAGATTACAGGCGCTGTCGGTTTTGTTGTTGTATCGCACACCGATACCTTTTCCGTAAAGCATATAGAGTTTACCAGACTTAACAGGAACGCTGTGCTGGCGATTATGATCACCCGCGCGGGTTTTGTGCAGAATGTGCTTCTGAATATACCGCAGGAGATTTCTGACAATGAACTTATACATATAAGCAATTACTTAAACGAGCAACTTTGCCGTATGAGTATTTCAGGATTGCGGAGTCATCTTGAGTCAGAGCTTAACAGAAGCGCGGGAGAGATTAAAAACATAATATCAAGGCTGCTTGAAATGGAAGATGTTATGTTTCCTCAGGGGATATTTCTGGAGGGGACATCTAATATTCTTAATTTTCCTGAATTTCATGACGCGCAAAAAATAAAAAATCTGTTCCGTGCGCTCGAAGAGAAACGCACTATCTCTGAAATTCTTGAAAAATGTATGAATAACAAAGGGGTGCAGATATTTGTCGGGCGCGAAATAGGGATAAAAAATATTGAAGAGCTGGGGCTTGTAACCACATCTTATGAAAAAGATGAGAATATTGTGGGAATGCTTGGAGTAATAGGTCCAAAACGTATGCCGTACCCAAAAATGATCTCAGTTGTGGAATATTCCTCAAAAGTTATTACCCAAATGCTCAAAAATCTTTATGGAGGATATAGTGAAGAATAATGAATCCGGTTCACCGGAAAAAGATCATATTGAGGAGATGCTTGATGAAAATGAGATGAACGAAACGGATGAAGCTGAAAAACCCGGAACGGGCAATGTGCAGGAAACGAATGAAACAACGGTTCTGGCTGAAAAACTAAAAGAGGCGGAGGATAAACTTCTG
Organism: Deferribacteraceae bacterium; assembly: GCA_031256375.1. Classification (GTDB taxonomy): domain Bacteria; phylum Chrysiogenota; class Deferribacteres; order Deferribacterales; family JAISNW01; genus JAIRQX01. Next base: position 7,159 of record JAIRQX010000072.1, read on the forward strand.
CGGCAGGCTGCGGACGCGGATAACTACCGGAAACGTCTAATTCGCGATACCGATGAAAGAATTAAATACGCAAACCAGTCTATACTGGAAAAATTTCTGCCTGTTCTTGATAATTTTGACCTCGCGCTACGGCATACTGAAGGGGTAAATATTGAAACAGTGATTGAAGGCATACGCCTTAACGGGAAAGTAATGCTGGAAACCATTGAAAAGGCGGGTATGACAAAGATAAAAGTTGAAGCGGGCGAGCCGTTTAATCCTGCTGAACACGAGGCAATTACGCTGTGCAGTAACGAAAATATGCCGGACAATGCCGTAGCTCTGGTGATACAGAACGGATACAGAATGGCGGACAGAGTTGTACGCCCCGCAAAAGTGCAAGTAAACAAATTTAATAAATAGTATATATTCAAGGAGACTTTATTTATGGCAAAAGGAAAAGTAATAGGCATAGACCTGGGTACAACAAACTCCGTTGTATGTGTTATGGAGGGGAAAAATCCCAAGGTTATTTTTAACTCTGAAGGCGCCGCTACAACACCGTCAGTCGTGGCTTTTACCGATACCGAACGGCTGGTTGGGCGTCTCGCAAAAAATCAGGCTGTGACAAACCCTGAAAACACTGTTTTTAGTATCAAACGTCTTATAGGGCGTAAAGCGGATTCAAAAGAGGTGGTGGAAGCCAAAAATGTTCTTCCGTATAAAATTGTCCCTTCCGACAATAATGATGCGTGGGTAGAGGTAAAAGGGAAAAAATACGGAACTCAGGAAGTGTCGGCTATGATCCTTCAGAAACTGAAACAAACTGCCGAAGATTACCTCGGGGAAACGGTGAATGACGCCGTCATTACTGTTCCGGCATACTTTAACGACGCGCAGCGTCAAGCTACCAAAGACGCAGGGCGCATAGCGGGGCTTAACGTACTGCGTATTATTAACGAGCCTACAGCCGCAGCTCTTGCTTACGGGCTTGACCGCAAAAAAGATGAAAAGATTGCTGTTTATGATCTGGGCGGCGGCACATTTGATATATCTATAATGGAGCTAGGTGACGGCGTGTTTGAGGTTAAATCCACCAACGGCAACACTTACCTTGGCGGCGACGACTTTGATATGCGTGTTGTCAACTGGCTTATAGACGAGTTCAAAAAAGACACGGGTCTTGATCTTACAAAGGACAAAATGGCGCTCCAGCGTCTTAAAGAGGCGTCAGAGAAGGCCAAAGTAGAACTTTCTTCAGCGGCGGAAACAGAGATTAATCTGCCATACATTACTGCTGATCAATCCGGACCTAAACACCTTGTAAAAAAGCTGAGCCGCTCAAAGTTTGAGTCACTTGTAATGGATTTAGTTGAAAAATCGCTTGAGCCATGCAAAAAAGCTCTCACAGACGCAGGTTTGGACAAGTCCAAGATAGATGAGGTTATCCTTGTTGGCGGTATGACACGTATGCCTCTCGTACAGCAGAAAGTAAAAGATTTTTTTTGCAAAGAGCCGCATAAAGGGATAAATCCTGACGAAGTTGTGGCAGTAGGCGCGGCAATACAGGGCGGCGTACTTTCAGGTGACCTGAAAGACGTTGTTCTCCTTGATGTAACTCCGCTGTCACTGGGTATTGAAACTCAGGGCAGTATTATGACAAAGATGATCATGCGCAACACTACCATTCCTGCAAGCAAAACACAGGTATTTACCACTGCCGCGGATAACCAGCCGTCTGTTACTATAGTGGTGCTGCAGGGTGAACGTGAGATGTCCACTGACAACAAAACTATCGGTCAGTTTGACCTTGTCGGTATTCCGCCCGCGCCGCGCGGTATCCCTCAGATCGAGGTTACATTTGATATTGATGCCAACGGGATATTGAGCGTTAAAGCAAAAGATAAGGCTACAAATAAAGAACAGTCTATACGTATCACAGCTTCCAGCGGTCTTTCAGAAAGCGAAATTGACAAGATGGTAAAAGACGCGGAAATACACGCAGAAGAGGACAAAGCGAAAAAAGAGATGGTGGAGCTTAAAAATCAGGCTGATCAACTCGTATATGCAACTGAAAAAACTCTGAACGAAAACGGCGATAATATCTCCGAAAGCGATAAAAACGAGATTAAATCTGCGCTGGAATCGCTGAAACAGGTTTGCCAGTCTGACAATAAAGAAGCTATCAGAACAGGGATAGATAAAGTTAGTAAATCCGCACAGAAACTGGCGGAAGCGATGTACGCTTCCCAGCGGGCGCAGTCAAATGCGCAGCCAAACGCGGAAGAAACGTCACAGGGTGAAGATGTGGTGGATGCGGACTTTGAAGAAGTTGATAAAAACAAGTAAAATAATAAGGAGCCTGTCAAGTGCCGACCGATTACTATGAACTGCTTGGAGTAAAACGTGACGCTACCGATGCGGATATAAAAAAAGCTTTCCGATCCCTTGCAATGAAATACCATCCTGACCGCAATCAGGGAGACAAAGACGCGGAATCAAAGTTCCGCGAGATTAACAGCGCATATCAGGTTTTAAGCGATCCGGAAAAACGCTCGCAATATGATCGTTTCGGCAAAACATTTGATGACGCTTCATCCGGTTTTGGCGGTTTCAATTCGTCATCAATATTTGAAGACTTGTTCGGTGACGCATTCGGCAGTATGTTTGGCGGCAGATCAGGCGGAAATCCCAATAAACCGCGTAAAGGCGGTAATATTTCTGTAAATAAAGTTATTTCCTTTGAAGAATCAATTTTCGGTACTGAAACAGAGATATCCGCGCCGCAGATGCACACATGCGAAACATGTTCCGGCAGCGGAGCTGCGCCGGGGGGCATTGACACTTGCGCGGCATGTCACGGTTCCGGTATGCGCACTGTGCGGCAGGGACCTTTTACAATGCAGACTACTTGCCATGTCTGCGGTGGTATTGGCAAGTTAATAAAGGATAAGTGCGGAGACTGTTCCGGCGCCGGCTATACGCAAAAAAACAAGAAGCTGAATATAAAAATCCCCGCGGGTATTGAGGATGCAATGGCTATACGCGCTACGGGGGAAGGGCATTGCGGGGCAAACGGAGGTCGCTCAGGCGATCTGATTGTAAACGTAAGCGTAATGCCACACAAATATTACAGAAGAGAGGAGAACAATCTGATCCTTGAAGTACCTGTTACCTTTTTAGACGCGGTTCTGGGGAAAGAGATAAAAATTCCTATGCTGGATAGAAGCGAAGAAAAAGTGCAGATAAAGGCGGGAACTCAGTTTGGCGATGTAATTACAATTAGAGGCAAGGGAGCTCCGGATGTTCACGGCAGGGGGAAAGGAAACCTTATAATAATTCTCCAAATCATGCTCCCCACTCATTTGAATGAAAAGCAGAAAAAAGCGTTTGAAAATATTGCCGAAGTGACCGATGACAATATGTATAATAAAAACAAATCGCTCTGGCAGAAGATGAAATCGTTGTTTAAATAATTGACAAGGAGGTCTTTAAATTATGGGTTTACTGAAAATTTGCAGAAACATTTTGTGTGCCGCAATGTTGTTTTTGCTTCCGGCTATTCCTGCGCAAGTATTTTGCGGACAGGAGCTTGTGTATGAGGTTAAAAACCAACCTGCCAGAGGGCAGCCGCTCATTGTTGAAATATCTGCAAAAACGGGGGTAGCATACTTCAGTGTGGAGTGGCAGGAAAAAACTATTAAAGCGCCGGCGACCTGCAATGAAGCAAACTGCACAGCCAGCCTTATCCTTCCGACAATATATAAAAAAAGCGGGCAGTTCACCATTTTAATCTCAATAGATAAATTTGCGCCGGGCTATACCGGCGGTAAAAAATCTTTCGAATCCGGCACAGTGGATGTGCTGGATAAAACCTATGACAAACAGTCGCTGACAGTGGATCCGAAATATGTCAAATTAAGTCAGGAAAACCTTGACCGCGTGGATGAAGAACGTAAATTAATATCAAAGGCGCTGGAAACATTTTCCAGTACAAAGCAGTGGCGGCTTCCCCTGCACAGACCGCATCCCGGCGTTATAAGCGGAGAGTTTGGCGTCCAGAGGATATTTAACAATGAGCCGCGCAACAAACACACCGGTGTAGATTTTGCGGGGAAAACCGGTGACCGTGTATTTGCCGTTACGGACGGGACAGTGATTTTAACCGGAGAGCATTATTTTGCCGGTAACAGTGTATATATTGACCACGGACAAGGGGTAGTTTCAATGTATTTTCATCTGTCTGAAATTTTGCTTAAAAATGGGGATAATGTTAAAGCGGGCGATACCGTAGGGCTTGTAGGCGCGACAGGGAGGGTAACCGGACCGCATCTGCACTTCGGGTTTTCCGCTCAGGGCGTATCAGTTGACCCTGTCAACCTTTTCTAAAGTATTTTAACTTTGAGAAATCATTGTTTTGCAGGAGAAATATATGAAACGTTTTATTAAGATACTTATTTTACTCTTAATTCTGATATTCGGTATAGGCATTGGCATCTTCGGCGCTAAAAAATTTAAAATTTTAAGCGAAGATACGAATATCAACATTAATTCAACAGTAAAAGAGATACTGCCTATTTCTGAATATGCAACCCTTGTATATCACTATTCGGATGTTATTACTCATTCTGATATATATAAGATTTTCGGCAAAGAGATTCCGTTTACCGGCAAAAAAGCCATTTATACGATTGACGGAACTATAAAACTGGGAATTGACGGCAATGACATAAAAGTCAAAACATCCGGTAGCGGTATTATTGTGCGTATGCCTGAGATAAAAATATTATCACACGAAATATATCCGGAAACTTTTAACCTATACGATGAAAAAACAGGTTTACTTAGCAACTACACTTTAAAAAGCGCAAATGACATTCAATTAAACCATAAGAATGAAAGAGAGAAAAAGGTAAATGAAAATGTAGCTTTATTCACGCAGGCAAAGGAATCCGCGGAACAACAGTTCAAATCTTTGCTTGAAAATATGCCGGGTATTAAGGGCAAATATAGAATAGTATTTGAGTGGGAATAATAAGTAAACCTATGCTAAAAAAAAGGGTTTTAAAACTGCTGATTGTTGCCGGCGAGCCGTCCGGGGATGTTCATGCTGCAAATCTTGCGGAAGAGTTTCTTAAAACACAGCCGGTTGAGCTGTACGGAACCGGAGGTCAGAGGCTTCTTGCGCTGGGACAGAATCAGATATGCGATGTCAGCGATATGGCAGTGATAGGTTTTGATGCTGTAATACGCAAAATCCCGTTTCTTTTAAGTCTGGCTAAAAAGATTGAAAAACAAATAGTTACGGCGCGTCCGGACGCTATAATTCTTGTGGATTATGCTGGGTTTAATCTTCGCCTAGCTAAACGGCTGAGAAAATACAATATCCCCATTATAGATCTTGTAGCTCCTCAGGTTTGGATATGGCGTTATTCGCGGGTGAAAATACTGGCGAAATATTTTGATAAAACGCTTTGCATACTGCCTTTTGAGGAGGATATTCTCCGGAAAGAGGGGGTAAACGCTGTTTATATAGGTAATCCCGTTACTGAAAAGCTTGCGCCAAAGTATAAAAACAGGGAGGAATTTTGCCGCGCATACGGAATAAACGCAGCGCAGCCTGTTATAGGGCTTGTGCCGGGCTCAAGACCCAAAGAGATAGAAATGCTTATGCCTGTCATGACTGCCGCCGCAAAAGACTGGAAAAACGATGCCCAATATATACTTGCCAAGGCGGATTCTGTTAAAAGCGAGGCTCTGGAACCTTATCTGAAAATGAAAAGTGATATAAAGGTGGCTGAGGGAGAGACAGCAGATGTAATGCGTTATTCTGATTTGCTATGGATATGTTCAGGTACAGCCACACTGGAAGCGGCTATTATAGGAACCCCTATGATAATATTATATAATGCAAGCCGTTTTAATGTCATTCTTATAAAGATGTTCACCTCGTTGCGTATGATAGGGATGCCGAATATAATAACCGGACGCGAAATAGCGCCTGAATTGCTGGAAAACCGGTGCAACGCGGAAGAATTGAAAAAAACAAGCGATATTCTGTTTGAAAATCGGGAAGAGTATAAAAAACGTCTTATTCCGATAGGGGAGATGTTTGCGGGATACGCGCCGATGAAAACAGCGGCGGAAGAGATACTTAATATATTATAGCGCTTCCATATTACATTGACCGTCTTTGCGAGCGGAATGTTTTTTTTGAAGCGCGGCAATCCATGCAGGCAAATGCTCCCACTGGATTGCTTCGCCACTACGTTCCTCGCAATGACGAGTGCAACTGCTACAATTGACCGTCTTTGCGAGCGGAATGTTTTTTTATGAAGCGCGGCAATCCATGCAGGCAAATGCTCCCACCTGGATTGCTTCGTAACTGCGTACCTCGCAATTACAAGCGGAATTGCGATATCTTGAGGTCGCTTATCGGGGAAAATATTTCAAAAGCGTAACTTTATTCCCTATATCGTTGTATATTACCTCATCAAAATATGCGCGGGTGATCAGTATCCCTCTGCCGTGCAGTTTTAGCTGATTAGCATTGTCAGTTGTCGGAAGCTGGGTTATGTCAAAGCCATACCCTTCGTCTTCTATGGTAATTTTGACACGTTCTGTATTAAAATCAACGCAAAAACGAACAGCCTTGTCCTTATAACGGGGATCGGATAGCCGTTCATTAATAAGGTCTTGGAATGTACCGCTTTCTGTAGCTTTAAATTTGTCCATCCCTTTTATATCAAGATTGCCATGCTCTATGGCATTAATAAGCATTTCAGAAAAACCGATACGGATCTTTTCAATTTCTGAAAAACTACAGAAGTGAATAAAATCGCGGGTTGTAAAATATACCACCCGCTCAATTTCAGTATTATTATTAATTATGTGGCACTCTTTTATTGATGAATCAGATTTCAGATCCGGCATTATATTCCACAGAGTGCCTCCGTGATAGATATGATCCAACACAATCCGCATACTTTGAAAACAACGCGTTTCATTAATAATAAAACAGTCATGTATGGATTTAACGAATGACGAGATAAAACATCTGGTATTATCCACGCTGACATTATCAAGAAATTCTTCTACGTCGGTTATAACAAAAACATAATCGTTGCCGTCAACTTTGCCCGTTTTAGGCAACTCATCGGCGCCAAGTTTTTCTGATTCACAGAAGTCAAGAATCTTTTTTTTATTTATTTCTTTAGATAAATGATAAGCTATTTTTCTCATATAACCATCTTGACAAGAAAATATCTGTTTAACCCAGTGTAGCGGTTCATTTTATTTTAACTGCACTATTTTTACTTTCCTGCGGAACAGTGCTGTATTGAATGTACGGCTGTGAAAATAAAGCTCCGGCGGCGGCGACATCTTTTACCGTTACAGCGTTAATACGATTCAGATATGTGTGGTAGTAATCTTTTAGCCCTAAAGTATAGGAATAGCCTATTTCACTGGCTTCACTGGACGCTTTCTCTTTTTGAAACACTGTACGGCTTTTAAGCCTATTTTTAGCCTTTTGGAGTTCCTCTTCCGTCAGCGCTCCCTTTGTAAGTTTCAGCAAAGATGTTTTAAGGGCGGCAACAGCCTTGTCTGTATCTCCGGGGTTGGTCAGCATATGTACTATATATCCTCCGGCATTTCTGCTCAGAATCTCCCCTGCTGACACCGCCGTAACAACCCCTTTTTCATATTTAAGCTCCCTGTTTAAAAGCGAATATTCACCGCCTGAAAGGATCTCTGTAAGCACTTCGTAAACAGGGGCGTCTTTGGCGGTAGCGTTAACTTGGTAGGCAATCAGGATGTAATCCTGCGCCACTTCCCGTTTATAAACTTGCGTAACGGGAGATTTTATAGAAAGATTCCACGCCTTGTCGTAACCTTTAGTAGCTTTAGCAGCGCTTACCACCGAAAAATACTTCTGCGCCAAATTTTTAGCCTCGGCAAACTGCATATCCCCGACAATTACTAAAGTGGTATTATTAGGATGATAGTGCGTTCTGTAATACTCCAAAAGTGTCTGACGGGAGAATGAATTAACGTTTTCTTCCGTGCCTATGACCTCCATGGCGTATGGAGTGTCAGCGAACATGGTTTTCATGGCATCACGCCACATATCGTAGGTAGGGTTATCAAATTTACGCTGAATTTCCTGAATAACAACCGGCTTCTCTTTTTCAATTTCATCAGGGATAAACGATGCGTTAAAAACCATATCGGATATTACTTTAAAGGCAACTTCCGCATGATCTGACGGAAGGGTCACATAATATGTCGTATAATCTTTACTCGTACCGGCATTCATAATGCCGCCATTGGATTCAACGATACTGTCAATTTCATCGGGAGCAAAATTTTTGGTGCCTTTAAAAAGAATATGCTCTAAAAAATGAGATATGCCGTTATTGCGCCGGTCTTCGTTAACAGCTCCCGTTTTTATCCAAGCCTGCACAGATGTTATCTGAGTATGCGGAATATATTCATAAACTACAGTAACGCCGTTATTTAAATGAAATTCCTCAGCAATACCCAACGTAACCCCTCCAAAGAAAACAGTAGCCGCAAATACCAAATATAGTATTTTTCCCATTGTTCTGCGCAGCTTTTAATCTTCTTTAGATTTAAGAGCAACTTCTATAACAAAGTGTTGTTCGCCTACAAAAAATTTAACGCCGATACATACAACGTTGCTGGGACGGTTAATAATATGATTTTTACCTGTAATAACGCTTGGGATACCTATGTTGTATTTCATCCCCTGTTCGGCAAAAGTTCGTTTGGAACTGCCGGCTATCATATTCACAAATTCGCCCACAGCGTCTATTACATCTTTTGACAGACGCGTCTTTTTCTCCCCCAAAAAGCCTGAGACAACCTCCAGAACCAACGCTTCAGGAAAACTCAGAACAATAAACCCCTGCATTTTGCCCGCTATTCCGATAACGCCGGATATATCATAAGTCATCTTATCATCTTGTTTGACGTATATATCTCCCTTCTGCGGCGTCACCCCTGTCATGGTTTCAAAAACATTGATGGTAGCTGTTATAAAAGGATTGATTGTCTCTGCTTTCATTTTTTACTCCTGAAAATACTCTAATCGTATCTTTAAAAATATATCTTAGAGAAGTTTAAATGTCTATAATTATTTTAAAGATCGTTATATTGCAAATATCTTGTAATTTCAATAACAATAACAGGGTATTACCTTAATACAGGGTATTTTGTGCCATCGGTCGCGCCGCCCATACGCCATATAGGTGTATTCGTAAAATCCCAAAGAAGCGTTGTTTCATACAAACGCCGTTCAGCAAGTTCATTTTCTGTCTTATCCTCACCGTTATAACCCGCGCCGCCGGTCATACTTACCAACGCTACATTGATGATATTGTTTGGATTAATATTAATATTATTGCCCGATATTCTACCAACCATCGCGCCTGTTATAGATCTGTTCGCCGCCATACAGTTCCGAATCGTTGGATTGTTGGCGGTACCGAAGTTTCCGCCTACAACCCCTCCTGTCAAACCTGCTCCGCCTGACAGAGCGGCTGTGGAGTAACTGCTATCAACCGAACGTTCATTTCTGCCGGTAACTCCGCCGGTGTAATCCGTTGAACCTGTAACAGCGCCTGTAGAATAACTGTTTCTGATAGTCCCTGCATTTAATCCGCTGATTCCTCCGGTATTATTATCCCCTGAGACCTTCGCTGACGAAAAACCGGTTTCCAGAGCGCCTCCGTTAATATTTCCCGCAATGCCGCCTGTATTATCGGTTCCTTTTACCTCGCCAGACGTAATACAGCTTTTTATTACACCCCCCTCGTTTAGACCAACTAAACCCCCGGTGTTGTTATCAACGCCTTCTACGTTCACGGAGGAGTAGCTGTTCATAATTGTACCTGAATTTGTCCCCGCAAGCCCGCCGGTATTTTCGCCTCCGATAATCTCTCCGTATTTCAAGTTTATATTTTTGATCACGCCGTCGATTACGCCGCCGCTTCTGACGCTTAAATATGCAATAAAAGCCACATCAGGCTCTAAAGGGCGGTCAATTTTAATATTAAATACCGTATGGTCAGCGCCGTTCAGCGTGCCTAAAAATTTATCAGCCGCGCCGCCTATCGGCAGCCAGCCCTGACCATCTGCACAGTCGGTATCCGAACGGCTGCAAGGTGTACCGGCAGGACCGCTGTTCCAGCCGGCAAGATTTATGTCTGCGCCAAGTTTGTAATGGTTGTTTAAATTGCTTCGGATATAATTCAGATCCCATTGATTATAAAGTATTACGGCATTCGCTTCAGTAGTTCCGTTTCCGCCAAGATCCTGCCACTTGAAAAGCGGCAGAGTCATCCCCATCTGCCAAACAGCGCCGAAATCCCAGCCTGTATAGGTAGAATCTGTCTTAAAATCAGTTATTGCTGCGCTTGTTCCATCGTCACATTTTGAACCATTTGAACCACTTGAACCATTTGAAGTTATTGTCATGTTATCAAAAGCAAGGTTATTACTTACGGGACCCACGCTATATCCGGCAATTTTACCGACATTGGTAAAACCTTTTACAGACATATTTACCGCAGCGCAGCCTGTTACCCGACCGCTACTGTACCCCACTATACCGCCTATCTCGTTTCCTTCATCCTGCACATCTTCCAGCACACTGCCTGTAGCATAACTGTTCTCAATCGCTCCCAGCAAATTCCACCCCGCAATCCCGCCTATTCGTGTTTTCCCAGACACGCCTGCGGTTGAATAGCTGTTTCTTACCAAACCTTCATAATTATGACCGATTATCCCCCCAGCCGCCTCATTACCGGTAATGTCACCCGTAACATAAACATTTTCAATTATACTGTTTAAGCCATATCCGGCAACCCCTCCGGCATAATTATCCCCCTCTGTATCACACGATATTCCCAGATTAGATATATTGCCGCCAAATCCCCCGAATAATCCAACAAACTCTTCATTGCCGCGTCTTATTGTCAATCCGCTTATGCTATGGTTTCCGCCGCTTAGCGTACCTGTAAAGAGGTTTTTATCATCGCCGATAGGCAGCCACCCTTTACCATCGGTACATTCCGTCTCTGATCTGGCGCATACTATGTCCGGATCATTGACATTCTCATTTTTATTCCATCCGTCAAGGGATATATCGTTGTCAAGTTTATAATATGCCGACAGATAAGAGCGGATATTATCAAGATCCCTATCGTTTTTTATAATAAACGGCTCTTCCTGCGTACCGCCGCCCTGCTGCCACCGTTTGAATACAGGATAGAAAGAGGCGTCGTAGTCTTCCACAAGCGTTGAGGAATCTAATCTCTTCCCCTGTCCCCATTTTCCTGAGTACCAAGCGTATTCCCCCACATTCGGAACCTCTGTTCCCAGAATAGCCGACCCTATTTTCAGAGAGACGCTTTTGATGAGGGTGTCGTTGTCATACTTAAAACTTATCAGATATACATCTCTCCACACCGCGTAAAGGGTTGTATTGCTATCAACGGTGTAAACGGTTTGCGCTTCCGATGAATTATCATCAGTTTCACGCCATCCTACCAGTGTAAATCCTCCGCTGGGGGAAAGTACAGGTAGATCTATTTTTTCACCCGCTTCATAGGTGCCGTCAGGAGGAGGCGCGCCGATATGCGTAACATAAGTAATCGTCCCTTTCCAGACAGCGTCCAATGTCACATTGCCGGTTACCTTATAACTGCCGGTGAAAACGTTTCCGGCGCCGGACCTTTTCCATCCGGCAAAGCTGTTGTTAGCTGCTGAAAGCACAGGAAGCGTTACAGATGAACCGTCTCTAGCAGATATTTGTGACGGAAGCTCCGAAATAGATTTATGTTTTGTATCTGTGAACGATACAGTATATGTCTTTGTCCCGCTTTTGCCACCGGGAGAATTGTCGCCGCAACCCGCAAAAATAAACAAAAAAACTATAAAAACAACTTCAAAAAAGGCGAGTCTCATTTAAAATCCCCCCTTAATTCACCGAATGTATAGTAACCTATATAAATGATATACGCAATAAAAATAAGTTAATAAAATAAAGAGGTTATCCCTGACATCCGTCCGGTAAGAAGTATTACTCCCATAACTATAAGAAATACCCCTGCGGCGGCTGTTGCGCGCACGGCAATTTTAGGGCGTTTTGCAAGGATATTCATCACAGGAGCGGTAAACAGCGCTGCCGTCATAAACGGAAGCCATAACCCTGCGGAATAAAATGCTAAAAGTATAACCCCTTTATAAACGGACTGCTGCTGTGCCGCCAACACAAGTATGCCTGCAAGCACAGGGGTTATACACGGGGTCCAACCGAAAGAAAAAGCAAAACCCATCAGGAACGCTTGCCAGAAACGATGTTTTGCATTACGTTCAGTTTTTATCCTGATGCGTTTCTCTTTATATAACGGCATAATTTTTATTATACCCGTTACATGAAGCCCCAGCAAAATTACTGCCGCCCCGGATATTTTAGTTAGTACCAACTGATATTCTGCAAAAATTCTGCCGATACCTGTAGCGGTGGCGCCCAGCAGTATAAATACAACGGAAAAACCAAAACCGAAACAGAGCGTCCCGAAAATTGTCCGCCATCTATTCTTCCGTTTTTCTGTACCCCCTTCCAGAGCGTAGCCCGTAATAAATGACAGATAGACCGGAAGCAGCGGCAGTATGCACGGGGAGAAGAAACTTAATATTCCGGCTATAAACGCGCCTAATAAACTGAAAAGGTCCATATCTTATACTTTCTGCAATTTAAACATTTCTTCCGTACCAAATTACCCGTCCGGCAATTACCACAACGCCCGTCTCCTGCTCTTTCAGGCTATAAACCTCTTCAGGGTAAACAGCGTTGTCACTTATTAAGTGCAGACCGCCGTCTTTATCTTTGTACAGCCGTTTCAACCGTAAACCGTGACAATCGCGCACTATGTATAATCCGGGGGCAAACGCGGGCATATCCGTTGTAATCATAATAACATCATTATCTTTGAAGGTCGGCGTCATTGAATCACCGATAACAGTGATTAAAGAGAGGGTATTTGCCGGATATGACAGTTTGTTTATCCATTTTTTCTGAAACGCCAATACATCAACAACGTTTTCATGGCCGCCAATAATTTCACCGTCTGTGGAGGTTTCTAAAGCATACCGCGGAATAAATACAAAATCACTAATGTCCACAGGGGCGGCGCTTCCGGGAATGCCGGATATTGCAGTATGACTCGTTATTACATTGTTTTCGGCGCTTTTTATTGACCAGTGCGGCGCGGCTTTGCGTCCGTCATGCATGTCTCCTTCACCAATACTCAGCCATCTGTAATTAACATTAAACATTTGAGCAATAAACATAATATTGCCTTCGTCCGGCGTATTGCGCCCACTCTCCCAATTCTGAACAGTGGTTATTGTTTTCCCTAATCTCTCACCAAACGCGGTTTGAGTAATGTTTAAATTTTTCCTTACTGATCTTATCCGGTTTGCAAAATTCATTGATTACCTCACATTCTAATTACACGATGACACGCCTAAAACTATTTGCATGGGAGCGCGCTAATTATAAATTTAATACAGTTATTCAAAAGATATAGCACATCTAAGATTGTTAAAAAAGATTATTTGTAAAATTTTTCTTGATAATAGTATAAGTAATGATTATACTTGAATTTAAATATTAGGAGGACTATCTATGTTCGGCATTTTCGGCACAAAAAAGAAAGATATTCAGCAAAAAGATGTGGTTGAAGAGAAAAAAGAGGCAAATGCGCAGGATTTGCTTAAAATTTTCAGGGATACATTTTCAAAAGATTTTTTTATAGTATACAAAGATGGGAAATGTATTCTTACAGACGCGCCGGCTGATTTTACCGAAAAATACGGAGAGAACGATTTGGCGCAGGCAGAAAGATATTTTTTGGATCAGGAAAACAATATATACAGGGTTTACAAGAAAAATTTACCGGATGGTTGCGCCGGTTACAGGATGATTTTGGAAAACGCATTGCCGGCCGGGGTAGGGGGCAGACTGAATAAGCATGTCTTATGGATTACAGATGTACTTGCGGGAATGCAAACCTTTTTAAACAACACGATTGAGGCTATCCAACCGCTCAGGAAGGGGATGGATAACGTTTATTCCAACACGGTCAAGACTGTGGACGTTCTGCATCATGTCAATGATGATGTGCAGAACCTGAGAACTTTGTCAAACGTTATGAAGGAAAGGGCAGTTCACCTGAACGAAAACAGCCAGCAGATATCCACTGTTGTAGGTCTTATAAAAGATGTCGCTGACCAGACAAACCTTTTGGCGTTAAACGCATCCATAGAGGCGGCGCGCGCGGGTGAGGCGGGCAGAGGTTTTGCGGTGGTCGCAGATGAGGTAAGAAAATTGGCTGAACGCACAAACATCGCCAGTCAGGATATTATAAAAAAGGTTGACAGTATATTGAAGATATCGAAGGATATAAACACCAACATGAAACAGCTTTCGGATTTCATTGATAAAGCGAGTGTGGAGTTGGCAAATATTTCCAGCCTTTCGGATGACCATAAATCTCAGGTTGTTGATGTTTCAAAATTTTTGAAAATAGTAGTGAACAAAATATTCGGCAATCTGGCAAAACTTGACCATGCTTTATATATCCACAGGTTATTTAACTATATTCAGCCTGAGCTTGGCGTCAAAGATTTCGCAAAGGTTGACCATAACAACTGCAGACTCGGGAAATGGTATAATGTAGGGATGGGCAAACAGGAATTCAGTTCTACAGCTTCCTATCCCAAACTTGAAAAGCCGCACGGAGTTGTGCATACTTTTGCAAATAACATAGCGTCACTTGAGAACACACTTATAAATATCGTGGAAAAAGAGAGTGAAATATGTAATATGCTTGACAAAGTATCTGAAGCCAGACTTGATGTTTTTAAGCATATTGACAGTATGCTGGAGGAAAAGACATCGTTAATTGAGGCTGAATAGAAAAGGTGAAGGATATCAGAAGCGCGGTAGTAATTCCTGCAAGATATGCTTCAACGCGGTTTCCGGGCAAAGTTCTGGCAAAGATAGGCAATGTGCCGATGGTTGAGCGGGTTGTTAATCAATGCCTTAAAACCCGTGCAGATGGAGTTTATGTAGTAACTGATGATGAGCGTGTTTGTACGGCTTTGCAACATACCGGCGTACCTGTGGTTATGAGCGCGCCTGATATAGCTACGGGAACTGACAGAGTCGCTTTTTTGGCAAAAGAGTTGACAGCGGACATTGTAATCAATGTACAGGGAGATGAACCGTTTATCAACCCGGGGCTTATAGATAATCTTACCGCACAGCTTGCTGAGGATAACTCACTTAACATGATAACCGCGTGCACAGCGTTTGATGACGGAGAGGATATCAATAATACATCGTATGTGAAGGTTGTGCTTGACAGTAACAACTATGCCCTGTATTTTTCCCGGTCACCCATCCCGTATAATAGGGACAACACACCCATTGTCAGATACAAGCATATAGGGATATACGGTTTTAAAAGGGTGTTTCTGCTTAAATACGCCGCCATGCCGAGCACTCCGCTGGAATCCGCGGAAATGCTTGAACAGTTGCGTGTTCTGGAAAACGGCGAACGCATTAAAGTTATAAAAACCACTTATAAACCGCTTTCTGTGGACACCCCAAACGATTTGATCTGCGCCGAAGAGCATTTAAAAAATACAACAATTACCTTGACATAACAGAAAAAGATGTGTAATGTTTGCTTTCCTCAATGGCGCGGGGTGGAGCAGTGGTAGCTCGCCGGGCTCATAACCCGGAGGTCGTTGGTTCAAATCCAGCCCCCGCAATAAATGAGCAATCTTTTAAAGTCCCGCAAAACCCAAAATGTCTTGCGGGATTTGCTTTTTGGGGATTCTTTACTCTTTAACAATCTTATAAAAACTTAGCCTGCGAGCGTACAAAAGGATATTTACGCCGCTGGGGGGTGGAAGAATCGTATAAATTTATCAAACAATCGTTTGGACTGGAACGAGCCGCAATAAAGAAATTTGCCGGTATAAAATGTCTTCTTGGGATAA
>JAIRQX010000077.1 GCA_031256375.1 Deferribacteraceae bacterium
CTACGGCAAGAGTGTTATCTTGCCTTGCCTTCCAAAATGCCAAGCATTTTGTCACGGCATCCATGCCGTGTATTCCAATTCTAAATTAACGCACGTTTAATTTAGAATTGGAATTAGCGCTATAAAATGCTCTACAATCTGATCTCTTCCTCCACTCCGACATTATCAAGAAAGGTTTCATCATGAGATATTATTATAAGCCCGCCGCGGTATTGGTTTAATGCGCTTTCAAGTATTTCAAGCGAATATATATCAAGATTATTCGTAGGTTCATCCATTATAATCAAATCAGGGTGCCTGTCCGTAGCAAGTATTGTAGCCATACAGCAACGCAGAAGCTCCCCGCCTGATAAATTTTTTGCCAATTTATCTGTCTGGGTATTGCGGAAATTAAAATTCGCCAGGGTTTTATGCGCTTCGTTTATTGTCAGAGCGGGATTGATCGCCCTCATATTTTCCAGCACACTCTTTTTGGGATCAATAATGGAAAGATTCTGATCCAGACAGATAAAATGACCGTTACGCATTACCGTTCCTTTCTGCGGTTCTAATATTCCCATAATCAGCTTTATAAGTGTGGTTTTCCCCACACCGTTATTGCCTGCCACAGCAAGCCTTTCACCACCGTACACCAAAAGGTTGAAATTTTCCAATATTACCCTGTCTTCATAAGAAAATGAGATAAACTGAAACTCTACCAGACGTTCACGCACAAAAGGGTTTTCCGGCATAGGGATTTTCAGGGGGTGTTTCTTAAGCTCCGCAGTCAGCTCTTTCAGCTTATTGTCAGCTTTTTCTATCTTGTTAACTGAAATATCCCTTTTTTTGGCGAGTGATATTTCGGAAAGACCTTTGCGCGCCTGCGCGACAATACGTGGATAACGAGCTTTCGCTATATTACTTTTACCCACTTTTACGTTTCGGGCTGCTTTTTCGGTATCTTTTACCATAGTGGACTTTAGCCGCTTGATTTCACTCTTAACGGTCGTTTGTTTTTGTTCAAGTATCCGGAGTTCCTTCTCCTTTTCAGCACGGTAAAATGTATAGTTCCCGCCGTAAAAAAATAATTTTCCGCGCTCAAGTTCCATCATATACGGTATATGTTCCAGAACATTTCTGTCGTGAGAGATAATCAGCGCCCCTGTATTTGTTTCCTGTAGCCTTTTCATAAAGATGTTACGGGAGGAAGCGTCAAGGCTGTTTGTGGGTTCGTCAAATATGATTATATCCGCGCCGGATAAAAATGCGCCTGCCAGAAGGAGTTTTTCCTTTTCACCTCCCGAAATTGCAGTTATATCATGCTTAAGGCATATATGGGAAATATTCCAGAACGCAAGTTCTTTGACTATCTGTTCACGCATATCCCAGTCGTTGTCTATAATCAAGAAATATTCCTCAGGAGCATTACCTGCTTCAATGGCTTCCAATGCCGCTACCTTCCCCTTAACATCCAAAAGTGATCCGGCGTTGCCATTAACCGGCGGCATTGTCTGCGGCAGATAAAATATATCAGCATTTGAGGTGACTGTACCGGATAAAGGCGGTAGTATGCCCGCTGCAATACGCGCTAAAGTAGTTTTCCCTGACCCGTTATTGCCGATAAGGGCAATTTTATCGCCATAATTTACGGTAAATGATATATTACTTAGTAATGGAACACTGTCCGGCAGATTGTATGAAATATTACTGACAGAGATAAATGATCCGAGCATAAAATAAACCTCTTAAAATTATTTCAAACAATATTCTACTATTTTTGATACGATTTTGTTATAATTAACAAGAATAGCGGGAGTTATTTTTAATTTATGAAAATATTGCATATTGATACGGGCAGAGAATGGAGAGGCGGACAGAGGCAGTGCGCTCTGCTGCATCAAGGGCTTCTGGACAGGGGGTATGACTCTGTATTGCTGAGCAATTCCGACGGCGCGTTAGCGGCTTCCGGTTTGGATAATACAATTACAATGCCGTTTTACGGAGAGCTGAACCCTCACAGTATTATTAAATTGAAAAATATCATTAATAAAGAAACGCCCTCAATACTTCATTCACATGAGGCTCATTCGTTGACCCCTCTTGTTATTTTAAAACATTTTGGTTTGAAATTTCATCTCATACATACGCGGAGGGTTGATTTCAGTGTGCGCAAAAACCCGTTCAGCATCTATAAATATAACTACTCAAAGCTGAACCTTGTCGCTATCTCGCAAGGCGTAAAAAAAGCGCTTGTCAGGGACGGCATCTTACCTGAAAGAATCAATATTATATATTCCGGCGTACCTATCCCTTACGCTCACCAAAAAGAAGATACGGAAAAGATTAAAAAGACTCTCGGTCTTAAAGGATACACAGTTTTCGGCACAGTCGCAAACTTCTCTCCACATAAAGATCTGCCGACCCTTCTGAGGGCATTCGCTGTTTACCATAGAATAAATGAGCGTTGCAAACTGTTGATGGTCGGAGACGGTCCCCTGTTTAACGCGACAAAAAAATTAGCGGAAGATCTGAATATTTCCGGCAGCGTTATATTTACGGGTTTCCGTACAGATGTGTCTCTTCTTATAAGCTGTATGGATATATTTGTGGTGAGCTCAGTTTTGGAAGGACTTAACACATCAATTATAGATGCGATGCACAAAGGATTGCCCGTAATTGCCACAAATACGGGAGGAATAGGGGAACTTACAGAAGATGGCGTTAACGGATTCCTGGTTCCGCCGAAAGAGCCGGATATTATGGCAGAAAAGATGAATACTCTGGTTTCATCTGATTCTATGCGCATCAAATATGGCGCAAACGGCAAAGAAAAAGCCATGCGATTTACTGACAGCGCTATGATTGAAGGGTATATCAATCTATACAACGGTAATCTTTTATGAAATTATCAGTTTCAATAATATCTTTCAACGAAGAAAAAAATATTGCGCGTACACTTGAAGCTGTCAAAGGGTTGGCTGATGAAATAATAGTAGTTGATTCCTTATCAACCGACAATACAGTTGCGCTTGCGGAGTCTGTTGGCGCAAAAGTGTTTATTGAAAAGTGGAAAGGGCATATTGCCCAGAAAAATTCCGCGCTTGAAAAATGTTCCGGAGAATGGATATTGGCTCTGGATTGCGATGAAGTGGTCACCCCTGAATTGAGAGAATCAATAGAAAAAGTGATAAAGGGTGAGTCTGATTTTTGCGGTTATGCCATTAACCGCCGTACATTTTATATGGGCAGACTTCTGAGATACTCATGGCAGCCGGACTGGAAACTCCGCTTTGTGCGAAAATCGGCCGCCCCCGCTTGGGGCGGTTATGATCCCCACGATGTCCTGCATACGGGCGGCAGAATATCAAAACTCAGCGGTGACTTAATACATTATTCTTATAAAAACTTTGCGGATCATATACAAAAAACAGTTAAATATGCTGAAATATCCGCAAAATCTTATGCAGAAAAAGAGAAAAAAAGCGGTTTTTGGGCGTTGCTGCTCAAACCCTTTCTTGTTTTTTTTAAAAAACTTATAGCCCAAAGAGGTATTTTGGACGGTGTTCCCGGTGTAATGGCCGCTTTCAGCGGGGCAGTGTATGTATATATAAAATACGCTTTTCTATGGGAACTGAACAGAAATAATGATAAACAACAATAACTTCAACTTGCAACCAATATCAATAGCTGAGGTTTTTGATTCTATTCAGGGTGAAGGCAAATATGTTGGGGTAAAACAGATATTTGTAAGGGTTGCAGGATGTCCGCTGGAGTGTGATTACTGTGATACTGATTATACCGTAAAAGACTCATTTAATGTGAACGGTATGGCGTTTTACAAAAATCCTGCGAATGCTGGGCATATATTTGATATACTTTCCGCGCATTTTTTTTTTGCTGAATACCACAGTATATCAATAACCGGCGGTGAACCGCTTTTGTATCCGGTGTTTTTGCGTGAATTTTCAGAAATTTCTCCAGCAAAGCTTTTTTTGGAAACGTCAGGTTATGATCCTGCGGGGATTTTGGATATAGCTCCATATTTTGATTTTTTAAGCATTGATCTTAAAACAGATATAGAACCGTTCGGACGTCATGCGGATGAACTGCTTGCCGCTGCGGCGCTTTTGCCTCCGGAGAAAATGTATCTGAAAATGGCGTTAAGACCTGACACAAAAGCGGATGAATCTGTCAAAACAGCGGCAGGTTTATTTGAAAAGCATAATATTAAAGAGGTATGGCTTCAGCCGGTTGATAATATTTTTAATCCTGAAAAAACAGCCGGCTGGCAGAGTATATTCAGGCAGTACGGGGTGGATGCGCGTTTTGTGCCGCAAATACATAAATTTTTGAAAATAAGGTGAGCAATGGACGCAGGAAAATATAAGAGGGGTTTGGTAAAATTCCGTAACCGTTTCTATTTCGCCATGAGTTTTTTCACCGGCATGAGCGATAATAGCTACAAAACCAGATTATTGCGTTATCTGCTTTATTTTATAATAATTGTTGCGGCTAATATACTGCTGGGCAAAAATATAGGAAACACCAGATACCCGTGGTATGCCAATGTATCTATCTTTCTGCTTCTGAATATCAACATT
>JAIRQX010000061.1 GCA_031256375.1 Deferribacteraceae bacterium
ATACGACCTTTGTAAGGGGTTGACAAATAATTGCCATTCATTTTGTACAGTTTCCATATCGTTCCTACAGAGCTTTTACTAATATGTAACCATTGTGCAATATCATATTCCGTCTCGCCACGCTGTTTAGCAGCTATCAATAATTCTCGTTTTTCATTAGATTTTGGTTTCATACAATCACCTCATTTAATGATTGTATTTTACTATAAAATATTATTAATGTAAAGTGGAAATGCTATAAAAATGGAATAAGTATAGCGCGTCTTTTCGGGAAACGAAACGAAGCGACGCGGCAATCCGTTTATACACCGGATCGCCGCGCCTTTGGTCCGCAATGCCAATTAATGACAAGCGACTGATATAACTGATTTATGGGTGCGTATTGCCCTCAATTTTTCTGTTTGGTCTTGTTTTATGGCAAAGCAAACAGTCTTTCCTTGCAGCGCTGGTCCATTTAAGAGAGGCGGGAATAGATGCGGTAGGAAGCTGGCAGCTTGTCTGGCAGTGAGATGTAGTATCTCCCGAATTTACCCATGTTGTAGGACCAAAACCTTTTACCTTATGGCTGACAGGGACGGCAGTTTCATGACACTCCGTGCAAAACTCTTCCTGATGGCAGGTTTTACAGGCGTTTTTGTTCCACCTGCTTTCCATACCGTGTCCTTTTATTGTCCATGTGGCAGTGTGGTTGCGTGGTTTAACATCTTCATGACACTGAATACACTCTAATCTGTCTGTATGGCATACTATACACTCTTTGTCGTTCACCCGCGCCTGTTTGCCGTGCAAAACGCCCCATGCGTTAGTATGTGTGTCCGGTTTGCCAGATTCAAGTGCAAATGCGGCAAAACCGGCGTACAGAATAATAAATACTATCAATAATATTTTTTTCATTATCATTTTCTCCTTAAAACGCTATATTGAACCATAATTCGGCAAAAGTGACGGCATCATTTGCACTGTCAACAGAACCTATTACGTCTGACATTTCATATGTGCAGTCTCCCGTAAGGGAAATCATACTGTTAATATTCCACTGAAATCCGGCATAAGCAACGTAAACGCTGTTAGTTTCACTTCTATTGGCGTATTCTCCCGGTACATTAATCCCCATACCGGTACGGGCAAGATCAACCGGATGTGTGTCATAATTGTAGTTTACTATCCTGGCGCCCAACCATACGGAAAGATCGGGGGAGAAGTTTTGGGTCATCTGACCGCCTAACAGCATCTTCCGTTCCGCGGCTAACTGCCTGTATGCCTGAACATCAAAGTAATCAACGGTAAAAGATAAATAGTTATCGGGGATTACGCCAAAGAAATCAAGGTTTCCCATAACTCTGACATAATCCCTGTCATAGTAGCTCTCTTTATTGTTGACACGGGTTTCAAAACCCAGCCCGACCATAAAGATTTCAGCAATACCCTGATAAATATTCGCCCCGAACTGTGTATATTCGTTATCGGAACTCATTGAGTCAGAATAGTCAGAAATCACATAGCTGACAGGATCGGTGTTATTATCAATCTGACCGCGTACCCAAAAGTTGAGTATAGTATTGGTAGCGGTTATGTTGCTTAATAAACCGGCTTCAAAAATCTTGGCATCTCCAACCATTCCAAATTCTCCGTAAGGAGCTATGTTAGCTGCGTCACCTATTACAAAATTCAAATCCGCGCGCGTTTTCCAAGTCATAGTATTCACACTGCCCGGTGTTTTGGTCTTTACGCCATTAACCGGATCAATCAGATCATAGAGCGGATCAATTAAAATATCGTCACCGCCTCCCATAAAGTTAGCAGCTTCAGCGCGCAGAACAATCATGTCATCAAAAAAATGAAGATTAGCGCCGCCGCCTACTACTGTAGTATTAAGGTATTTGTAGTAACTGACAGGCAGACCGTAATAAGCGTAAGCATTATAATTATCTGTACCGACGCTAAGTTCGGCGCCGTCAACTTTATACTCAGTCAGATAGTTTATACGGAAACGACCGGCGGTAAGTTTGGTGTAATTAACAACATTATCTAAGACAACATTAGCGTCATAAAGACGAAAATCCCAGTAACCGGATTTGTAGTCAGCTTTTGAATCCAGAACGGTAGGAGCAAAATGGTAATTCCATGCCTGATCGGTAACAACACCGTCAGTATCTCTGGCTGCGCGCATATTTAGCGCAACGCGCATTGTTCCGCCGCCAAGTTTGAAATCAGAAAGATAACCGCGAAGATACTGATAAAATGCCTGATCGCTGAATTCAGAAAACCTTCCGGTATAACGTGACGTAAGTCCCAGTTTAAGTGTGCCTTCACCGACAGACACACCGTCCATAGTGAATTTTGTGCCATTGAGCGTATCATGTCTACTCCAACTGTCAGGCGTGTTATTGTTACCGCCGGACTGCGCGGACGCAGATGAGGCGGAAAAACATAACCAACCGACCAACAGAGTTATGAAAGACTGTTTGATAAATTTCATACTTTTTCCTCCATTTAAAACTAAAGCGGCTCAGAGCTTCAGTTAAAATTTTTAAAATATTTAGCGTTACTCGCTAATTATAAAATAATGTTGGTAAACAGGATTTCAATGTGAAAAATAACTTTATTGAAGGGTGGAATTGTTTTATACTTCGAGATCGGAGTATAGAATGGATTTTGTTCATCTGCATCTTCACACGCAGTATTCCCTTGCTGACGGCGCTATTATAATAGGTAACCTTATCCCGAGAGTAAAATCACTCGGTATGAAAAGCGTTGCAATTACCGATCATGGTTATATGTACGGCGCGGTGGACTTCTATAACGCCTGTAAAGAGGCGGATATCAAACCTGTTTTAGGATGTGAAGCCTACATATCCCCAAATTCCCGACACGAACGCAAGTACGATGAAGGGGACATGAAGTACTACCACCTGATACTTCTCGCGGAAAATAACAAGGGGTTTTACAACCTCAGCAAACTCGCCTCTATAGCCAATACGGAAGGTTTTTACTATAAACCTCGGATAGATAAAGAGGTCTTGGCGCAGTACAGTGAAGGAATTATCGTCCTTTCCGCCTGTATGAGCGGTGAGATACCAAAAAAAATACTCAGCGGCAATTACAAGGCAGCCAAAGAAGCAGCCCTTGAATACCGCGATATAATGGGGGACGGGAACTTCTTTCTGGAAATACAATATAATGAACTTCCCGAACAGAATATTATAAACACACAGCTCATAAATATATCAAAAGAAACGGGGATACCGCTTGTCGCTACCTGCGACTGCCACTATCTGGACAGAGATGACCGCGAATCACACGATATTCTTAGATGTATACAGCATTCGGAACTTTTTGACAGGGAGAAATATCAGAACGATCCGCCCTCTTCATTATATTTTAAATCCGCGGAGGAGGTTAGCGCCTACTTCCGTGATTGCCCTGAAGCGGTGGAAAACACCGTTAAAATAGCAGAAAGGTGTAACGTCACTATAGGGTCAGACCGTCTTCATCTGCCGGTTTATGACGTACCCGCGCCGCATACGCCAGAAAGTTATTTCCGTCACCTTGCTGAAGAGGGATTAAATGGACATCTGAAGCTTGTTCCGCCTGAAAAACATGAAGAGTATTACAAACGTCTCAATATGGAGATGGATGTTATTGAAATGAAAGGGTATGTCGGTTACTACCTTATAGTATGGGATTTTATAAATTATGCCCGCCGGAACGGCATTACCGTAGGTCCCGGCAGAGGCAGCGGCGCAGGTTCTCTCGCCGCGTATTCGCTCGGAATAACAGATATAGACCCGATCAAATTAAATTTGCTGTTTGAGCGGTTTCTAAACCCGGAACGGTCGTCTCCGCCTGACTTTGATATAGATTTCTGCGTCCGCCGCCGCGACGAAGTTTTTCAGTATGTGCGAGAGAAATATGGAAAAGATAATATATCTCAGATAGTTACATTCAGCCGTTTATCAGGAAGAGGGGTCATCCGTGATGTCTGCCGTGCGCTTGCTATACCGCTTGCGACAGCCGACAGGTTGGCGAAAGCTATCCCTGAAGTGCCGGGGATAACGCTTGCGGAAGCTCTGAAAGATGATCCATCCATAGAAAATACAATTAAAGCTGTTGATAAAGGAGCTGAGCTTCTCAAACACTCCCTTAAACTGGAGGGGTTATTAAGGCAGGCGGGCACACACCCCGCGGGGGTAGTTATTGCCGATAAACCGCCTGATGAATATGTTCCGCTCTGCCGCGGTAAAAATGAAGAGGTTCAAGTTCAGTACGAAGCGGAGCACATTGAAAATTTGGGGCTTGTAAAGTTTGATCTGCTGGGGCTTGCCACCCTCACAATTATAGATGATGCGGTAAAACGCGTACGGCACGATATTGAACCAAGTTTTGATATATCCGCCATACCTTTTGATGATCCGAAAGTTTATGAAATGCTTGCAAACGGTGAATCAACCGGTGTTTTTCAGTTGGAAAGCTCGGGTATGCGCAGCCTTATGAAGAGACTGCGCCCTTCTTCACTTGAAGATATAACGGCGCTTAACGCCCTATACCGTCCGGGACCAATCGGAAGCGGTATGCTTGATCTGTTTTGCGACCGCAAGCATGGCAGGCAGCCGGTCACCTACCCGTTGCCGCAGCTTAAATCAATATTAACAGAGACTTACGGAGTTATACTCTATCAGGAGCAGGTTATGGAGATTGCGCGGGTTGCCGCGGGATACTCACTTGGCGCTGCTGATATTCTCCGCAAGGCTATGGGCAAAAAAAAAGCGGATGTTATGCAGCGACAGCAAGCCGTTTTCACAGACGGAGATGAAAAGCTGGGTATCCCCGGCGCGCGCAGCCTGGGCATAACAGCGGAAAAAGCAAAAGAGATATTCAGTTTGATGGAAAAATTTGCAGAGTACGGGTTCAACAAAAGCCACTCCGCAGCTTACGCTGTGCTTGCTTACAGGACGGCGTATCTACGTTGTAACTTTC
>JAIRQX010000064.1 GCA_031256375.1 Deferribacteraceae bacterium
TTGCGAGGAACGCAGTGACGAAGCAATCCAGTTGGAGCTTTTACCTGCATGGATTGCCGCGCTTCATAAAAAACATTCCGCTCGCAAAGACGGTTAATGTAAAGTGGAACTGCTATATATGGCTAAAATAGTGTCAACACACCCCAGAAGCCTGGTGGTTACTCTGAAATTATTGAATAACCATTTTGGTATGCCAAATCTAATAATTGTTGAGCATCTTCCTGTGTTGATTCATTTAGGGCAAAGCATTCATTATAATGAACAGATTTGTTCAATAGATGGGGTAATGATTTTACACAAATTTCTAAACAAGGTCACGGAAAATGCTCGATATTGCGTGAAATAATGTAATCAAGGCTGTTTATCATCCCTTTGAGGCTTTTTTTATCTTTAGCTGAGATAAACTCCGCATTCGGCTGGTCTGCCCTGAGCATCTCAAGGGCATTTTTCTCAATAAGGTCGGTTTTATTGAACGCAAGAATTGTTGGTTTATCCGCTATCCCAAGCTCATTTAATACAGTCCGTACTGATTTTATATGCTGCCCGGCGTAAGGTGACGAAGCGTCCGCTATATGCAGCAGAACATCAGCCTCATATAATTCCTCAAGGCTTGACTTAAACGCCCCTGCCAAATCTTCCGGCAGATCGCGTATAAACCCTACGGTATCTGTTATAATAACATCCCGTTCACGGGGGAAACGTATCCTTTTTGATGATGTATCAAGCGTGGCAAACATTCTGTCGTCCGCATAAGCGTCTGACTGTGTTAGTGTATTCAGCAGGGTTGTTTTACCCGCGTTTGTGTAACCTATTATAGAGATGACCGGCAGTTTATGGCGCACCCGTTTTGAACGCTGGGTAACGCGGTTGCGCTCTATCTTTTTCAGTTTGCCGGTCAGAAATGATATACGATCGGCAATACGCCGCCTGTCTATTTCCATCTTTGTTTCACCCGGACCTCTGCCGTCTATACCTCCGGTAATGCGGGACATGGCGTCGTCACGTAATGTCAGATACGGCAGATAGTATTTCAGGCGCGCCAGTTCAACCCGTATCTTCCCTTCGTTGCTGACAGCGCGTTTTGCAAATATATCCAATATAAGCTGAGTGCGGTCAATTATATTAATATCCGCTAATCCGCTTATCTCCTTTACCTGCGCAGGGCTAAGGGAGTTGTCAAATATAATTATGTCCGCGCCTTTTACAAGCGCCGTTATCATAATCTCTTTGAGCTTTCCTGCGCCCAGAACTGTACGGGGATGTATATCCGCCCTTATCTGAGTAATTATATCCAGAACATCCGCCTCTGCGGATTGCGCAAGCTCAGATAGCTCCGCCATGCGTTCTTTAACACCTTCACGGCTGGTGAAAACTCCCACAAGGATTGCCGCATATTTTTTTTTAGTAACATAAAGCGCTTTTGTCTTGCTTGATATTTCATATTCAAGTTCTTCTACAAAATTACGGAAATCAAAAGGGGATTGATGCGGGTTTGTATTACTCAGAACGGCATAAGGGATAAGTATATCGCTGCGGTCAGGCTGCGGCGGCATCAGATGAATTGTGCAAAGTGAATTAATAACCCCGTCAACGTTTCCCGTAAGTACACTCAGAGTATCAAGTCTCAGAAGGGCAAGGTCAGCAATATCGTCGCTGTCAGGTTCCGCTTTCCCGGCGGAAGTCCGTACAAAACGCAGTCCGCGTAAGCGGCTCGGAAGGGCGCGAAAACGTGATAAAGCTGGGATTGTAATCTCTTCCGGTTCTCCCGCGACAACGCATCTCACAGCTCCGCGCCTGTCAAGAAGCAAACCTATCTGTCTTCCTGCGCCGAGACTTGCCTCCCACAGAGACCGTGCAAGATCAGGGTGTATTATCCAGTCAGGGGATGTTTTGCGGTTTTCCAACCGTTTAAGTATTTTCTGCTGAGAGGGGGGCAGCTGCGCGTATGAACCGTATAAAATAAGTAACCTTTTATTATTTTTTTAATACTTTATTACGTTCAAATATAGACGGATATGAAACATTTAAGCTATTTGAAATGTCCAAAATAATACCCCCTCAAGTTTAAATAAAAAAATCAGGGTCACTTCAGCCCTGATTTTTTCAACAGCCGCATCCCATTAAATATAGTCAAAGCAAAAACGCTTTTAATTTATAAGCGTCACTTCTAAAACCATTATATATTCTCAAAGTTTTAAAATGTCAAACAAAAAACATTGACTTTTATCTATATATAATATAGTGTCCGTTTCGGTAATATTTTGGTGAGTTGTCAGGTAGTTTTTGTTATTATGGAGGATTATTTTGAGACTTAAAGGTTCCTGTCTCTTTGCCCAATCCGGCGGACCGACATCAGTTATTAATGCAAGCGCATACGGTGTGATAAAGGCAGCGCTTGACGCGCCGGAGATTCAGAATGTGTATGCCGCGGCAAACGGTATCCGCGGCGTATTCAACGGAAAAATATATGACATTACAAAAGAGGACCGGAGCGAACTTGCGTTGCTGCCGGGGACGCCATCGTCTGCGTTTGGTTCTTGCCGTCATAAAATGAAGGATCTTGACGCTGATTCAAGTGAATATATAAAATTAGTTGAATTATTTAAACGTTATGATATCCGGTATTTTTTCTACAACGGCGGCAACGACTCAATGGACACCTGTAACAAGCTGAGTCATTTCTTTACTCAAAATAACTATGAATGCCGCATTATGGGTGTGCCGAAAACAATTGATAATGATCTCTGCGGCACCGATCATTCCCCGGGATATGGTTCGTCGGCAAAATATATAGCAAACAGCATAGCCGAAATCTGTCTTGACAATGATGTGTATGATACCCCTTCAATAGCTATTATTGAAACAATGGGGCGGCATGCCGGCTGGCTGGCTGGAGCGGCGGGTCTCGCCACACTGTCTGACGCTGCCCCGGACCTAATCTATTTCCCGGAAATCAGATTTGACATGGATAAATTCTTTAACGATGTCAGCGCAATTTATAATCAGAAGAAAAAGTGTCTGATTGTGGTCTCTGAGGGGATAAGATATACAAATGGTATGTTCGTTGCGGACGCGCCCATCTCAATCAATGATGGTTTCCAGCATGCGCAGCTCGGCGGCGTGGCGGTGAAGCTTGCCCAAGCGTTAAGGAGTAACATTTGCAACAAGGTGCGTCCCATTGAATTGAGCCTTCTGCAGCGGTGCGGCTCGCATATCGCATCAAAAACTGATATGGACGAAGCCTTTGCCGTTGGTATGTACGCCGTGGAACGTGCGCTTGAGGGTGAAACTGGCAAAATGGTTATAATACAGCGGGAGTCAGTCAACGGCGCGTATGCGGCGAAGTTTGGGCTTGAACAGTTGTCCGTTGCCGCTAACGCCGAAAAAAAGATACCGCGCGAATGGATAAATACGGAAGGCAATTTCATTAAACAGGAGTTTATTGACTACGCGCTGCCGCTGATTCAGGGTGAGTTTGAGCGTAATGTTGATAAGGGACTTCCGCGCTTTGCAAAGCTGAAAAAGATATTGGCGTAAAATCGGAATGTTTTATATAGAGCGCGGCAATCCATGCAGGTAAATGCTCCAAATGGGTTGTTGCGCTCGTAAAGATGAAGAGAAGCAGTTGTATTTAATGCAAGTTGGTATTATTACCTGTGTTCATACCCCATCTGCGATATATCTTTAAGGGATCCGTCCCTTTCCTCTATAAAGCAGCCTGTTCCGGCACATACTTTACCGATTTTATATAACGGTTTATTGTATTTTATCTCTGTTTCCGGTGATGCGGTAAAGAGAAGCGCAAACTCCTCACCGGAAGAAAGGGCGTATTCATACAGTTTGTCATCCGGCAAAGGGATATCGGGCAAAGGCAGCGCGTTTTTTTCAATTATTATGCGCGCCCCGCTCGCTTCGGCAATATGAGATAAGTCTCCTCCAAGCCCGTCTGATATATCCGTACAGGCGGTGATCCCTTCTGTGTAGCCGAGTGTTTCTCCCAATTCACATTCAGGCGCTATCTCCGTTTTAATGGCTTGGCATCCGTTCAGAATACCCAGCCTGCGGTATAATTCATACTGCGCGCCGCCGGTTGCCCTTGAAATATAAACGTTGTCGCCTGGTTTCGCCCCGCTGCGCCTGAGAATATATTTATTACATATCCCTGTTACTGTGAGGGCAAGAAAAAGTCCCTTTCCGGAAAATGAGGTGTCCCCCCCTATAAGGGAAACATTATATTTACCAGCTGCGGAACAGATTGCCTCCGCCAGCTTTTTTTTATCAACCCATTCGGGGATTGCTACTCCCAGCAGCGCTTTATATCCTCCGTTTATTCCGCCCATAGCGGCAATGTCGCTGATATTTGATATAAAAAGTCTGTCAATAACAGTATTAAGATCTTCCTCTTCTGTAAAATGTACACCTTCCGCCATAAGGTCGTGTGTTATAAGCAAATCCCCTGAAACCGCCGCATCATCGCCTATTCCGTATGGCAACGGCGGGGATATTTTTTTAAGCGATTTAATAAACTCAAATTCTTTCATTATTGTTATAAATAAAATCTTCGCAAAGCCTGCACGGTTTCATAAGGGGTTTCTGAACGGCAGATTGCGGCAGATACCGCTATTCCTACAACTCCGCAATTTTTTAGTGTAACGGCGTTTTCAGCGTTTATCCCTCCGATGGCTATGGTCGGCATATTAAGTTTTTCCGTAATATTTTTTACCCCTTCCGGCTCTAATACAGTACGCAAATCTGTTTTGGTCGCACTGAAAAAAACAGGACCCGCTCCGGCATAATCAGCTCCGGATTCGTTTGCCGCGGCGCAGTCATCATTGTTATTACATGAAACCCCTACATACAAACCGGGAAAATATTTTTTTACAATTGCGGGCGGCAGATCGTCCGGACCGAGATGTACCCCGTGAGCGCCAACGGCGACAGCTATATCGGCGTTGTTGTTAATTATAAAAAGAGTGTCTTTTTTATCAATAAGGGGTTTTATATATTTTGCGGCGGCAAACCGTCTGGCTGCGGAGTGTGTTTTATCTCTGAGCTGTATGGCTGTTACCCCTCCGTCTGTAACCTGCATTATGAAATCATCCAGAGGAATACGCAAAACAGATGTTTCCAAAACAAGGTAAAGTTTAAGACAGCGTCTTATATCCATTATTCAATTTTAATGTAAAAACGGACAAATTCCTTCCCTTCCGATTCAACGGTTACAGGGTATGTACGCTTTTGTTTGTCCGTTGCCCATCTTGTGATCATATCAGACGGATTTACAACAAAAACATACCCCCTGTCATCGCCTGAATTTACGGTTACATTTCGGGGGACCCAACCCCGCAGATTAACAGGCAGATCGGTGTCTTTTCCGTAACGTTCCAGCCGTAAAATTTTGAACCGGCTGCCGGTTTTGGTAACCAACGTCTCTTCCGGTTTAACAGATATCTCTTTTTCATTAATTGCAACATAAAATATATACTCTTTATTATCTTCTGACTGCTGTTCCACAATTGTGCGCGGAGCTGACGCAGGCGGCGCTACTGCCGATGCCTGCTGTTCCACTGCAGCGGTATGCACCGCCGTATGTTTATCTTTATCCACCTCAACAGCTATTTCGGCAAATTTTGCGTTATCCTTGCGGAACACGATCTTTGTGGAATATGTAACCGGTATCTCCTTGCCTATATTATTCAGGTTACCGAACCCCAGAATATCACAGGAGATGCCGCGTTCATAGTTTGTTTCAATATGCTTTACCGATACCACGTCATTTTTCTTTATTTTAATAACATCCCCGTTTTTTACTGTCAGAGACTCGCCGTTGACAGTTATAAGAGCGTTTTCAAGCACAGCGGGCGCCACATATATCGGCGGATTTTCGGGAATAATATCCATCAGTTTCATAAATTCATTTACCGCGTAATTGTGATAAAGGATTTTCAGCTCAATGGATTGTATGTTTTTAGATGATTCTATACCAAACGCCGGTATGCAGAAATGACGCAATGCGTACCATGTAGCCGTTTTTCGCATATCTTTGAATGGAGTGTCAGGGCTGTCCGTTTTAGTGTTAAAATAGGTAAGGTGGTGATCGGTGTCTGGTATGCGTGCGTTTATGCTATTAAGGACTGTTGTTGCCATTGATTTAAGATTCAAAGTATTGCCGCCGCATTTGTACGCATCCGTATCCACGATAACGGACTGACCGAAACGGTTCGGATTACGATGTTCATTTATATATATGGGATTATGAAACCCCCTGCCGTCATGCAGATTCAGAAATATGTCAGCCTCTTTCATATATGCAATAAGGACTTTAACCACCTCCTGATCGTTACTTGTGTTTGTTGTATTGTCAATGAACAGGCGGTTCATGTCACTGTCTACGCCGCGGTTAAACATTATTACCGATTTCAGGTTGGCTCTTGGTATTACTATCAAATTCCCCTGTTCAAGCCGGATTCCGGCATAAAGGTCAGCGGAAAGAAACCCACCCGGCTCGTCCCCTTGTACCCCCCCGATAATAAGCATCGTGTTGCCGTCCCGTCTGCCGTATATTTTATATACGTTAAGCTCATAATCATTGCCTTTAAAATATGTTTTATGCTCCGTATAAGGGCGTACCGGCGCGGCATATACGACAGCCGCAGTTATAAGTAGAATGGCGGCTGCTTTTAAAAAGCGTTTTATCATCGCGTGCTCCAATCTTCGGATTCTATTTTATAACTACCGGGGCAACCGGCGATAATAAGTCTTTTATTGCCACGGTCTGTAAGGCTGTCAGATGTATAATCCTGTGAAAATGTTATCTGAATCCGGTTGCCTCCCAACATATTCCATTTTACATCTTTAATATTTATACGGATTCTCCCCGGTTTAGTAAAAACAGGCTCCTTTATCTCGCGCCATTTTTTTAAACCCGGAAATCTGCTGCTGTAATACGCCATATACTTTTCAATATCTTTTGATTCCCACGCCCTTTTCCATTCATTCAGAAACTGCATAATCTTTGGTTCCATGTAAGGGCGGAGCTGATTTTGTTTTGAGCGTATCTCTTCGCTTATTACTTTAAATGTGGAGTTGTCATTCTCCAGATAGATACGTTTGTTGTTAAAGGTAACCATATTCGGCGCGCAGTAAAATTGGTCAAAATCATACACAAGCGTGTAGCCGCTCTGTTTATATATATTTACGTTATCAATCTCTATTGATTTTTCAGGATATATTGACATCAGACTCCTTTTCTTTTCCAGATACGCTTTTGCGGTTACCCCTGCATAGCTTGAATATTCAGGATGCACATGGCTTTTGAATATATTATAATCACCTGAATTCCATGCGCTGATAAAACTTTTCAGACGGGCTATCTGCTCGTTTCTTGAAACCATATACCTCTCTTTGGTCATAAAACTGGCGTTATCAATTATGACTGCCGGCATTCCAATACTCATATATGGCTTTATCCGTTCCAGATCAGCGTTTTGTATTCCAACGCACCCTTCGGTTACCGGTTTCTGTCGTTCAGGGTCAAGCCCGTGCAGCCATATTCCGGAACCGGTCTTTTTCCTTATTCTGTCAATAGGGTTGGGATAACTTATCGGATAAGCGCCTGTGCCGTATCTTGCCGCTATGTCACCCCAGAGTCTTAGCATGGTTGCCTGATCCATATAGGAGACAGTGTAGTAAACTCCTTCAGGTGTGCGTTCGTCCCCTCTCAGTGATTTGTTGCCGTCATTTTTGCCTGTAAGCACAGAGAAGTTGTCAATAACCTCCTGCGAATCACCTTTGATTTTCAGCAGATACAGTGTGCGCGGTATCTTTTCCACTACAATGGTGAAGTGTTCATTCGCCCCTAAAGACATAACGTTTTCAATAAAGATGTCGTTACCGGCAGTTTTTTTGGCTACCGGAACCGCCGCCTCCGCCGCATATAGGGAATGTGCTGTAATCAGCGCTGACAAAACAAATAGTAGTTTACGCATTAAATTATCTTACCATTCGATATTTTTTCCATATAAGAAATACCTGTTGAGTTTATTTTTATAAGTATTACCAATTATTTTAACCATACCAACCGGTATGCCGCCGTAATAAAATATCCGCCCATCATATTCAGATGTGCGCTGTGTGTCAAATCCTTTCAGATACTCTTTTGCGGTTTTCAAAGATACATCTGTTTTCAGTTCAGGGCGTATTAACGCTCCAAACTCCCATACAGACTGGCTTGTGAGTTCTGTTTTATCCCCGTATGTTTTTGCAAATTTCATCCCTGTGCGGCGGAAATTTCCTTTCAAAGAGATTGCGGATTCAAGATAAATATCAGTATTTTTTGTGGTTAAAAGCCCGTTTTCAGGGAATGCCGTAAAATGTTCTTCTATTAATTTGCGGTAACGCGAATCTTTTTTTGTATATTTATCGCACTGTCTGGTTTCGGCGGAGGATGAAACTGCCTTTCTGACCGCAGCTACAAAAAAACCGTCATAAGGCGTAATATGCGGGAATATACGCATAACCGCGCTGTCAACGGTATATATGCCGGATATCCCCTTGGAGTATGAAGAGTTAAGGTTAATTAACTCAGCGTTGTCCCTGTTGTCAAGCAGATGAAGTATTACCCCCTCGTTTTCCTCCGGTGAAAACGTACAGGTGGAGTAAACCAGCGATCCGTCCTGCCGGAGACAGTCAAAAGCCGCCAAAATCAAACTTTTTTGCAGTGCGGACATCTCATTTACATATTTAAGCGACCAGCGGGAGTTGATTTTTTTATTTAAAAGCATTTGATTTTCGTGGCTGCAAGGGGCGTCAAGCAGTACGCCGTCAAATGTATCCGCGTAATATTTCGGCAGAATCCGCCCGTCATATTGCATGGTTTTAACGTTCCACGCCCCGTACTTTTCCAGATTAAAATGAAGGGCTTTAAGCCGTGAAGCGGATGGCTCATTGGCGGCAATCAATCCGTTCCGTTCAGTTAAATCGCTTAATATAACGGTTTTACCGCCGGGAGCGGCTGACATATCAAGTATAACAGGGTTGTCCGGCATAAGTGAATTTAAAATTGCAGCAGGCAGTACGGATGATGGATTTAAAATATATATGCCGCCCGTTTGAAAAGAGACAGTATCAGACATTTTACTTTTGCAGTCTTTCAATATGTAAGTATTGTTAATATTAGGGCAGGGGGTAAAATCGTTTAGTTGTCCGATCTCGTTAAGGTATGGCGTTCCACGTGAGCCGGTTACTCTGAACGCTTTTGCGGAACGTTTTCCGAGCGCGCCGTAAAATGCGTCCCAGTCGGATATATACGGTTTAAGGCGCGCCGTAAAAGCGTTCACTGCTAAACCGCTTTTATAAAGCGCGCAACCAGTTTTTTAAGTCCGCCTTTTTTGAAGAGGACATCAACTTTTGCGCTGTCTCCTGTTCCGTGTACCTGCATTACTATCCCTGTTCCTAGTGATTCGTGGCAAACAAGCTGTCCTTTGCGGAAAGACCCGTCAGACGGAGTGAAAATACCTTCGTTTGTTTCCGGTTTTATGGTGGTTTCCGTTGACAAAAACTCTTCAAGAAAACGGGAAGATTTCATAATATGTCTGCTTCCGCGGATCATACGTAATTCTGTATGTGTGAGGTTCAGATATTTTTTTGCGCGGGTGCCGCCTACATAGCAAAGCCGGCGTTCCTCCTCCAGATTGTTGTTTCCGTCCTGATCCGCCAGAGGGAATATCCCTTCTTCAAGCCCTGTAAGGAAAACGGCTTCAAATTCAAGCCCTTTTGCCGCGTGTATTGTCATAAGACTTACCGTGTCCCTGACTGCTTCATCGGAAGCTGAGGCAAGGGTAGCAGTGGCAAGGAAATCTGAGAGTGATCCGTCAGGAAGAGCCTCTTCAAAAGCCGCAGCTGCGTTATAAAGCTCGTAAAGGTTTTCGGTTCTTGATTTAGCCTCTTCAGGTTCTTCCGTCCGGCTCAGATACTCTTTATAGCCTACCTGCTCTATTACAGCGTTTATTTTATCAGGTATATTTTTCAGAGTATCAAGATGGCGCATAAGATTGCATATAAGGATTAATCCCGACGACTGATGCGGCGGAAGAAGCGGAATTAACTGTTCCGAAGCGTTTATCAGATCAGTGTGATGAGAACTTGCAAGCGTTGTTACTTTTTCAGTAAGCATATCGCCGATTTTTTTAGGGGGGTTTTTAGCGGCGCGGTAAAATGACATCTCGTCAAATCTGTTTTCGTAAAGGCGCAAATAGCTTAAAATATCTTTTATCTCACGGCGCTGGTAAAATCCTAGCCCCCCGACTACTTTGTACGCTATGCCGCGGCGGCTGAGCGTCGCCTCAAAGTTACGGGACTGCGCGTTTGTACGGTACAGTATTGCGATCTCTGTTGCCGGAATCCCCTCTTTTATATATTTTTCAATAATATTTGCCGTTACTTCAGTTTCATTACGCTCGTCTTCAGTTTTATATCTGGCGACAACCCCTGTACGGTCGGAACAAGGTATCAAATCTTTCCCTCTTCGGGCGGAGTTTTTGCGTATTAACCGGTTTGCCGCGTCAAGTATCTCCGGCGCGCTACGGTAGTTGTCAACAAGTTTAATCTCCGTAACCCCTTTAAAATGAGAGTCAAAATACAGGATATTTCCCACATCCGCGCCGCGCCAGCCGTATATTGACTGATCATCGTCCCCTACAACGCACAGATTGCCGTCCTCCCCAGCCAGCGTGCGTAGGAAGTTAAACTGAATAACGTTTGTGTCCTGATATTCATCCACCAGAATGTATTGGCATCTTTCCCTGTAAAACGCGAGGATGTCAGGGTTTTGCAGAAAAAGTCTCAGGCTGAGACTGAGCATATCGTCAAAATCAACCATCTTCTGGCGGCGCAGCTCATCTTCGTACGCGCTGAAAACCGCTCTGAATTTGTAGACAACCTCTTCAGGCTGTATGTTTTCCACATAAGCGGCGGAGTTTTTAAATTTGCTTATAAGATGCAGATACCTTTTAGGCGGATACTCTTTGGGGTCAATATCCAGAAGTTTGAGTATATTTCTTATGGCTGCCAGCCGGTCGTCTTCATCCAGCACAGAGAAATTTTCCCCTGAGGCTATTTTCCCGCTGTAACGCCGCAGTATACTTAGTCCGAAGCCATGAAACGTTCCCATCCAGACATCACGCGCATCAGCCCCCACAAGTTGGGTTAACCGGGATTTCATCTCCCCCGCTGCCTTGTTTGTAAAGGTTACAGCGAGAATATTCCACGGCTTTATCCCGCAAACCTGTATTAAATAGGCGATGCGGTAAACGATCACACGGGTTTTCCCCGCTCCCGCCCCCGCAAGTACAAGGAGCGGTCCGTCTGTGCAAGTAACAGCCTCAGCCTGCTTTTCGTTTAACTGAGATAATAGTTTGTCTTTATTCTCCATAATTTCTGAAAAGAATTATGTCATAAACAGCCAATCAGGTCAAGCGCAGAACGATAATTTTACTAAATGTGACCGATTTGACAAACTTCAGGTTTATTGATAGTGTATCCTGTTAATTTTAAAAGGGGTATAACTATGTTATCTATGGAAACTTTGAATGTGATGGAAAAACGGGTCAAAGATTGTATCGAGTGTATGCAAGATAATGGTTTCAGTGTGATAGCGGATTGTGAAACTTATAATACTTGCAGTAAGGTTGTTATACCTACAGAAATTCTAATGCTTATTGAATTTTGCAAAACAATTTATAAAAATAATTAAGCCGGCATTTGACAGACTGTTATAGTTCGGGTAAAATATAATTTAGATCTGGTTATCTTTAAGATATTAATGAAATATTTAAGGATGCGGGAGGATATATATGGACAGAAGTAGAATGGAAAATATGAAATTATATAAGGTTGGTAAAACCAAAAAAGTGTATGAATTCACTGATTCAG
>JAIRQX010000092.1 GCA_031256375.1 Deferribacteraceae bacterium
CAGTTCCACTTTACATTAACCGTCTTTGCGAGCGGAATGTTTTTTATGAAGCGCGGCAATCCATGCAGGTAAAAGCTCTAACTGGATTGCTTCGTCACTGCGTTCCTCGCAATGACGAGTGGAATTGCTATAGCGCAAATTTTACTTTATACACCGGATTTGAATCGCCAAAAACCCGGGAGTAAGTTTTATAAATTTTACAAACTTTATTATTGCCATATCTATGTTAAATATGGTAAATAAACAAAAGGAGAATTTTATTAACAAGGATGGTATGAAAAATAAGAATGTAACTGAAATAAAGAAAAGTTTGCGTATTAACACAAAACTGATTGTCAGTCTTGCATCCAGCAGAGAAAACAATAATTACGATTCCAGTATTCAGGATATTGAAGATGACAAAATTGTAATTACCTTGCCATCACGAAAAGGCGTTCCGATCACTGTAATGAAAGGCACACAGTTACATATTTCAGCGTTATTAGCTGATGGCAGGGCTATATTCACCTCAAAAGTGGAGGGGGTTATCACCAGCCCTGTTTATATGCTTATACTGGAGATACCGGATTTTATAAACCGTGAGCAGGTGCGCAATTTTTACCGCGTACCTGTTCATCTGCGGGTAAAGGTTTTACTGATAAATGATATAAAAGAGGGAGACACTGTTTCATGTGTTGATGGTTTAGTGGATGATATTTCCGGCGGCGGATGCAGATTAAGCTCCAAAGCTTCGCTCCGTGAAGGATATAATATTATTTTGGATTTTACGGACTCAGTTTTGGACGGTGTGGAGCATATTTTATGCCAAGTTATCAGAGTGTCAACCAAACCCGGAGGAAAAACCGTTGCAAGTCTTAAATTCCAAGATGTTGACCATCTTACCGAAGATCATATTGTCCGTTATGTATTCAGAAGACAGCTTGAACTTAAAAAAATGGCGTCTGATAAATAACAGGACTTTCAAATAAGCTATATTTTTTATAAAAATATTTTGTTATTGTGCTATATATGAGCATTCGCATGTCTGTCTGCGGTATATGCGATATCGGCTGTAAAAAACCGAATAATGAAGATATGGTCTTGCTGCATAACGATATGTTCCGTGACGGGATAAGGCAGGCGGAATTAAATAATGCAGGCAGGGTCGTGATAGCGCTTGCCGACGGCATAGGGGGGCTGAACAAAGGAGAGGAAGCCAGTGAACGGGCGCTTTCGGAGTTAATCAAACTCCTTTCAAAAATACCGGATGATTTAACTAATGAGGAACTGCGCGAGGTTTTTAATGTATATGTTTCAGAAAGCAACAGTTCCATGTCTCATAATATGGGAAGCACACTGGCAGGGCTTTTTTTTTATCAGGGTAAGTTGTTCCGTTACCATGCCGGCGATTCAAGGATTTATCTTATGCGGAGCGGCAAACTGACCCGTCTTACTGTGGATCACTCGCTTAAGGAGTCCGGAGGGATGCCTGACGCCCCGTCAAATATAATAACAAACGCTTTGGGCGGTGTGGAAAGCTCATTTATAGAGTTTGCCGA
Source organism: Deferribacteraceae bacterium (assembly GCA_031256375.1). Taxonomy (GTDB): domain Bacteria; phylum Chrysiogenota; class Deferribacteres; order Deferribacterales; family JAISNW01; genus JAIRQX01. The sequence continues at coordinate 1,539 of JAIRQX010000092.1, forward strand.
AATTGAACAGCCATTTTTTACTAATAACATATATCTCTTATCTTCAGACGGTCTGCACGATATTGTCTCTCAGGACGAAATCGCTGACACGCTTACATTGCCGCGACCAGCGGAAAAGCTGCTGGCAAAAGCAAAAAAATGGGGCGGTAAAGACAATATTTCCATTATTACAATCAAAATAAAAGCGGAAATTTAACAAGTTTTTGCAAACGCAGCAACGACCGCGGTTATATAGTTAAGCCCCCCCTCATCCCTTGGGGAGATGGATCAAGGGGGAGGGGGGCATTAGTAATATAATAGAGACCGTAGCTTGGTATTCACTTATTATTCCATTTTTAAATAAAAATTGCGTCCTGCAATTTTTATTTACCGGCTACGGCAAGAGTGTTATCTTGCCTTGCCGTGTATTCCAATTCTAAATTAACGCACGTTTAATTTAGAATTGGAATTACTTATTTTGCAAGCTTATCGTTAATCGCTTTATCAATCGCGTCAATTGCGTTCTGCGATATAGTAATAGATTTTGTCAGGCTTGCGCGCGCCAATTCAGGGTTGTGGAAACCGTCGGAATTTTCCGCCGTCCAATATTCCCAAAGCACATGGGCTTCAGAGTGAGATGTCCTTGCGTTCTGAAGAACTTCAGAAGAGATCCCTACAATTCTTCCCTCCTGAATTTTGTCTATAAGCGTGGAGAGCCAGAATTCCGCCTTACGCATACGACCCTTGGTATAGGCTTTGACAGAATTGATAGCGTATATGCCTTGCTCTTCCGTCCATTTTGAATGGCACTTATCAGTAAGGCACGTTTCCTTCATTATATAACGGGGTGATTCAACAAAATGTGAGGTAGCGCCCCTTTTCTTAGCCGGAGGAGCCATATGGCAGTCAGAGCAGCCTACGCCCAATTTGGAATGCGCGGATTCATAGTATGTTTCAAATTCAGGGTGCTGCATTTTCAGCATAAAAGCGCCGGAGAATTTATTTTTGAAATCAGCGAATTTTTCTCCAACAATATAATGTTCATACATTTCCATCGCGTCAACAAGCGGGAAATAATTTGTCAGCGGACTTGAAAAACCGATAGGAGCGCCTGTTTCGGTATCAACGCCTGCGTTGCAGTTGTATTCAACGTGGCATTGCGCGCACATAAGTCTTGAATCAGGTTTATCAAGGATAGCTATTTTACGGTCGTAACCGCGTTCACCCATTGTATAAACTGTAATCCCTGTACGGTTCGCGTCTCTTTGATACATTGTGCCGGGACGTTCCAGAGCGTCAATCAGGGCATCACGGATTATACGCGGTTTGGCGGAGTGAGGATCATGGCAGAATACGCAGTTGATGGAGTAGTTTGTATTTTTTGCCATTTCCACAACGTTTGAAGTTCTGTCATAAGGAGCGCCTTTGCCCGGTTCTCCGAGATATGGCCAGTCTAACATAAGATCCGCAGTTTTGCAGCTTATGCAAACAGGGTTAGCCGCCATAGCTGTCTGAGGCAGGAAAACTTTCTGCCCTTTCTCTTCAGGGTGCGTATCTTCCAGAATATCCCAAACTTTTCCGGTTTCAAGTACATACTCCCAACCATTCTTAGGCTGGAATCTGCCGCCAAAAGCCCTGTCAACAACATACTGGTCTAAAAGCATAACAGCGTGAGGGCGCGTAATAGCGTGTTCCTTTGTAAATCCGTGCGGCATCATAAGTTTCTCAAACCAGATAGGCGAACGGTTTGTCGGTTGGGATTTGTCATCCCGCGCCGGTCGGTGATAAGCCATTGAGCTAATAGATTTCATCTGATCTACATGGCATGTGCCGCAAGCATCCCATGAAAAATCAGTAGCGGGACGGGTTGAGGCGTCAGCGATATGCTCCGGAAGAGCGTTGTGACAACTGATACAATTAACTTCTTTATGTGTACCAGTTGAGTGGAATGATTTAATTGTGTCGTGACACTCATAACACTCATCCGCTTTCACAGGATTCTGCGCTTTTGCGAAATCAGTGTTTGATTTTGTAGGTGTTGCCGCCTGACCGCCGGTTGCCCGACTGTCAGCCGCCTGACTGCCGCCTGTATCTCTTCCTGTAGAACAGCCGGAAAAAACAAGCGTAAACAGCGTTACAAAGAGTACAGAAAAAAACATCAGTTTCTTAAAATATTTCATAATACAGCTCCTAAAAAATAGTACTTATCAAACTTTATAACACATAATTCAGGAAAATTATAAGTAAAGATTGCAAGTCTCCGCCTTAACAATTTTTACACACCATTATATTTTAAAAAATTGTATAGTATCTTTTAACAATATTTAATCTGGAGGTTAGTATGAAAATAGTTGCCATACTTTGTTTTACCACGCTGCTTTTTGCGGCGGCGGCTTATGCCAGCGGGGAACATCCGATGGACATGGAAAAGACGGAGTGTATTATATGCCACTCTAACAAAGATGTTGTTTCCAAACCTGAAGTTGTTAAGGAATGGAATCAGAGCAGGCACAGTTATACCGGAGTCGGTTGCGGAAATTGCCACGGCGATGAAAATAATTTTCAAGAAAAACCGCTTAAAAATGCGTGTGAATCATGTCATTCCATGCAGGTTGCGGAGACAAAAGGCAATGTACAGTGTAGCGGCTGCCATGCCGTACATACTTTTACAGTACACCGGAAAATGAGGTAACGACTATGAATATGACAAGAAGAGAGATGCTTAAACTGTCTGTCGCTGCAAGCGCCGCGGCTGCCGTTGGAATACCGCTGACAGCCGAAACGCTAACCCCTGTTAAAAATTCCGGAGAAATTGATGTTGACCGCTGGGTAAAAGGGGTTTGCCGTTTTTGCGGCACCGGCTGCGGCGTTTATATCGGCGTAAAAGCGAACAAAGTTGTCGCAATGAAAGGGAACCCCGAAGCAAAAACCAACTTTGGCTACCTGTGTGTAAAAGGGTCCATGATACACAAATTCATGTATCACCCTGACAGGCTTACAACTCCGCTGATCCGTAATCAAAACGGTAAACTTGAACCCGCTACATGGGATAAAGCGCTTGATCTAATCGCTAAAAAATTTAAAGATTACCAGACCCGTTTCGGCAAAAATTCTGTTGCTTACTACGGTTCAGGGCAGTGTACGACTGAAGAAAGCTACACATTCAATAAACTTTGGAAGGGCGGTTTCGGAAGCAATTATGTGGAGGGAAACCCGCGTCTGTGTATGGCAAGCGCCGTGGCGGGATACCTGAGTTCTATCGGCTCGGATGAACCTGCCGGAACTTATGCCGATTTTGAAAGCACAAAATGTTTGTTTATAACCGGCTCAAACACAAGCGAAGCGCACCCGATCCTTTTCCGCCGCATATGGGAACGGAAAAGAAAAGACCCGTCTTTAAAGATTATTGTGTGCGAACCGCGTAAGACAAAAACTTCCGATATTGCTGATCTATGGCTGCCGATAGACCCGGGAACCGATCTGGCGGTTTTTCACTCCATAGCTTATGAAATAATTAAGAACGGCTGGCACGATAAAGCATATATAGAGAAATTAGCCCGCATTACAGACGGCGAGAAAACCTTCACTTTAGATGAATATACTAAACATTTAAGCCAGTTTGACGCGGATGCGGTAGCCAAAATGACGCGCTGTCCCGCAAAAAGTATCCGTCAGGCGGCGGAATGGTTTGCCAAGAGCGGCGCTACAATGTCTATATGGTGCATGGGGCTGAATCAGCGTTCCAGAGGCGTATGGGCAAATAATCTTATACATAATCTTCATCTTATAACAGGGAATTTCGGCAAACCCGGAGCGGACTCATTCTCCCTTACCGGTCAGCCTAACGCCTGCGGCGGCGTGAGAGAAACAGGGTCGCTGTCGCATCTTCTTCCCGGCTGCCGTCTAGTGGCAAACCCCGCCGCAAGAGCTCAGGTAGAAAAAGCATGGAATATAAAGGACGGAACGATTGACCCAAAACCGGGACCTGATACGGTAGAGATGTTTGCCGCGCTGGGCGCTGAAAACGACACATCCAAGCCTATTAAAGCCATATTTATATGCACTACCAATCCGGCGCAGTCAATGCCGAACCTTCCGAAATATCTCCCGAATATGCAGGCGGGATTTTTGGTTGTGGCGGATATATTTCCGACCCGTACCACACAGTTCGCTGATGTAGTGCTTCCCGCCGCCTTTCTGTATGAAAAGGGCGGAGTGTACGGTTGTTCCGAGCGCAGAAGTCAGCTTACAGAAAAAGCTGTTAATCCGCCCGGACAGGCAAAACCAGATATTTGGATAGCCGCTCAGATTGCAAAACGTATGGGACATTCAAAACTTATACCGTGGAACGGCGATGACAGCATGAAAGCAAACGAGTTGGCGTGGACAGATTATATCAAGGTTACCAAAGACACGGAAAAAACGCTGTGGGGCGCTACATACAAACGCCTGAAAGAATCAAAAGAGGGGATTCAGTGGCCATGCCCGTCTGAAAACCATCCCGGAACGTATAAAAGATATGTACGCGGCATGGACCCTGTGTTTGATATGCCGGGTTATAAAGAGAAGATCCCGGCAAATGCCAGTCAATACTTTTATGTGGACGCAAAAGGGGAAGGGAAGGCAAATATATTCATGCGCGCTTACGCAGGGGCGGCGGAAACGCCAAACGCTGAATATCCGTTCTTTTTAACCACAGGGCGCGTTGTGGAGCAGTGGCACACGGGTACTATGACAAATCGCGTCCCCGAAATCGCCCGCGCGCATCCTAACGCATATTTGGAAATACACCCGACAGACGCTTCAAAACTTGGATTAAAACAGGGCGATATGGTGGAGGTAACAAGCCGCAGAGGGAAAAACACTCTGCCGGTGCGCATAGTTGAAGTAGCGCTTCCGGGCGTGCTTTTTATCCCCATGCACGACCAGAAAAAAGAGCGTATGGTGAATTTTATTTGCAATGACGCTGTTGACGGCGCTTCAAAAGAACCGGAATACAAGATCGCCGCCGTTAAAATTACCCGCATAGGCGGTCCTATGGATGTTGCGGAGCAGTATAATATTTCAGACGTTAACGAAAAGTTTGTATTTTAATACAATATGCTCATCACAAGCAGTGTTATTGAAGTAAACGATGGGGGATTCGCCGAAACGGAAAGATATCTGGCGGGTCTCCCCAACGTTGAGGTTCGCGGCATAAGCGAAGATAAACGCAGAATACTTCTGATAATTGAAACGGAAGACGGTGAGGTTTTGGAAAAGATCAGCGCTGAGATCGGAAAATGCCCGGGAGTTTTTTCACTGCTGCATCATAGTTTCCATTTTGATGAGGACGAATGACTTTTCTTGAACGGCTACGAAATCTGCTTAATAACAACCCGTTTAAGCATAACTTTGTAAAAAACCGTATGCGTCCGCCCGGAGCGATTGATGAAAAGGCGTTTATGGAACGTTGTATCCGTTGCGCCCGTTGTATTGCAGTATGCCCATACCGCTGTATAGAAAGAAGCGCCTCCGGCAGCGGTATCAGGGTTGGCACCCCGTATATTTACGCTGAAAAAAAAGGGTGTTATCTGTGTATGTCTTGTCCGCCCGTATGCCCCACCGGTGCGCTGAATAATAAACTCAGCATACCGGAGGATGTGCGTATGGGAGTTGCCGTTATAAATGAAAATACGTGCCTGAATCATATTTACGCGAGGGCGGAAGAGATGGGATATTCCGACGGCAGCGCCCTTTATTGCAATACTTGTTACAATGCCTGTCCGCTTCAGGGAAAAGCTGTAATATTGAAAGATTTAGTTATCCCAGTGATAACTGATCTGTGTACCGGCTGCGGTATCTGTGCGGAACGGTGTCCCACATCCCCAAAATCAGTTGAGATATTCCCGTCAGGTATGGGAGCGCCAGCGGGGATTTATTTTTACATAAAAGAGTTTAACGCAAAAAATGAGGAAGTAAAAAAACTTCTTGAGGAGAAAGAGCGGATTACCGTTGGCAAAGAACCTACATTTGAATATGATTTTAATACAGACAATAAGTTAGAAGGGTGGTAAATATTTCGTTCAGAACAAAGCGCCGTATAGTACAGACTGCCGTATTTTCCCTTATGTTTATAGTTCCCGCGCTGAACCTGCTGGAAATATATTTTATCAAAGGCACGTTTATATCGTTTGATATAGGTTCGTTCGGTATAGCTGACCCTGTGATGATTCTACAGGCAGTTATAACAAGCGCTTCATTTTCTGTATCTTCGGCAGTTTCAGCCCTTATTCCCGCGCTTATTGCGTTTTTTTTCGGCAGGGTGTGGTGCGGCTGGTTATGCCCTTATACTTATATTATGGAACGGATTGAGATGATACCGCCCGCCGCTGAGAAGATGAAAAGTATGCGCTTAAGGCTCAGGAAATCCGGTACAGTTAAACGCACTGTCATAATAAGGTTTTTTATCTTCATTGGGTTGCTGTTTCTGGCGGGGGTTTGCGGAACGCCTGTCCTGCACCTTTTTTCTCCGCCGGCGGTTATTTCAACAGAGGCGTTGCTTCTTGTGAAATATTTTTCCTTAACGGCAGAGATACTTTTAATTATCACTCTGATGTTTATTGAGATATTTTTCTCATATCGTTTTGCCTGTCGTTATCTTTGCCCGACAGGGGCGTGCCTTTCACTGTTTAACAACAGCGCGCGTCTGCGTGTGTCATACGCCGGAAGCTGCGGTAATTGTCAAAAATGTGCACGGATTTGTCCGATGGGGCTTGATCCTATAAAAGACGGGGTGAATAACCTATGTATAAACTGCGGCGAATGTATCAGCGTATGCCCGGATGCTTCCTTGTCATGGAAAATAGGCAGGGGCTGATTTTCTCTTTTTATTCCCCCCCCCCGCTTTTTTATACCAATTTGCACTGGATTGCTTCGTCACGATGTTCCTCGCAAAGACGAGTGAACTGATATAATCGTATTCTTACCAGAACAGGGCTTCCCAAAAAAGCGATAGTGGCTGTTGCTCACCATTTGAGAATAAAACTATGGAGATTAAGTTTGAACAATCGTTAGATTACAAAACCAAAACATATAAAATTGCAACAGATATAGAAAATGGTATAATTCCCTAATTTTTGGGCAGAAATTTAAAGGAGTTTACCGGACAGCCATGATAAAGCACTTCATAATGAAGATGCGCTCCTGTGCTGCGTCCGGTACTACCCGAAAGGGCTATTATATCCCCTTTTTTTACGTAATCACCCTCTTTTGCAAGAATTCTGCTGTTATGCGCATATCGAGTCATGTAACCAAACCCGTGGTCGATAGTTACAAGGTATCCATACCCGCTTCTTACGCCGGCAAATACGACAACGCCATCAGCGGAGCTTCTGATATTTGTGCCTATAAGAGCCGGAAAATCAACTCCTTCATGATATGAAGGCACGCCTGTTATAGGCGAACGCCTGAAACCAAATACACTGATCGCCTGTTTGTTGATTGGCCATATACTGGGGGTATGCGAAAAAATAACATTCTGCTCTTCAAGATATTCAAAAAGTTTTACATATAGTTCCCTGCGTTTATCAGCCTCAAAACCTATGGAGTCTATAATCCGCAGAAGTTTGGGTATAGCTTTATAGGTATTTTTGTTTTCAATCTGAGCAAGTTCTGTCAGCAGATCAGCCCTGTCAAACCCGCTGATAAATTCATCGTAGTTAAAGGCTGACGAAACCACCGGAACATCAAAAACTTCTTGTGCAAAAAAAGTTCCCTGTTGTAAAGAATTAACGCTTTTTTCAAGTTTAGACGCGCTTTCATTCATAATATTTTTTTCAGTAAAATACATTGAATCTTTGCCACGGAGTATAAAAATCTCCCTTCCCGCGTTCAGAACCAGAAAAAACGAAAAAAGAAAACATATTACGGCAGCAAGCGTAAAAATAAAAACTACAGGAAACAGAATCCTGTGGATAGTGAATGAACGCACGCCGCGCGCACCGGTTGAATCAAAATAAACAATCAGATAACTTTTCAAATCACGCTCCCTCTGATATTCTATATTAATAAAAGGATGAATGATTGTAAACGATAAGTTACAGGCTTACAATAAAATCAGGAGGCGCAATATCCATGTCAGAGCGGGGAAACCGTAGAAACAAATTGTTGGACAGATATATAGGCATCCCTCTTACAATCCCTGCCGCAATAGTACGTCTGTTTGAAAGGCGCCGTATAAAAAAGATTGATAAAATGGCAATCCTTTGCATGGGGGCTATCGGCGATACAGTTTTACTTTCTGGGCTTATAAGCGGTCTTGTTAATGAGCTCGGGAAAGGAACTATTGACATATACACAACAAAAGCTAACTCGCAGGCAGCCCTTTTACTGCCGCACATAAACACAATCCACTCTTATGGCATTTCTGAAATCCCTTATATGATTAAAGATCTCCGTTCCCACAGATATGATCTCCTGCTTGACAGCACTCAGTGGGCGCGTATGGGAGCAATAATAAGCGCTTTCTCCCGCGCTGGCATAATTGCGGGTTTTAAAACCGAAGGACAGTTCCGATCCCTCCCTTACGACATAAAGATAAGACACAGCGATAAAGTGCATGAGTATAAAAACTTTCTCGCTTTAGGCGGAGTATTCTATCCAAATATTGACGGGCAGCCGTTTTTGATTGTTCCGGAAGTATTCGCGCAGCTTCCCGGAAATCCGTATATTGTCTGCCATATGTGGGCAACGGGTTCGCATGAAAAATCAAAGCAGTGGGGGGATGATAATTGGGCAGAGCTTGCAGGTCTCTTTATCTCCCGCGGATATACGGTTGTATGGAGCGGCGGAGCTGCGGACAAAGAACGTACTGAAAAATTTTTACTTGAGTATTTCCCCGGCAATGAATATATGATTAATTCAGCGGGGAAACTTTCCCTGCTTCAGACGGCTGCGGTTTTGGCGAAGGCGGATGCCCTTGTGTCTGTAGATACAGGCATTAAGCATATAGGTTCGCTATTAAATGTACCTACCGTGGGGCTACACGGACCATCGAACCCTATCCGCTGGGGACCGGCGGGGGAACGTTCAAAAGCAGTGCACCCCGCCGGAGCAAAAATGACTTTAAATCTTGGGTTTGAAAAGGCTGACGAATCATCATTTTCAAAATATGTGAAAACAGAACAGGTGGTAAAGGCGCTTGAAGAGCTGGGAATTGCGCTGACCGGATAATATAATGACATTTCCTATCCTGCTGTAATTGCTAGAGCCTGTTCAGATTCCGGAAATAAATAAGACCTGAGCACAGCCTATGACGAATCCCACTGCAAAGCCTAAAATATTAATCCACTTAAAATGATTTTTCATAAAGGATAGTAGCATATCCTCCACCTCCTTCAGTTCAAGCGAGTTAATCTTTTGCTCTGCCAAAGACGTTATGTTGATCATACTGAGGCATTTAGGGATAATTATATGAAAAATCCGCAGCGTCAAACCTGCCAAAATATCCGCCGCAACATACGTTTCCTTTTCGGAAAGGGGAAATTCGCTTTTGACCGCTTTATCTATCCACTCTTTTAATTTTATAGCGGTAGCGCCCGCATTCAGTTTGCCGATTATATCCATATCAGCCGGAAACATAATATTTTCACCTGCATAAAAAAACCCTCCTAAAGTTTGGCGCTGATCATCCCCGTTCCCTCTGATAAATCCCAGAACCCGCGCGCCCAAATCTTCCGGAACAGCCACCCCCGCAATATACGCCGCAATCTTGTGCAGCAGCGTATAATATGTATCCTCACCTATGATACCGGTAACATTTCCAATGGGCAGTGTAAAAAAGCTGTCAACTTTTCTTGCCACTGCGAGGCACATACTATCCTGCATCTTTTTATCTTCCGTTATATTAACCCCTATTTCCGGTAACTTTTCACGAGTCATTTCATAAATCTTATCATCGCTTAAAAAAGCGTTTGCGGCGCCCAGTTTCAAACGTTCTATAAAACTATCGCCAAACTGCCTGTTTTTATAGTCCACAATCAACTTTCCCGCTGATTGCGCAAATGTTTCGCCGGCAAACAGCTCTTTTACGGCAGAGTTAATGAGTGGCATAAGAACACAGACAATTTGTCCGCTGTTAGCCTTTACGCCAACAATATCATTTATACTTTTACCGGAATAAATAAAGTTGTTAATATGTTCAAATGCGGCTTTCTCTGCCATAAAAACCAATTTGCCGCGCAGAGCGCTGTTATCCAGACAGGAAAGCGGCTTCAGCCAGTCCGCCGCCTCTTCTCGTTTCATACCGTTTATTTTGATCCGGATTTCCCTTATAATACCGCTAAGAACTTTCTCTATAAGGGTTATCACATTAGGTTCGGCAAACAGCCTATCCAAAGCGGGCAATAAAACGGCGTCTGAAAAAATCTTTGCCTTTTCCGCCGCTTTAGTCTGATTTTCGCGGCAGACCGCCGCTTGCATGATAATGCCGCGTAATTCGTCTTTCAGATGTTTTTGAGATAAAGCCTTTTCTATCTCTTCGGCAGTAACAAGCTTTCCGCCCACCACTTTGGCGACATTAGAAGCAAGAGCATTTCTGGTACGCGGTATTATACCTTGCCAGCCAAGCGTGTACCAGTGGGGGGCAAACGGTCTGAACAGCATACGCACAGCGAGGACGTTTGTCAGATATCCCACAATCCCCGCTATGAGCGGAATTGACAGCAAACTAATCCACTGATGCAATTGTAAGCCCTTCCCTGAGACCGTTATCTGAAACGGAGCTCCGGTCACAGCCTGCTATACGGAGTATCTCCTCCACAATAAGTATGCCCGGGATTAAAATATCCTCCCGTCCGCGTTCCAGCCCCTTCACCGCCAGCCTTTCATCCGCCGTAAGTCTTGACAGTTTTTTATTTATCAGAGAAAGCCTGTTGTTTGTCAGAATATGATTATTTATAATATCGGGGTCGTAAATATCCATCTCCATATCCACTGCGGCAATAGTTGTCACTGTTCCGGCGGTGCCAATGTAAACGCTGGGGTAGTTTCCGCCCAATATATAATGTAATTCGTCAAAAACCGGTTTCAGCAGACTGTTTATATATGCCGAACATTTGTCAAGGGTTTCCGGCTGCAAAGCTCTTTTGAAGTTAAATCTGTCCGCCAGTTTAACAACCCCCACAGGGATGCTTTTAACAAAACGGAGATCTCCCCGGCGGACGCAGATTATCTCTGTAGAACCGCCGCCTATATCATAAATTAAAGTGTTTTCCCGTAAATCGGGGGTGTTTGAAATAACGCCTTTATATATGTAGTTTGCTTCTTCCTCCCCGGATATAGTGACAAGAGGTATCCCAACGCTGATTGCCTCTGAGATGAATTTTTCGGAATCAGACGCCTCTCTCACTGCGCTTGTTGCCGCAGCGAGTATATGTTTGACATTATACCTGTCTGTAATTTTTTTAAAATGCCTGAACAGTTCAAGAGTTTTTGCCGCGCCTTCAGAGGAAAGTTTTCCGGTTCGCGTAAGTCCCGCGCCAAGACGCGTTATTTCCCGTCCGGAATATATCTCTTTTACAATTCTGCCGTCCGCCACCTCCGCAATAAGTATTCGTACAGTATTGGTGCCTGTGTCAATGCCGCATCCGAGGGTTGAACCTATCATTTAGAGAGTCCGAGCTGGTGTATTCTGACGTTGCGCTTGTGTTCATCGTAATCTTTGGCAAAAACGTGTTTTCCTGTTTTTGTAGCGACAAAATAATAAAAATCGGAATCCGCGGGGTTGATTACCGCATTTAATGCCATAAGGGAAGGGTTTGATATTGGCGTTGGCGGCAAACCCTTATGCTGATAAGTATTAAATCTGTTGTTGCTGTCATTAATATCCGCCCTGCGGATTTGTCCGTTAAAACGATCGTAAATTCCGTAAATTATTGTGGGATCAGCCTGTATAAGCATCCTGCTTTTTATTCTGTTAATAAAAACAGCGGCCACGAGAGGAGATTCTTTTTCATCGTAAGTTTCTTTCTGTACTATAGATGCGAGGATAAGCGCATCATAAAATGAAAGTCCCAAATTTTTCGCTTTATTATCAAAATCGTATGGAAGTGATCTGTAAAATTCGTTTACCATTTTGGCAATTATCTTTTCTGCGGGATAATTTTTAGCGAAAAAATATGTGCCCGGCGCAAGAAACCCCTCTATGCTTTCATAATTGCCGCCGGTTAGTTTTAAAATAAGCGACCTGTCGGCAAATGAATTTAACATCTCTGTTTTGTTGTTTATTCCGGAATTTTCAATGGCCGCCGCTACGTCATACATATTGTACCCTTCCGGAAAAGTTATTTTCGTAAGGGTCTGTTTCCCGTTCATTATATTAGTAATAAGCGTTTCAAGGGGTATCTCATCTGCCGTGTAGTAACCGTAATGAATATTTTTATCAAACCTCCGGATTTTGATTAAATACAAAGTGAAACCTGCCGGAATATCTTTCCCGCCGAATATGGCGTTGTAAGTTTTATTGAACCCGTCTCCTTTTTCTATATCGTATTCGCCGGATACAAGAGTATTCGCAAGAAAAGATTCGCAGGAGTTTTTCCACACAGTGCCGGCGGTAAAAAGAGCCACAGCCGTGAGTAAAAACAAGGTAAAAAAGATTCCAGCGATAATTTTTAGATGAAATCTATTTATTTTACTCATTGCGCTGCCCCTGTTTTTCATCATTTGTTTCATTATTGGCGGGGAAAACCCTCAATTTATCTATACGTATGTGATCAAGCGCAGTCACTTCAAAAGTATATCCGTCAAAGGATACCGCATCGCCCAGCTCCGGTTTGCGCCCGAGCAGACTGAAAACATATCCGCCGATGGTTTCATCGTCCTGGCTGTTCAAATCTATTTTCAGAACTTTTTTTACATCAGTCTGTGACGCCTGACCGCTTATTTCATAAACTGAAGGCTCTATTTCCCTGATATCCGGTAATTCCATGACATCATATTCATCGTGTATGTCTCCGACTATCTCTTCCAGTACGTCTTCAAGTGAAATAAGCCCCGCAGTGCCGCCGTATTCATCTATAACCGTGGCCAGATGTATATGCCGTTTACGCATAAGCTGCATTAGATTTGAAATATTCATCGTCCCCGGTACAAAAAGTATCTCCCTCATCAGATTCTTCAGGTTGATAAGGGGAGTTTCGCGGGTTTCATTTTCCAGTATATCTTTCATATGTATCATACCTATTATATTGTCTTTGTCGGCGCGGCACAAGGGGAAACGGGTAAAAGCGGATTCCAGTATGACTTTCATGTTATTTTCATAGCTTTCGTCAAGGTAGAGGCAGATCATGTCCGTGCGGGGCGTCATAATCTCCCTGACATTTTTGTCGGAAAAACTGAACACATTGTCCAATATCTGTCCTTTGGTGTCGCTTAAAATTCCGCCGGAGTGGCTGGTGCTTACTATCATCCGCAGTTCTTCCTCTGTATGCGTTTCCGCGTGGTTTTCTCCGGGCGTTATACCTATCAGTTTTAAACAGAATATTGCTATATGATCAAATATATAAACCATCGGATAAACAAGTTTATAAAAAAGCGTCAGCGGCTGCGATATCAGAAGTGACATCCGTTCAGCTTTCTGTATGGCGATGGATTTTGGTATCAGTTCCCCCAGTACAACGTGCATGACAGTAATAATAGTAAACGCTGTTACAACGCTCACGGTATGCACAAGGATCATATTAGAACCGGTGATTTTTATCACAATAGGGGTTATAAGCCTTGCTATGGCAGGCTCACCCAGCCAGCCTAAGGCAAGGGACGCGACAGTAATACCAAGTTGTATAGCGCTTAGGTACGAATCAAGATTGTGTACAATATTAAGAGTTGCTTTAGCTGTACCGCTACCTTGTTTTGCAAGCTCTTCCAGTCTGGTGGCGCGAACTTTCACTACAGCAAATTCTGCAAGTACAAAAAAAGCGTTTATGCCCACCAGTAAAAACGCGGCGGCAAGCTTAACAGTAATCATTACCATCGTAATATAATATATTGTATTGACAAACGCCGCAACATATATAAAAATTTGTTACAGAGAGTCTAAAATCGGGTACTTATGAAATATTGTTTGCCAAAATAGAAATAATTGTGTAGATAGATTGTTCGAGTGTTGTATTAAAAATATTCGGAAGTGATAAAAAATAAATAATTGACATACGGCGTTTAGTGTAACATAATGCGCTGACGTGATTGTATAAAATGTGCGAGGATTATTATAATGAGCTATGATCAGGTGATAATAACAGTTGATGATTCTTCTACAATGCGAAGAATCATTAAAAACACGTTGCAAAAACTGGGATTCAGCAATGTGCTTGAGGCGGGAAACGGTATTGAGGCTCTGGAACAAATGTCAAAAAGCAAGATTGATATTATTATAACTGATTGGAATATGCCTGAGATGGATGGGTTGACTTATGTTAAAACTGTTCGCGCTAAAGATCAGTATAAAGACACCCCTATTCTTATGATTACCACTGAGGCGGCGAAAGATGATATTCTCACTGCGTTGAAAAGCGGGGTTAATAACTATGTAGTCAAACCGTTTACCCCTGAAACGCTTCAGGAGAAAGTTTTTAAGCTTTTAGGCATTGAGTAGAGTTCAATGGATGGATTTAAAGACCTTAATGAACTGATTACTGTTGCAAGGCAAATAAATGAGGGGAAGTACGATCTCATTGATTTCAGCCTGGATCCGGGTAGTGAACTTGTTCATATTGCTAAGTATTTTAGTGAATCAATTAAGAAGTTGCAGTCAATTTCTTCAATCGTAGCTGAAAGCTATAATGAACTGCCTATTTTTGAAAGTACGCTGAGATCAGTGATAGATGATACCCAACGGGCGTCGGAGGATGTGCTTGGATTTGTTGATAAGATTAACTTCAACATAGATGATATAAAAGAGACCCTTGAGCAAATAAACATTGCGGTTGAGGACGAGAATTTCAACCGCACAAAAGGACTTTTGGAAAGACTTAAAGATACGTGTGTACAGGGGTGTGATATTAGTTTTGACATTATTACCTCTCTTGAATTTAATGATATTTCGCAGCAAAAGGTTAATGAAGTGCTTGATGCCGTATCCGGTCTTGAAAATGGTATAGCGCAGCTTGTCATAGCATTAGGACTGAAAAAACAAACCATTAGCGCGGATACGCTTGATAAACTGAAAGAACCCAAAGAGATACTGCAGGATCAGACGCTTGTAAACCAACTGCTTAAAGAGTTCGGAATGTAAGCCGGTTTTACCGGAAAAATTTGCTTATGGGAGGCAAATATTTATGAATAAAGACGAGATGCGGGAGTTAGTGGGTGATTTTATTGTAGAAACTACAGAGATTATAGAGGCGCTCGATCAGGATCTTGTTGAGCTTGAGCATAGAAAAAGTGATCTTGAACTTTTAAACAAAATATTCCGCGGCGCTCACACTATGAAGGGGTCGTCATCGTTTCTGGGTTTTGAAAAGTTAGCAACGCTTACGCACCACGCTGAAGAGATACTTAATAAACTCCGTAAAGGCGAGATGTCTGTATCCGCTGAAATAATGGATATACTTCTTGAATTTGTTGATGTCACAAAAAAGATGCTGGTTGATATTAAAGCCGGTACAGACACAGTGAATCCTGATGTTATTGTGAAAAAGCTGAAACTTGCCAACGAAGGCAGAAGCAATACTTCGTCTGAGAGCATGAGTAATCAAGGGAAAGGTCCCGCCGCCGGAAGCAAAGACGGCGATGATATAAAAAAAGCGACGCGCACAATGGAACAAACTATACGCGTGGATGTAAGCAGACTGGATACGTTGATGAACCTCGTAGGAGAGCTTGTTCTCGGTCGTAACCGTATAGCCCAGATATCAAGCGCGCTGGAGAAGAAATTTGAGAATGAATATCTTATAGAACAGCTTTTGGAAACCACTTCTCAGATAGGTCTTATAACAACGGAACTTCAGCTTGCGGTTATGAAGACGCGTATGATCCCTATTGGCAAAACTTTTAATAAATTCCCGCGTATGGTGAGGGATCTTTCCCGCGAAAAGAATAAAGAGATTGACCTTATTATCACCGGTGAGGAAACCGAACTTGACAAGTCAGTTGTTGAAGAGATAGGCGATCCTTTGATACACATGATCCGGAATAGTGTGGACCATGGCATTGAAGACCCTTATGTCAGGGAACAGTTTGGTAAATCAAGAAAGGGCAATGTATGGCTTTCTGCGTACCATGAAGGGAATCACATTGTTATTGAGATAAAAGATGACGGCGCAGGTCTTGACGCTGAAAAACTTAAACGCAAGGCGGTGGAAAAACGCATCATTACGCCTGATGAAGCTCTTGCGCTAGATAAGGAAGCGGCTTACGGACTTATCTTCAAACCCGGATTTTCAACGGCGGATAAAATCTCAAGTACATCGGGGCGTGGCGTTGGTATGGATGTTGTTAAAACCAACATAGAAAAACTTAACGGTCTTATAAATATTGAATCACAGATAGGCGTGGGAACTAAGTTCCAGTTGAAACTGCCTCTTACGCTTGCTATTATTCAGGCGCTGTTTGTGGAATCGGCAGGGGAAAATTTTGCTATCCCTCTCGTTTCAGTTATAGAAACTGTGCGTATAAATATTAAAGAGGTTCATAATTTTGAAGGGCGGGAGGTTTTAAAACTTCGTGATAACGTCTTGTCACTGCTACGGCTGAATGAGATTTTTGATATTGAAAGCCCGCAGCATGAAGATCTTTACGTTGTTGTGGTAGGTCTTGCGGAAAAACGTTTAGGTTTTATTGTAGATAAACTTGTCGGACAAGAGGAGATAGTTATTAAATCGCTTGGGGATTATCTCGGCGGAAATGCAGGAATCGCAGGCGCTACCATCATGGGTGACGGGCGCGTCCGTCTTATCATTGATGTAGCCGGAGTTATGGAGCTTGCGCAGAACTTGCCGCGCCGCATACACACGCGTAAAAAGAAAGAATCTGAGTCTAAAAAGTCAGACAAAAATACAACGCGAGTTTTATATGTAGATGACTCTGCCACAGACAGGAAAATTATGCGCAGACTTCTTGAATCCACGGGCTGGATCAGCGTTACGGAAGTTGTATCTCCGAAAGATGTCCCGAATGTGCTTAAAAATGATGACTTCCGGCTTGTCATTACCGATGTTATGATGCCTGACATGGATGGTTATGAGCTTGCGCGGATGCTTCGCAATAAAGGGATAGAACTCCCTGTAATAGCTGTATCGTCGCGTAGTGAAGCTGCGGACAGGAAGAAAATGAGCGCATCAGGGATAAACGCGTTTCTGACAAAACCAATAAATCTGCAAGCCATGATGGAGAAGATTGATGAACTGGTGGCGCAGAAAGCTAATTAGTGCGGCATTTGTTCTGGTATCATTATTCCCGTTGTATTCTATGGCCGCGGTATTTGTTTATGAGGTGGAAACATTACAGACTACCTTTAATACCGCGTCCAAACTCCCTCCGGATGCTTTTCTGATGTATAACGGCGGGGAGGATATTATACGCCGCCTAAAGGTTGTAGAAGTTTATGCCGATAAAGATTTTGAACAGGCGTTGAGAAATTACAGCCTTGGGAACAAAAATGTACGTTTTTTACAGCATAAACCTGAATCTGATAATTTTACTATCCCTCGCCGTCCTTACTATTGGTGGCGTTAACCTTTCTATTGCCGCCAAACGCAACATTTACGAAATTACTGCAGAAAATAATACGTCAAAAGTAACGACGCTTTTTCAAGTCTATGCGGAAAATGAGCGGGATGCCAAAGAGAATATTGCGCTTAACGGCTGGAAAATTCTATCTATCCGGCAAGTTACATTCAGACAGAACACCGGCGCTGTGCCTATTCAGGTTGATGATGATCCGGTAATGTTTATGAGAACCGCTTCCCCTTCCGGCGACAAAACCGGCGTATCTTCGTCTCTTTCTGACGAAGATATTATTAACAGTCTTCTCGGTTCATCTGTTCAGAATGCCTCTTTAACGCCAAAGGACGCTCCCCCCCCTATGCGCGGCAATGCGGATATTCTCTCTATAACGCCGGATTCGGATTTGCTTGAGTATCTTTACACCATCTATTTTAATTTCAGCATAGTTACGCCTGTAATGAATAAAACAGATAATGAAGCGATAGCAAAACTACCAAAAGATGGCACATATTATCTGTTTGGTCATGCGGACAACGTTTCTGTTACTGAAAACACAATGTTTAAGGATAACTATGAGCTCTCTTTTAAACGTGCCGAAGCGGTAAAGAAAATTATGGATGAAAATGGCATAAATTCTGCTAAGCTTATTACCGTGGGACTTGGCGCTCTCTACCCCGCGGTGAAAAATAATAGCTCTGCGGACGGTACATTACAGAACAGACGGGTGGAAATATATGGACTCCGAACGACAAAGTAAATACGAAGAGTTATATAACATAAAATTGTCAGAGTTTTACCACTTTGTGACCGATGTCATGGCAGATTTCGGTTATTCCCTTTACCGCAACGTTAAAGAGATTGACAACCGCCGCCGCGTTGAATCATGGGTACACAGCAGCAAGGATGAGCAGAAAGCTATTGTCTGGATAGAGGTGGTTAAACCAAATGACAAACTTGATCCCTTTCTGACCACCGATGTATTGCGCGCTATGAATGATGAAAATATTGTCCGTCTTTTCTTTTTTACTAACGGCAATATAGAAGCTGAAGACAGAGATGTACTGGAAGGCAACAACCACTTTATCTTCGCCACTGAAGAGATAGTTGAAACCCTGATTGCTATTGATGCAAAGCGTTCAGTAAAAGTTATAAAAAAGAGAAAGACTGTAAAATTACCTTCCGCAACGGTACTTATCAAAAACTTCTTTAAAAATCATGAGATAAAGAAAAAGGAAATAAGGCTGAAAACCAGCGCCACTCCGGAACTTCTTGTTCAGTATACACGCCTTGTGAGAAGGATATTAAACGAGGTTGACAAGGTTAACGATATTAATGATATACCTGTAGAAACAAAAGAAAAACTGAAAAAGATACAGTTTGATCTGCTTCCGGAGCTTGTAAAAACGCCCAGTTATGTGTTTCCGAAACAGTTTGCTTATCTGAACAATGTTTTATTCAATCTTATACATATAGCTATAATATATATAGGTAATTTTACCGATTATGAGTCTGAGGACGATCTTAAACAGAACCGTGAGATTTTAGAGGATTTGTTAACCAAGATTGATTCCGTGGATGATCGTGTTCTGGCATTCAAAGCTGATATGATGTTTCAGGCTGAAAAAACTTCCGTAAAGATAATTCTTACATCGGGGCTTATAACTTTTATATCTCTGGTACTTTTAATAGTTGTGCGGTTTGGTCACTGATTATGAAAAGGATATGTTTTATTATTGCTGTCTGCGCGGTTTTATTTTTAGCTGCCGCAGAGGCAAACGCCCAATACAGCGTTACTTCCGGAAACAAAAACGCAGAGATATATACTATAAACGATGACCGCTCAACATTACCTATTTTTTCACGGCTTTCCGCTGCAGAGCTTTTTATTACGCTGAATGTCCGCAGAGACGGTCAAAAGAGTTTTGATCTCACATTGAAAAACAGCGCTGACGGATGGATGATTGGGGACAATCTTTTTTCCGCGCCGGGCGCATCAGCCGGACTGGCTTTTGATTTCACAACCGGTTCTGCATACACGCTCCCATCAGAGCTTGTGACACAGATTATAAGAACTTTGACATCTAAAGATATACGGTCCTTCGGTAAAAATAACGCGCGTAACGCCGGAATGCCGCAGGATGTGCGCCTTGTATTGCTTGATGCCGCTAAACTGCGCAAAGAAGATTTGGACAAATATTTTATGATAGTTGATCCTAAAAAAGGAACTCTGCATTCTTTGGATTATATTCCGGCGAAACCCAAAGCTCTTGATAATATGAGCCACAATCCTAACGGAATAATAGTAAAAGACCGTCCTGTGATTACCGCCGCCGCAAACGGACAGTCTGACCTTCTAAACAAATTATTGGCAACAGGTAATAATATTAATGAAGTTGAACCCGGCACAGGCGATAACGCACTGATAAAAGCCATCCGCACCGGCGATGACAATATTTCATGGCAGCTTTTAAACAAGGGGATAAATCCAAAACATACCAACAGGTACGGTCAGAACGCCCTGCATGTATCTTGCGAGAGGGGTTTTTTTGATGTATCACAGAAACTTTTAATTGCGGGCGTTGATATTAATAAAAAAGACAACGGAGGGAACACTCCTCTGATGTATGCTGCGGCATCCCCTAACCCATATCTCGTAGATATGCTTATACGCCGCGGAGCTAAAATAAATGAGGTAAATAATAACAAGAGCAGCGCTCTTTCTTTTGCCGCGTATAACGGCAATACACGCAGCGCGGAGACGCTTATCTCTTCCGGCGCAGATCCTGCCTTAAAAGACATAAGTGGTAACAGTGCGCTTATGGAAGCGGTTAAAGGGGGGAATGAAAGTATTGTCCGTAAACTTTTAAATACAAAAGGTGTGAATGTCAACGCGTACGACCAGTCAGGCAATACTCCGCTGCACATTGCGCTTCAGATGCCTAATAACAGACTTGCGGAAATACTTATAGACGCGGGCGCGGACGTAAACGCGGCGAACCAGTCGGGACGCACGCCGCTGATGCTTGCTATGGCGGGGCGCAATGATACGATGACAAAAAAGATATTGACAAAAAACCCTAACCTTTATCAGACAGATGGAGAAGGACGTACTGCGTATGACTTTGCCGGCAGGGACAGCACGGCGGCACAAAGGGTTATAGCGCAAGCTATGAGGGAATCAGAGGAAAACGCTCTGAAGCTGTTTGATTTTACAGCGGCAAATAATTTGTCCGGCATAGCTAACCTTCTTGTGAAAGGTGCAAGGGTGAACATATCCGATCCTGAAACGGGGAATACGCCTATATTCTCCGCAGTCGCCAATAACTATAAAGATATTACAATATTTTTAATAAAAAATGGCGCTGACATAAACTGGCAAAACAAACGTGGCAACACCCCTCTTATGGTTGCTGTATCCACCGGAGATATTAAGCTGATTGACATACTTATAAATTACGGAGCAAAGGTAAATCTTCAAAACAGCGTAGGCGACACAGCTCTTATCTGGGCTGTCAAGCTTAACAACCTTGATTTTGTCCGCGCGTTGCTTGCAGCTAACGCTAATCCGAACCTGAGGAATTATGAAGGGGTAAGCCCTCTAAGTATAGCCACAGGGGAAGATATGACGGAAGTGGAAAGAATGCTCAGATCATTCGGGGCATTTTAAAGAAAGAATATCTCATTCCAATTCTAAATTATAGCAATTTTACAAAACATATACCGTTCGGTATTCTGTGAATAATGGAGGTAACATTATGCCCCAACCATTATCAAATCTCGCATACCCCAAAATTTTTGAGAGCAATTCCGTAAAATATTGAAAATATTGAACAAATTGATTGAAAGAGCCTCTTCATGATGTTACAATGATTGTGTTAAAAAAGACTGTAAAATCAACTAAAGAGGCAAGATCATGATAGCTGTACAAGCGGAAAAAGTGAAGAGAAAAATTAAAAGCATTGTAAATAAAGTATCTGGGGATTTAGCAAAGCCAAAGCATAAGTTTTTGCTTGAGATGTTAACGGGGGTTTTATCCTCACAGAGTTCCAATCTTTCTTCAATAGCACGCAGTCTGGAAGAAGATAGATATTAAGCATACAAGTAAGCGCATTCATCGTAATATATCAACAAGCAGTAAATTTTTAAATATTGCCAACACCTAGGATAAGTTCAAAAATAAATTAAACAAATAATAAGAATATGTTACAATATCTTCACTTGTAATTTTACAGGGTGAAAATGTGGGGAGTGTGTTAAAATTTCGGACAATTTGTTAAGTGGGTGTTAAAATACCTTGGAGGTAAAAACAGATGACCGGAATTAGACGTAAATTTGATGAAGAGTTTAAGAAAAATGCAGTGAAACTGAGTTATGCGAGTCCCCGAAGCATAAAAGCAGTGGCAGATGATTTAGGTATCGCCCAGAATATTCTTTTCCGTTGGCGAAAGAAATACACATCCACAGGCGAGAAATCGCGTTATGCAACGCTAGAGGAAGAAATAAAAGCGTTAAAGCTGGAACTAGCGGAATCAAAGATAGAGTGTGATATGTTAAAAAAGGCTACAGCCTACTTTGCGAACCTACACAAGTAATCTATCGCTTTATTTTTGAGCATAAGGAGTACTCTGTGGCAAAGTGGGCATCGTTTTTTAGGATATCCCGCAGTGGTTTTTATACATATTTGTATAATCGTGACAATAGAAGCAAAGAAAAAGAGCGGTTGAAAATGGAAATAAAGCGGTTATTTGATGAAAGCGGAGGCAGTTATGGAGCCAAGCGAGTGTGCGGAGTACTTC
>JAIRQX010000093.1 GCA_031256375.1 Deferribacteraceae bacterium
GTATTTGCTCTGTAATTATTTGCGCTGACGTTACCAAAACTTACATTTCCGCTGCCCATCTCTGCTGCGGCAGAACCCACTCCCGCCGTAGCGGATGATGTCACCGAACTGGTTACCGCGGAAAGCGCGTAAGCGCTCATTGTCGCAAACCCCATCGCCATACTCGGAATTATCCAGTACATTGAACTTACGATATTTACCATCTCAAGCGCCTGCGTTTCTATTATCGGTTTGGTTACAGCAGTAAGCGCTGTCGGACCGCCCCAGTTAACCATATAACTTGACGCTTTTATCATTATAATAAAATTAAGAATGGCATCGCCGAAACTCCAAAAACAAGGCGCAAGAAACATTCCGAACATCATTCCGAACAGTTTGCCCGGCATCTGCATAGCGACAATAAACGCATAAAACAGCGGCAGACAACACATTATTATACAAATCAGTATCCCTTTCGCCATTGGTAAATACTTTTTCGCCTGTATTCCGGACATTACCATATTTGCCCGGGATACTTCCTGAGCCTTTGCGCTTGAAAATCCCAATGCTCCGGCATTGACGCCCCCAACGGCAGCCGCTGATTGTATCGCGTCTTCAAAATGATTAAGCGCAGTTGCGTTAAGTAAAAAATCACTGCTGGATTGCGATATACCCAATATACTGCTGGTCGCCTGCCCTAAAATTGATCCTACAACTGTTTCCGCGCCCAGTCCCATCGAGCGGGTTAAATTTTTATGCCCTTCCGATGAAACATGAGTGCGCAATACAGTGTCTAAATGCTCATAAACCTTCGGACAAGTCCTTAATTCACCGTTTTTGCCAGCCGTAGTAGCGTCAAATACCTTTGATATTCTCGCCGGATGCGTATCTTTTATATCTACCCAAAATGTTGCGCTGTTATTTAAAGTGTACGGATCAAAATATCCCGTCAAAACATCGGGAAATACGCAATTCTTTATATACTCGTTCAAAGTCATAAATATATTCGGGTTGGTAACCCTGTACTGGGAAGCGGAATAAATCAGTCCTGCTCCGATGGAGGGAGGAATATAATTACTGCCGGATGCGCCGATGCCCGCCGCAGTCGTTTCAAAAGCCGAGTGTAAAGATTTATTGAGACCGTTCTCCAGCTTGGAGAAGAAAGCGATCGGCGTTACAAACCCAAGAGGAACATTCTGCACTATCCTTTCGTTCCTGTTTGTATATACGTCATAAACCTGCACATCCGCGTAAACGCCATAATTGGCGTTTACTGAGATAAGCGACCACAGTATTATCGCAAGCATAAACCTCATAAACAGCCCGTACAGGTTTAAGCCTCCCTTAAAACTCCCTGATATTATAAAGGCAAGTACGCCGATTACTCCGGCAACTTTAAACAACGCAACATATCCGTTTTCTCCGGTCATATATTTAATCGCGTCAAATACGTTTACAAGGATATCGCCGTAACCCCATGCGTAAACGACAACCGGTCCTTCCGCATAAGCCGGTGAAGTGAGCAATATCATTACTATAACAAGAAGCAATTTATAAATATTATGACCGGAACGTGATATCATTTTTTCTTTTCCTTACCGCCGTCGGGATTTGCAGCTTCAGCGGATTTTGTTGGATTGGCTGGGATTGTCGGATCAAAATAGTGGATATTGGTTATTTTTGAGACTTCTACACAAAATTTGTTCATTTCGCCGGTAATCTCTTCCCATTTCCTGAATATAGATTCAACTTTTTCCGCCTCAAATCCTTTCTGGAACACGCGGTCTCTTAGAAACCTTAACTGCCGGTCAGCCTGATTCAGAATATTAACAGCCAGTCTTGTATCATAAGACTGTATCCTTAACACCTTCGCCCCGGGCTGCCCCGCCATTTCAATACGCGCCTGTCTGCGTTCTTCATACTTTTTCGCATTCTCGCTTTTGTCAGCCATAACATTTCTCCTTATTTTTTATATATTTCAGATATAATCTGCATCTTCTTTAACCTTCTGATTGATGTAAAATATGCCAATATAATAATGATAACGCTTATAAGTGAGTATAGAGCTACAACCGTTGATGATATCCGTAAAACAGGTTTAAACCCGTTCATTACATTATATATGACATAATTATTAGTGTTGATTTTGAGATAATACAGCAAAGTCAGTACTTTTTGAGGATTGATAAACGCCTGCGCTATCTGATATATAAAAAAGAATAGTATTCCCTTAAATATAGCCGCCAACGCCGCGCCAAAATACATATTTTTAGCTATAGCCTTGGTATATTCCCCTTTTATATACTTCCGGCTTGAAACTAAGATTATCAGACCGCCGGAATATACGGCAAAGGTAATGATAAATCCATATACTTTATCATAAAGAGTCGGACTGACGCCAAAAAAAGGGATCATCCCCATTGACGCGGCGACTGCCAGCGGTAACATTAAAAAAATTATTATCGCTCCGGTTAAAAACGCGCGGAGCCCTATCGTGAAATATTCAATAGACATTGATAAAGTAAAATAATCTCTCGGTATTTCAAGAGACATCGCTTCTCCGGCGCTCATCTGCTGCATTTCGCTTACAGCGTCAATTAAACACCTGTTCTTTTCCCTGTGGTGACTGTCTACGACAACCGGTCCGTCCGCTCCCATACGCTCCTCCTTTATATAAATAGATGTACAAACATAAACACAGCGGAAAGAGCTATCATCGCAAATCCCAGCATCGGCTGCTTTCTCCGCCAGATAAACCATAAACTGAGTATCAGAAATAACCCCGACAATATCCTTGTCAGTATTCCGTTCTTCAGTGAGTTCACCAGAAGTTCAATTATCTTCGCATAACCTTCTTCGCCAAATATTTTTACAGGGTCCAAAAAATTCATTGTCCGCCTCCTGATGTATATATGAAACGAACTTAAGTAGCTTTTATATATGGAGTGACGGAGGCTTTATGAAAATTAAAAAATTTCTTATCCCATTGACGGCGTTATGTCTGTTTTCCTGTTCCGGTAAAAATGTAAGGCATATTATTTCGCTTGAAAACCAGACCATTGAAATGATTATCACCAACAAAAAACTTAACAATGAACAGAAAGTCGCAATGATCAAATCTCAGATGCTGAATGAGCTTGATGATGAAAAACCTGAACTGCAAAAGGAACGGGATGTCCGGTTGTCTGAAATTATCAAAAAACCTGTATCCCCTCTTAAATCGCCTGATAAGGTATTAAGAATTCTGATATTGCCTTATTCCGATACCTCCAAAGTTTTACACACATGGAAGTACAACTTTATCACTATTGATGAAGGGCAATGGATTATCGGCGATTATCTGAACAACACATCCCGGCAGCCAAAAACCTTAACGCCGTTAAACCGTCAAAGTGAGATAAAACAATGATGACTGTAAATACTATAAGTGAACTTTATGAGCGGGTATCGTTACCGCTTCCGTATTACGATTACAGCGAAAATGACAAAATATATCACCTCTCGGACGGCGGCTGCGCAATAATGTTTAAATGT
This sequence comes from Deferribacteraceae bacterium, assembly GCA_031256375.1. Lineage (GTDB taxonomy): Bacteria > Chrysiogenota > Deferribacteres > Deferribacterales > JAISNW01 > JAIRQX01. The sequence continues at coordinate 3,514 of JAIRQX010000093.1, forward strand.
CAGCCGCAGTACGGCGGGAAAGATGTAGAAAGCGGACTCCGGTCAATGTACTCGTCACTGCCTGAAGGCGCGTTTATACAAATCATTCTCTGGGCTAATCCGAATGTAACAAGCATTGTTGATAAGTGGAAAAGTAAAAAAAAGATAAAAATAGGGCTTTATGGTGAAATTATTGACAGTATCGGCTCTTTCTTTGACGGCTCTGACGAAAAATCTATAAAAACACACAACTATAACCTATATATAACAGTAAAACTCGGAGGCAAATCAGAACCGCAGACTATTTTCAGCTTTCAAAAAATGGATCTGCTGCACTCCTACAAAAAAAATTACAACTTACTGAAAGATACTTATAAACGGATTGAAGGCGCGTTAAAAGCCGCCAAACTGAACCCGGTTGACGGAAACCCTGACGAATTAATTGAATTTGTGTACACCTGTTTAAATCAGAACCACGACTTCAGACAGATTCCGAAATGGGACGGATCAGCCTGTATAAGTGATTTTTGTGTCGCAAACGACACTGCCATCTCAGTAACAGACACTCATATAATTGCCGACGGGGTTTATGGTAAAAGTTTATCCACCAAAGATTACCCTTCCGAATGGGCGCTTATTATGTCTGACGTATTTACCGGCAAAGTATTCGGCGGTATGTCGTTTGAAACGCCGCTGCTTCTGTCGCTTAATCTGGTAAAATGTGAGAAAAAACAGTACAGCACAATTAAAAGAAACGCGCAGGTTGTTTTAAGTCAACGGTTACCGCAATCTCTTTTCCCGCGTCTGCGTTTTAAACAGGACGATCTGGCTTATGCAAACGTAAAACTGGCACAGGGTGAACCTTTATATCTTGTCAATTTCTCACTGTTTGCTTTTGCCGAAGATATGGCAAAACTTGACGCCGTTGTCGGGCAGATTAAATCGTACTATCAGTCGCATCTGTTCAAACTTGAAGAAGATTTATATATAAATCACGCCTCCTTGCTGGCAATGCTGCCTTTCAACTGGGATGACGAGATAAACCGGTTACTGCGCAGAGGTCGTACAGTTTTTATAGATTCCGCGATTGATCTGTCTCCGGTTAGCGCGGACTATTACGGGCATTATCCGGGAGAGATGATGTTCGTAACCCCCAGAGGGCAGCTCTACGGGTTTAACTTATTCCACGATGAAGCCGGCGGATTTAACGCATTTGTCATCGGCACTACAGGCGCCGGAAAATCCGTCGCAATGCAGTATATGTCAATAAACTACCTGCTTTCAAGCGCGAGAGTTTATATCCTTGATATAGGCGGCTCATATAAACGGTTTTGCAACGCTTTTGACGGGGAATACATTGAAATAACCCCCGATAATCCTATCTGCCTGAATCCGTGGACGGATATAGTAAATGACCAGATGTTTCAGGAATTTCAACCGTTTCTTGCCGACTGGTACTACATGATGGGCGCTCCGCTTGATAAACAGATGTCCGACCAGCTTGAAAAACTTATAAAAAGCACATTAAATCAGGCGCTGGAACAATCGTATCATAACTACGGCAATAATTCATGCGTTGATACACTCATAAAAGAACTTGAAACCTTAAATTCAGCTGAAAAAGACAGCAGAATAAATGATTTTGTAAAAACACTTTTACCTTACAGTTCACAGGGGCTTCACTCTAAATTCTTTAACGGCGCTTCCGAAATCAACTTCCACTCACGGCTGGTCGTGCTTGAAAACGGAAAAATGGAAAATATCCCTGAACTGCGCGACCCTATTATTATGATTCTCACATACCACATCTCAAAACATATATATATTAACGAAGATATATCCAGTAAACACCTTGTGATAATAGACGAAGCTCATAAATTCTTGGGTAATCCAAAAATTGATATATTTGTTGAACAGGCTTACAGACGGTTCCGTAAATCCGGCGCAAGTATGATTGTCGGCACGCAAGGCTTTGAAGACCTTTATGACGGTGAAAATACAACCCGCGCCGGTCGTGTTATTGTTCAGAACTCCGCTTACAAAATCTTCATGCTTCAGTCCGGCGTCAGCCGGCAGAAGATGAAACAGTCAAACCTATTCTCATTAAACAGTTACTACGAGGAGATGCTTGACAGCGTTATGCCCGTAGAAAACGTTTATTCAGAAATGATGATTATTTCTGAAAAAGAAAAAATAAAGGTAAGGCTTATACTTCCTGAATTGCTTAAAGCCCTGTTCTTCACCTCAAAAGAAGTGCGGATGCAGATAGAAGAGCTTGTTAAAGGCGGGATGTCTTATGTTGAAGCTGTCAAATCAATAGCAAATCAGAGAGGCTCTTTATGATAAAAAATCTGATCTATGCCATATCCGTACTATTAATCCTGCTTTTTAACGTTTTATACACCAAATATGAAATTAGAAACAGTATAAAAGTTGTCAATGTTAATGCCGTCATTGATGAGTATAAGGCTAATTTATTTAAAGAATACCAGCAAGGGACATTAACCGAAGACGGCGTAGTTAAACTTACATCAGAGTTTATTGTCAGCCTTGAAGCCACTCTGAAACAACATGACGGCATAATACTCATATCTCAGGCAGTTTTATCAGGCGGGAAAGATGTTACACAACAGATCAAGACTGATATTAAGTATTAAACTGGTTTTTACCGGGTTGCTCATTATATCAATATTATTCGTAATATTGATTCAGAGATCCGCCGATGTAAGTCTGCCATATCACATATGGTTTAGATTACCGTATAAAAATGCTTACACGGCGGGGGATTACATTACTTTCAGATATAATAACAAACTGTTGCTCAAAAAGATTATATGTACATCCGGTTCAGTTTTAGAAAAGGTAAACGGATGTTTTTATTGTGACAAAATACTCCTGAATTGCGCAAAAACTTATGACAAAAAAGGTAATCCCACGCCCGTGTTTACACATTCAGGGGTGATTCCGGCAAATCACTATTTTGTGACAGGGGAACACCCTGACAGTTTTGATTCCCGCTATATCGGACTGATTACAAAAAAACAGATATTGTCCGCAGTAAAACCGTTGATGTGATGATATGAAAACTATAATAACCCTTTTAATCATTTTAACCCATATATACCCTGTTTTTGCAAAAACATACGAAATAGTTGAGCCGGATGCTATTGAAGAGATACGCAAAAAACCTAAAATTGATATACAAAAATATAAAAAACAGCTATTTGCAGACTTAAACAGCAATAAAGGGGTAATATTACCGCCAGCTCCCGATAATCACACAAGATTTATTGACCCCACATACACCCTTACAAAAGAAATCGCCGAATATAGCAAAGACGGCAAAAAGAAACGCGTTCTTTATCCCGCCGGGTTTAAATTTAACCCTATTGATTATTCAATAGTTTTTCCTCCGCATATATTTGTATTTAACGCCTGTAACGAACCTGAACGCAATTTTGCAGAAAACTACGCAAAAACTGAACCAACCACACTATTTGTAAGCACAAACTGCCCTTTAGAAAAAATACGCAATATCTCTGATAAACCGGTTTATCTGCTTACCAAAAATATTACTGAACATTTCGGTTTACGGTACAGCGTAAGCATTATCAAAGTTAATAAAGAGAAAAGGAGGATTGAAGTAAATGAGATTAAAATTCGTTAACTTTATATTACTCATAACAATTTTAAGCCCGCTGCCGTGTTTTGCAAACCCTGTGACAGCGCAAGCCTGTGTGATGGCAACTCAGGGATCCGCCTCAGAGATTCTTGAAACGGCTTTAGCCACGCTTCACAATATGTACCCGATAAAAATCGCCGGCGTTCCGATGGGGAGCGCTGGAGAACTGGAAGATACTTCGCCTGAAATGGCTGCTTATTGCGGAGCCTGTTTTATTCCGCCGCTTATGGAACCGCAATGGGGAGTCAGTATGTCATTCTGGGAACCGATTGCGATACTGGAAGTGACATCAGTCCCTTACTGTTTTCCTACATTTAGTTTTGCGGCTGAGATAGACGCCGGAGCCGGCGCATTTTCTTTCGGGAACAGACCTACTGATAACCAAAACAGCCTCATTACTTTTCAGGCGCATTATATTCAGTACCCATTCTTCTCTATGCTCGGATTAGCGAAAAGTTCATGCGCGCCTTCGTCAAGCGGTGTTGATTTTGCGTATATGAGTGAATATGATCCTATATGGCAAAATGATCTCTGGGCTTCTTATCTTAATCCCGAAGTATTTTTAGTGTCTAACCCTTTTGCGCAGTTATCCTGTTCCATTGATTCTATCGCGGCAAATATCGGATTTCCTCTGGATTTTATGTGGTGGTGTCTCGGCTCATGGGGATCAATGTATCCCATAGGCGCAAGCAATGTAACCGCTACTTCCGATCTTGCCTCAGTCAGCGTTGCCGCAAGAGTCATATATTATATGCACAAGTTATTACAAATGGAAGTAACCATAGGACCTCATATGTCCTCGGGTATCTGTAAACCTATAAACCTCCCGCTCATGCGTAAATCAATGTACGCGCTTGTACCGGCGTTCCCTGTAATTTTTCCCAACCGCATAGTTATCGGTCGTTCCGGTTTAACATGGGATTTTCTGGATGTGCCTATCGCCAATAAGGGGGTACATGCCATTATTTTATACCGCAAAGTTGAATGTTGTTATCTATAAGGTGATATATGAAAAAAATAGTTTTTTTACTTGTTATTTGTTTGTTTTTGGCGTCAACAATCTATGGGGCTGATGACACTTTAAAAGGATACGGGGCAAGCGGCAGTGAAGATATGGAAGCCGTCGTAAAAAATGCCTTAAGAGATCACAAATCCGTTTACAGCAAGAAAAAGGGGGTGTCCGACCGGCTCCTTAAACCTCTCGTCAGCGATGAAGAGATGATTACGCTTAACGGCAAACATTTTAACGCCAAAGTTCTTTGCAGCGGCGGAAGCGGAGATGAGTTAGCCAAACTGTTTTTTACAATAACCAG